>NZ_CBFIIK010000196.1:0-1021 GCF_965662675.1 Roseicyclus sp. | reverse complement strand
ATGCAGGCGAAAGGATAAGTGACATGAAGATCGGTTTCGTCGGTTTGGGCAATATGGGCGGGCCGATGGCGGCCAATCTGGCCGCTGCGGGCCATGCGGTGACGGGCTACGACATCACTGCTCAAGGGCCCGAGCGTGTCGTGATGGCCGCAACCGCCGCCGCGGCCGCCACGGGTGCAGAGGTGGTCATCACCATGCTGCCCAATGGCGCCATCCTGAAGGCGGTCGCCGCCGAGGTGATCCCGGCGATGGGTGGGGGTGCGGTGCTTTTGGATTGCTCCACCGTCGATGTCGCCAGCGCGCGCGACGTGGCGGAGATGGCCACGGCGGCGGGTCTGGGGGCGCTTGACGCGCCGGTCTCGGGCGGGGTCGGCGGGGCGGCTGCAGGCACGCTGACCTTCATGGTGGGCGGCAGCGATGCGGCCTTTGCCACGGCGCGGCCCCTGTTCGAGGTGATGGGCCAAAAGGCCGTGCATTGCGGCGCGGCGGGCAATGGGCAAGCGGCCAAGATCTGCAACAACATGATCTTGGGCGCGACGATGATTGCCACCTGCGAAGCCTTCGCCTTGGCCGACAAGCTGGGCCTTGATCGACAGGCGATGTATGATGTGGTCTCGACCTCGTCGGGACAAAGCTGGTCGATGACCAGCTATTGCCCTGCACCCGGCATCGGCCCAAAAAGCCCCGCCGACAACGGCTACCTGCCCGGCTTTGCCGCCGATCTGATGCTCAAGGATCTGCGGCTCAGCCAAGACGCCGCCGGAGGGGTGGATGCAGACACACCGATGGGCCAACTCGCCACCGCACTCTATGCGCAATTTGTCGAAGACGAAGATGGCAAGGGGCGCGATTTCTCCGCCATGCTGCCGCGATTCGAACGGCGTGGCAGGACAACGCCCTGATAATGATCTGAAAAACGGCCTTGGGGATGCCCGGTTTCCGTGGCATCCTGTGCAGGACACTCCAAGATATGTCCGCAAAAGACCCGGCACCGGGAAGTTTTTATCGGTGCACCTCGACG
>NZ_CBFIIK010000195.1:0-1113 GCF_965662675.1 Roseicyclus sp. | reverse complement strand
GAGGAAGGCACTCATCTGGGCGGGCGGCTGTTGTCGGACAGCCAGCAGATCGACGGGCTCGATGCATCCCTGTGGATCGCGACTATGCACAAGGCGCTCAGCGCCACGGGAAAGGTGCGCATCATGACGCGCACCACGGTGACAGGGGCCTATGATGATGGCAGCTATGGCGCGCTGGAGCGCGTCGCCCGTCATCTGCCCGCAGCCCCCGACCTGCCGCCGGAATGTTTCTGGCGTATCCGCGCGAAACGGGCGGTCTTGGCGGCGGGCGCGCATGAGCGCCACATCGCCTTTCCGATGAACGACCGCCCCGGCATCATGCTGGCAAGTGCCGTGCGCAGCTACCTCAACCGCTACGGGGTGGCGGCGGGGCGCAATGTGACGGTCTTCGCCACCAATGACGATGCGCACCGCACGGCGGTTGAATTGCAAGGCGCGGGTGTAAAGGTCGCCGCCGTGATCGACAGCCGCGCGGATGCGCAGGCGCAGGGCGATTACCGCCTGATCGCGGGGGGGCAGGTGATCGGCACCAAGGGCCGTCATGGCCTGCGCGAGATCACCTATCGCAAGGGCAGCCGCACCGATACGCTGATCACCGATTGCTTGGCCGTCTCGGGCGGGTGGAACCCGGCGGTGCATCTGACATGCCATCTGGGGGGGCGGCCCATATGGGACGAGGGGCGCGAGATGTTCTTGCCCCGCCCCGATGCCGTGCCGGGCATGACGGCGGCGGGTGCTTGCAACGGCGCGATGTCGACGGCGGATTGCCTGCGCGAAGGGACCGCGGCGGCCAAAGCCGCGCTCAAGGCGCTGGGGCTGCGCGCGCCTAGTGGACAAACGCCGCCCAAGGCCGACAGCAATGCAGGCGAGGGTGAAACGCTGTGGTATGTGCCGGGCAAGGGGCGGGCATGGCTCGATTTCGCCAATGACGTCACCACCAAGGATGTCGCCCAATCTGCGCAAGAAGGGTTCCGCGCGGTCGAGCATATGAAGCGTTACACGACCCAAGGCATGGCGCCCGATCAGGGCAAGACCTCCAACATCGCCGCACTTGCCTATCTCGCAGATACCACCGGGCGCGGCATCGCCGAGACAGGGACGACCACATATCGC
>NZ_CBFIIK010000194.1:0-1151 GCF_965662675.1 Roseicyclus sp. | reverse complement strand
GGTATTGGCCACGAAAAGCGAGGTGACGACGTCGTCCTCTTTCAGCGCACCACCCGATAGACCCTTGCCGCCACGCTTCTGGGCGCGGAATTCGGCCAAGGGTGTGCGCTTGATATAGCCGCCTTGGGTGATGGTGACGACCATATCCTCGCGTTCGATCAGGTCTTCGTCATCCATATCGCCCGACCAATCGGTGATCTCGGTCCGGCGGGGGACGGCGAATTTTTCGCGCACTTCGGCCAGTTCGGTGGCGATGATCTCGAGGATACGCTCGCGCGAGGCGAGGATGGCGAGGTAATCCTTGATCTTGCCGGCCAGCTCTTCCAGCTCGTCGGTCACTTCCTTGACGCCAAGTTGGGTCAGGCGTTGCAGCCGCAGATCGAGGATCGCGCGCGCCTGTGTTTCCGACAGATTATAGGTGCCATCGGCATTGGCCGTATGCGAGGGATCGTCGATCAGCTTGATGAAGGGCAAAATCTCTTCTGCAGGCCAGCGGCGCGTCATCAGCTTCTCGCGTGCCTCGGCCGCATCGGCGGAGGCACGGATGGTGCGCACCACCTCGTCGACATTTGAGACAGCGACCGCCAGACCGCACAACACATGCGCCCGGTCGCGCGCTTTGCGCAGTTCAAATGCGGTGCGCCGCGCCACCACTTCCTCGCGGAAATCGAGGAATGCGGTCAGAAAGCCGCGCAAGGTAAGCTGTTCAGGCCGCCCGCCGTTCAGCGCCAGCATGTTGCAGCCGAAATGCGTCTGCATCTGGGTGAAGCGGAACAGCTGGTTCAACACCACCTCGGCGGTGGCGTCGCGCTTGAGTTCGATCACCACGCGCACGCCGATCCGGTCGCTCTCGTCGGCCACGCCGGAAATGCCCTCGAGCTTTTTCTCGCGCACCAGATCGGCGATGCGTTCGATCATGCTGGCCTTGTTGACCTGGTAGGGGATCTCGTCGATGACGATGGCGAAGCGATCCTTGCGGATCTCTTCGACATGGGTTTTCGCCCGGATGATGACCGAGCCGCGCCCCTCGAGGTAGGCCTTGCGCGCGCCAGTGCGGCCAAGGATCAGCCCACCCGTCGGGAAATCGGGGGCCGGGATATATTCGATCAGCTCTTCTGAGCTGAGGTCGGGCTGCTTGATCAGCGCCTGGC
>NZ_CBFIIK010000193.1:0-1177 GCF_965662675.1 Roseicyclus sp. | reverse complement strand
TTATGGTCGATCATGCCAAGATACGTCCCTTCATAGCTGCCGGGCGCGCCCATCGCGTCGGAATAAAGCTCGCCCCCGATGACGACCTCATGGCCTTGTGCGGCTGCACCTTCGATCAAGGCGCGGATATTGCGATCAGAGACCGAGCTTTCCACGAAAACCGCCCGGATATCGCGCGCGACCAGCATATCCACAAGCGCGGCGATCCGGTTCAGCCCCGCCTCGCTTTCAGTGGAAATGCCCTGAATACCCACCACTTCGAAACCATAGGCCGCGCCGAAATAGTTGAAGGCGTCATGAGCGGTCAGTAGCACGCGCGCCTCGGCGGGGATGGAGGCAAGCACGCTTTGCGAATAAACGGCAAGCGCCGCCAATTCCTCCAAATGGGCGCGCGCATTGGCGGTGAATGCCGCGGCATGTGCGGGCGCGGCGGCGATCATCGCATCACGCGTCGCCAAAACGACGCGCGACCAAAGGTTGGGGTTCATCCAGACATGCGGATCAAAGCGGCCCTCGTAATCCTCGGATGCGATCAACTGGGTCGTGGGGATCGCCTCGGCCACGGCGACAACAGGGCTTGTCTGGGATAATTCGAGCAAGAATTCCTCAAGCTGCGCCTCGAGATAAAGGCCGTTCCATAGCACCAGATCGGCCTGTGCGGTCGCGACGATATCGCTACGCGTTTGGCGATAAGCGTGGGGGTCCACCCCCGGCCCCATGAGCGCGGTGACATCGGCCAGATCGCCACCGACCTGGCGGGCGGCATCGGCGATCATGCCGGTTGTGGCAACGATAGTCAGGCGATCTTGCGCCATGGCTGGAAGCGCCAGAGCGAAAGCCGTGGCAAAAGACAGAACAATACGTCGGGTCAACATCCGTGGAACCTGTTGCAAGCGCGCGGGCGGGCGCGGTCCGTGCCGTCAGGCTAAGATATTGCGACGCATTCGCAAAAAGTCAAGCTTGTTGCGAGTTAGTCGCAACAAGTACCCCTCTGCCTAGCGGAACGCCGCCATGATACCGCGCAATTCCGCCAGCCCCCGCATGCGCCCGATCAGCGGGTAGCCGGGCATCATCGGGCGGTCGAGATCGGACAAAAGCGCGTGGCCGTGATCGGGACGCATCGGGATGATGCGGTCCGCGCGCCCCTCCCTCGCCCTGCGGGCTTCTTCGGCGGTGA
>NZ_CBFIIK010000192.1:0-1191 GCF_965662675.1 Roseicyclus sp. | reverse complement strand
CGAGACGGGCTATGGCTATCTCGAACTGGGCCAGCCCGGCGATAGCGCGGCCATCCCCTTGCTGCGCTTCGTCGAGAAACCCGATCATACGCAAGCCGCGGCGATGCTGGCCGATGGGCGCTATCTGTGGAATGCGGGGCTATTCCTTGCGCGCGCCGACCGGCTGATCGCGGCCTTCAAAGAACATGCCCCCGCTTTGATCGCCCCGGTGCAAGGCGCGCTGGACGGGGCCAAGGCCGATCTGGGTTTTCTACGGCTGGCGGCCGAACATTGGACGCAGGCCGCCGATATCTCGATCGACTACGCCGTGATGGAGCGCTGCGGCGATCTGTGCGTCGTGCCCTTTGATGGTGGCTGGTCCGACCTCGGCGGGTGGGAGGCGGTCTGGCGCGCCATGTCCCCCGATGCCGACGGCATGGCCCACAGCGGCCCGGCGCATGGGATCGACTGCACCAACACGCTGCTCCGGGCCGAGGCGCCGGGGCAGGTGCTGATCGGGCTGGGGCTGGAGAACATGATCGCCGTCGCCATGCCCGACGCGGTACTCGTCGCCCCCATGCACCGCGCGCAGGAGTTGCGGCTGGCCGTCGACCGGCTGAAACAAAACGGCGCGTCGCAGGCCGCGACCTTTCCCAAGGATCACCGCCCTTGGGGGTGGTTCGAAAGCCTCGCCCTCGGCCCCCGGTTTCAGGTCAAGCGCATCCATGTGAACCCGGGTGCTGCGCTCAGCCTGCAAAGCCACCATCACCGGGCCGAGCATTGGATCGTGGTGGAGGGCACGGCGCGGGTGACGGTGGGCGAGAGCGTGCGCCTGATCACCGAGAACGAACAGGTCTACATCCCGCTGGGCGCCACCCACCGGCTGGAGAACCCCGGCAAACTGCCCATGGTCCTGATCGAGGTCCAGACGGGCGCCTATTTGGGTGAGGATGATATCGTGAGGTATGAGGATGGCTATGGGAGAGGGTGAGGGGATCGGATTCCGGTCAGAAAACGGTGTAAACATTCCGTCGTTAATCCGTAGTGCATGCGTAGCTACACGCCGCGCCACGCGGGGCGGGGATTGGCGGGGGGATGATATCGTGAGGTATGAGGACGGATATGAGAGAGGGTAAATCGCCTTGGTGGAAAAATGAATTTTATTCACAATTTGGAGAGGATGCCGTTCTTTTTGGTTATTTTAGATCTCGA
>NZ_CBFIIK010000191.1:0-1222 GCF_965662675.1 Roseicyclus sp. | reverse complement strand
GATCATCGGGTTTTCATAGGCGCAATCGGCCGCCGCCAGCATCGCGGGCACATCCAGCCAATCATAGCGGAACCCCTCGAAATGATGGGCGAACTCCGCGATCTCGACGGGCCGGAACCAGCCATCTTGCTGCCAGCCATGGCTGGGGTCGACGGTCACCTCGGCGATCCAGTTGATCAGCGCCAGCCCATCGGCATCAGGGCCCGAGATGGGATAGAACACGATGCGGTGGCGATGCGTGCCAAGGCCCACAAAGGACGACCCCGTCCGCAAGGGTTTGGCGCGCACCGTGCCGCGCCACATGATGGCACCGCCCCAATGGATCGGCGGCTGTTGCGGGTGCATCTGGGCGCGCACCCGCGAATGGATGCCATCGGCCCCGATCAACAGCGCGCCCGCCACGGTCTCGACCTGTCCATCGGCATGGGTGATCCGGGCGGTCACGCCATCCGCGCCTTGCGCATAGCCCGTGACCTTGGCCCCCAGCACAACCGCACCGGCCCCCAGCCGCGCGACGACCGCCTCGTATAGCGCCATGTGGAACGCGCCGCGATGCACGGCATATTGCGGCCAATGATAGCCGGCATATCGCCCGCGCGGCTCGGCATAGACCTCGCGGCCATTCAGCCCCACCAGCGCCCATTCGCGCGCGGGCACGCCCACGCGGTCCAGCACATCCGCCCCCAGCCCCAGATCGAACAATTCGCGCACGGCGTTGGGCTGAAGGTTCACCCCCACGCCCAAGGGCCGCATGTGTCGCGCGGATTCGAAAACGCGCGCGGGCACGCCGATCTGGTGCAGCGTCAAGGCAAGGCTGAGCCCGGCAATGCCGCCGCCCGCAATCAGAACCGTGTCGGACAAGAAGAAACCTTTCAGATATCGAGAAACACCGTCTCGCCCTGCCCTTGCAGCCGGATGTCGAAGCGATACTGGCCCGGCCCCACGCGCTTGGCGAGTAAGGTCTCGACGCGCGGGCGCTGTTCGATGCGCGCCAAAAGCGGGTCGGTGCTGTTGTCCTCATCGGCGAAATAGATGCGGGTGTGCAGGCCGATATTGATCCCGCGCGCCACGATCCAGATCGTGATATGTGGCGACATCATCCGCCCGTCATGGCCCTTGACCGCGCCGGGCTTGACTGTGCGCAGCGTGTATTCACCGCTGTCCTTGTCGGCAGCAAAGCGGCAATAGCCGGTCACGGCCGGATCGGCACCGGGCTGGCCGG
>NZ_CBFIIK010000190.1:0-1279 GCF_965662675.1 Roseicyclus sp. | reverse complement strand
TTTCGCCCTTGGTGATCGGCACGGGGCTGTTCATCCTGATCCGGGCGGTGGCCAACCCGGTGGCCCTTGCCCTGCCCATCACGGGGCTGGTCAATGCGCTGGTGGCGCTGCCCTTCATCTTGCGCGCGCTGGTACCCGCCGCGATGCAGGCCGAAGCGACGCAGGGCCGCTTGGCCGATGCGCTTGGCATGGTGGGTTGGTCGCGCCTGCGCCATGCAATCTTGCCGCGCCTCGCGCGCCCCTTGGGGTTCGGCGCGGGGCTGGCGGCGGCCTTCTCGATGGGCGATCTGGGGGTCATCGCCTTGTTCTCGATGCCGGGGCAGGGCACGCTGCCGCTTGAGATGTATCGCCTGATGGGGGCCTATCGCACTGATGATGCGCAAGGGGCGGCCGTGCTGCTCATGGCGCTGACGCTTGGCCTGTTCTGGGTTTTCGACCGTGGGGGGCGGTTCGATGCTGCAACTCGATGATCTGACGCTCAGCCAAGACGGCTTTATGCTGGCCCTTTCGGCTAAGGTGGAAGCCGGCGCGCGGGTGGCGGTTCTCGGTCCCTCGGGCAGTGGGAAATCGACGCTCTTGTCGCTGATCGCCGGTTTTGCGCGGCCTGACCGGGGGCGTATCTTGTGGGATGATCAGGACATCACCGATGCGCCGGTGGCGGCGCGGCCCGTCTCGATCCTGTTTCAAGATGGCAATCTGTTTCCGCATTTAAGCGTCTTCGACAATGTCGCGCTCGGCTTGCGCCCCGATCTGCGGCTATCTCGCGAAGAGCGCGACCGCGTTGGCCAAAGCCTGACCGATGTCGGCTTGGCCGGTTTCGGCGAGAGGCGGCCCGCCACGCTGTCGGGCGGGCAACAGGCGCGAGTGGGGCTGGCGCGGATGCTGCTGCGCGATCGGCCCTTGGCGCTTTTGGACGAGCCCTTCGCCGCGCTCGATCCGGGGCTGCGCGCCGAGATGCTGGCGCTGGTCAAGGCATTGTCCGAGTTGCGGGGGCTGACGATCCTGATGGCCTGTCACGATCTACGCGATGCCGAGCGGCTGTGCGACCGGCTATGGTTGCTCGATGACGGGCAGAAAATTCTGGATGTGCCTATCGCTGGCCTTAGGAATGCACCGCCCGACGGGATGTCGGCCTGGTTGTGAGGGGATGGTGTGCCCTCAGGCGCGCCATCCGGTCCAAACAAAAAACGCGCCCGTTGGGGCGCGTTTTCGTTAGTCGTCTGGGCCTGAGTCACTCGGCCGGGTAACCTTTGGCTCGCGCCTTGATGGGCGCCCAAAG
>NZ_CBFIIK010000189.1:0-1489 GCF_965662675.1 Roseicyclus sp. | reverse complement strand
GGCAGGTTGATCGCAAACTCATGCGGCGGCGAGAATTGGCAATCGTGATAGCAAGCCCCGCAATCATGGCAGAGATTGGCGAAGTAATCGATGTCGCCCGCCACGAAACTGCGCTGCATCTGCAGCGCGGGGAAGACCGCGCAGATCCCCTCGCAATAACGGCAGGCGTTGCAGATGACGATCTGGCGCTCGGCCTCTTGCTGCAGATCAGTTCCCAACATGGCGCGCCGCCCCCTCTCCTGCCAAGCGCCCGAAAACGGCGCCGATTGTCATGCCGATCCCCGCCAGATAGCCGCGCCCCAGCACATTGCCCGCCATGATCTCGCCCGCGGCATAGATATTGGCGCTGGGGCGCCCGCCCTGCATCAAGACGCGCGCCTCGCGGTTCACGCGGGTTCCCAGATAGGTAAAGGTGATGCCGGGGCGCACGGGGTAGGCGTGAAAGGGCGCTTGATCGATGCGGCGCGCCCAATGCGATTTGGGCGGCGTGATGCCTTCGGTCCGGCAATCATCGTGGATCTCGGTATTGAAATCGCCATCGACGACCGCGGCGTTGAAACGCCCGATCTCGGCGGCAAAGGCCGATGGATCAAGCCCCAGCTTTTCGGCCAAGCCTTCGAGCGTCGGGGCCGAGATCGCCGGATAGACGGACGGCATGAAACGGCCCACCGCCTTTTCGTCGAACACGATCCACGCGATCTGATCGGGCTGATCGGCGACAAGCCGGCCCCAGATCGCATAGCGCTTGGGCCAGAAATCCTCGCCCTCGTCATAGAAGCGCTCGCAACGGTTGTTCAGCACCACGCCGAAGATGATGCAATCCAGCCGCGTGACGATGCCGCCGTCGAACTGCGGCGAGCGCGCGTCGATCGCCACCGCATGGCATTGCGTCGGGTCGCCCACGGGCTCCACCCCCGCATCCAGCAGCATCCGCAGAATCGTGCCGCGGTTGTTGGGCGTGCCGCGGATCAGGAAATTCTCGGCCCGCTCGCCCCAATATTCCTTGAGCCATTCGATATTCGCCTCGAACCCGCCCGCCGCCGTCACCAAAGCGCGGGCATGGATCACCTCGCGCCCCTCTGGCCCCTCGATGGTGGCTGATTTGAAAAAGCCGTCTTCGATATCAAGCGCCGTGGCGCTAGTGTCGTAGCGGATCTCGACACCCATCTTTTCGGCGGTGTCGCACAGCGCGTTCAGCATCGCGCGCCCACCGCCAAGGAAGAACGCATTGGTCCGCCCAAGGTTCAGCGTGCCGCCCAAGGGCTGCTGGAACCGCACCCCCACCCCGTTCATCCAATCCCACAAGGTCTTTGATTCCGCGATGGTCAGCCGGGCCAGTTCCGGGTCGGTCTCGCCGCCCGTGACGCGCATCAGATCATCCCAGAACTCGTCCTCGGGGTATGGGCCGGTCAAGATCTCGTTGCCCTCGTCATGGGCGCAACGCAGGTTGCGGGTGTGGCGCGTGTTGCCGCCGCGATAGACCTTGGGC
>NZ_CBFIIK010000188.1:0-1573 GCF_965662675.1 Roseicyclus sp. | reverse complement strand
GTTTTCAGCGCAATCGCAGATCTGGCGGAATTGCCGCAAGATGTGCGCGAAGATCTTAATAAAATCTGTCAGTTACGCAAATTCGAGAAAGGTCAGATCATCGCGCATCCGGGCGAAGTGTCGGACCTTGTCGGTTTTGTCAGCGAGGGGATATTGCGCATGCAAAAGACCCTGCCTGATGGCCGTCAGCATGTGGTGGGCCTGCTTGTGCCGGGCGATGTTTTCGGCCGTGTCTTTGACGGGGCGATGCAGTTCTCGATCGAGGCTGCAACGACTGCCAAGGTCTTCTTGTTTCCACGACCGGCTTTCGAGGCGTTGCTGTCCGCCTCGCCCGAGCTGGACCGGCTGATGCTCTTGCACTTTCTCAACGAGATCGACCGGACTCGCGATTGGATGGTGATCTTGTCCAACCCAAAGGTGCGGGGGCGTTTGGCTGGTTTCTTGCTGATGCTTTGCACCCGGTTTCGTAACATCGATGGCATGCTGGGGTCGATGAACGGCATGCTGACGGTCGGCATCCCGATCAGCCGCGCCGATCTGGCCCATCTTTTGGGTGCGCGGGCGGAATCGATCAGCCGTGCGTTTCACGCGCTTGCCGATGACGGAATGATCGACATCATCCGCCCCGATCTGGTGGTTTTGCGCAATATCGAGGATCTGGCCGATGAGGCGGGTGAGCCCGAATTGGGCGAGGCCGTCTTGTCCGCAGAATTGCCAGCCGCCATCGTCAAGCCGCTGCGGCAATAATTGGGGCGCGCGCTTTGGCCTGTCCCTCAGGGACAGGCCGCATCGAAATAGGTGCCATCGCCGCGGGCATAGGCGCAGCGCCCGGTCGCGCTGTTCTGGGCCACCAGCGTTCCCGCCGCCGCCCCGGCCAGCGCCGCGATCAGCCGCCAATTGCCATCGGCATCGAAGGCCTCGGCGGTCAAAAGCCCGGTTGCGGCACCCGCTGTCATCCCCACAAGGGTGCGCTGTTCACTGGTGAGGTTCTCGCACCCCGCCAGCAGCGTCAGGGCAAGGCCCAAGGCCGTGATCTTGGAAAGCCCGCTCATGCGCGTGCCTCCGGCGCTTTGCCATCGTGATGTTCGGCGACCGCTTGCAGCACCTCGCCCGAGAGGCTGCGGCTGACCGCATGGGCGATGTCGCCCAAACTCAGCATGCCGACCAAACGCTTGTTGTCGTCGATCACCGCCAAGCGGCGGATTTTCTTTTGCTCCATCATGTGGATCGCATCCTCGACGGTCGAGCTTGAGCGGCACCAGACGATGCCCTTGGTCATAATGTCGGCGGCGGTCGTCTTGGCCGGGTCGCGCCCTTTGGCCACGAGGCGCAAGGCAATGTCGCGGTCGGTCACCATGCCGATCAGCTTGTCATCCTTGCCGATCGGAACGGCGCCGATGTCGTCTTTCTCCATCATCTTTGCGATCTCGGCGATCGCGGTATCGGCGCTGGCCCATGTGGCCTTGGGGTGCATTGCTTTGGCGATTTCCATGGCTGTCTCCTTGGTCGAGCATATGACGGCCCAGCATGCGCCGGGCGGCGGCGGGCATCATTGACCGGGCGCAAACGGGAC
>NZ_CBFIIK010000187.1:0-1782 GCF_965662675.1 Roseicyclus sp. | reverse complement strand
GATCTCTGCGGCGGTGAGGCCTCCGATCTGGTCGAGGCGGGCAGCGCCCCCAACACCGCGCGCAGCTACACCCTCGATACCAAGCGGGTGATTTCGCTGGTGGGGATGGAGATCGCCAAATCCGAACAGGTCCGCATCCTGACCAGCCTTGGCTTTTCGGCTACGGGCGCGGGCGATACGCTCGAGGTTTGGGTACCCTCATGGCGGCGCGATGTGCAGGGTGAGGCCGATCTTGTCGAAGAGGTGGCGCGCATTTCGTCCCTCACCAAGCTCGAGCCCAAACCACTGCCGCGCGCGACGGCAGGCGTGCCCAAGCCCGTGCTGACGCCGATGCAATCACGCGAGCGCATGGGGCGGCGGACAGCCGCGGCCTTGGGCTATAATGAATGCGTCACCTATTCCTTCATCGACCGCGCGGCGGCCCAGCTTTTCGGCGGCGGCACCGATGATGTGATGCTGGAAAATCCGATTTCCGCCGATCTGAGCCATATGCGCCCCGATCTGCTGCCCGGCCTTCTGCGTGCTGCCGCCCGCAATCAGGCGCGCGGCATGATGGATCTGGCGCTTTGCGAGGTCGGCCACGCCTTTCACGGTGGTGAGCCGGGTGAGCAGCATTTGCAGGTCGCGGGGCTTTTGGTCGGCCAGACAGGCCCCCGCGACCCCCATGGCGCGCGGCGCGGTGTCGATGTCTTCGACATCAAGGCCGATGCCGAAGCGGTGCTTGCCGCGATGGGCGCACCGGCCAAAATGCAGATCCTGCGCGGTGCGCCGGGCTGGTGGCACCCCGGGCGCCACGGGATCTTGTGCCTTGGCCCGCAAAAGCGGCTGGCCGTTTTTGGCGAATTGCATCCCAAGGTGCTGAAGGAGATGGATGTGAAAGGGCCGGCTATGGCATTCACCATCTATG
Source organism: Roseicyclus sp. (assembly GCF_965662675.1). GTDB lineage: Bacteria > Pseudomonadota > Alphaproteobacteria > Rhodobacterales > Rhodobacteraceae > Roseicyclus. The sequence continues at coordinate 875 of NZ_CBFIIK010000187.1, read as the reverse complement.
CCGCCGAAATCCCGATGCCGAAGTCCGCCGGTGCAAGCCGCGGCGCGGTGACGATGGCCGAGTATCAGGCGGTCGAGCGTGATTTCGCCTTTGTCGTCGATGCCGGTGTCGAAGCGGCCGTCTTGGTCAATGCCGCAAGCGGCGCCGATAAGGCGCTGATCACCGATGTGCGCGTCTTTGATGAATTCATCGGCGGCAGCTTGGGCGAGGGGCACAAATCCATCGCGCTTAGCGTGCGCTTGCAGCCCCAAGATCGCACCCTGACCGAGGAAGAGATCGAAGCCGTGGCGGCGAAGGTGGTGGACAAGGTCACCAAGGCATCGGGCGGCACGCTGAGGGGCTGACCCGCGATGGGCGCGTCTGGCTGGCTGTTGACGCCTCCGGCGGGAGTATTTTCGAAGCAAAGATAGCGGGGTTGCGCCTGCGTTTCCTGAAAGGGGCATGACATGCTGACCGTTTATCTCTCGGGTGAAATCCATACCGATTGGCGCGACGAGATCGCGGATGCCGCCCATGGCTTGGATGTGGTCTTTACCGGGCCGGTCACCGATCATGCGGCCAGCGATGATTGCGGCGTGGCGATCCTTGGCGCGGAACCCGACAAGTTCTGGCATGACCAAAAGGGTGCCAAACTCAACGCCATCCGTACCCGGCATGGCATCGAAACCGCCGATATCGTGGTGGTGCGCTTCGGCGAGAAATACAAGCAGTGGAATGCCGCCTTCGATGCGGGCTATGCGGCCGCACTTGGCAAGCCCCTGATCATCGTCAGCCTGCCCGAGCATCAACATGCCCTGAAAGAGGTGCATGCCGCGGCGCTGGCCGCCTGTGACCAGCCGGGGCAGGTGGCCCAGATCCTGTGTTATGTGCTGACC
>NZ_CBFIIK010000186.1:0-1840 GCF_965662675.1 Roseicyclus sp. | reverse complement strand
AATAGCGCCGCCAACCCCGCGCGCCGGGCTGGCCTGCGAAAAGACCGAGCATATGGCGCGTAACTTGATGGAGGCGCCCGCCACCCGCCAGATGAGCCGCGATATACGGCAGCATGCGGCTGACGATATGATGCGCGTTTTGCGGCGCGCGCGCTTCGCCATAGATCATGGCGTCGGCCTCCAGCAAGATCGCGGCCGGTGTCTGATAGGCCGCGCGCCCGATCATCACCCCATCCATGCCGGCATCCAGATGGGTCTGTGCCTCGGCCAAGCTGGTGATCCCGCCATTGATCGACAGGTGCAGATCGGGAAATGCCTGTTTCATCGCATGCACAAGCGCGTAATCCAGCGGCGGAATATCGCGATTTTCCTTTGGGCTAAGCCCTTTGAGCCATGCCTTGCGCGCATGGATGGTAAAGCGCCTCACACCGGCCTGCGCGACGGTTTCAAGGAATACGGGCAAAACCGCCTCGGGCACTTGCTCATCGACACCGATCCGGCATTTCACCGTGACCTCCACAGGACTTGCCGCGATCATGGCGGCCACGCATTCGGCGACCAGCTTGGGCCGCTCCATCAGCACCGCTCCGAAACACCCCGATTGCACCCGGTCCGAGGGGCAGCCGACATTGAGGTTGATCTCGTCATAGCCGTAGCCTGCCGCAATCCGCGTGGCCTGAGCCAGTTCTGCCGGGTCCGAACCACCCAGTTGCAACGCCACGGGATGCTCGGCCCCATCAAACCCCAAAAGCCTGTCACGCTCGCCATGGATCACGGCTGGGGCCGTGACCATCTCGGTATAGAGCAAGGCATGCTCCGACATCTGCCGGTGGAAAAACCGGCAGTGGCGGTCGGTCCAGTCCATCATGGGGGCAACCGATAGTCTCGCTGCCTTGGTGGCTGCGTTGTTGGGCATTGAGCGTTCTCCTCGTGTGCGCCCTCTACCGGAACGGACCCGCTGTGCACACCATACGCACACGGCGTCTGTCCTGCTACCCCACCCCGTACAAAGACAGGAAGACGGCGGTGTTTGGGTAGAGGTGCCTCAAAACAGGGGGCATTGCTGAACTCTCCAGCTTCAACAAATGTTGTAATGTTGGCCGGCATCGACTATCCTCTCCCAATGCCCAGACTATCGATCGATATCTCGCCGGAAGACCACCAGAAGCTCAAGGCCATCGCTGCTCTCAAGGGGCAGAGCATCAAGGACTATGTCTTGGGTCGAGCGCTTGGCGACGTCCCTGCCACTGCCGGGATGAGCGAGGACCAGGCTTTCATGGCGCTGGCCAACTTCCTGGAGCCAAGGATCGAGCAGGCGCGGCGCGGCGAGCTTTCCGGCAAGTCCCTTGACGAGATCCGGCGCGAAGAACGCAAGCGCGCAGGGGTCTAGCCCAATCCATGCCGAGCTACGGCATGTCGTACTGCACGCAACGCCACAGTCGCGGATACGGCGATAGGCCTGCGGATTACAGCCGAACGCATGATTAACCGAGGATTAACCGCGATATGTCAGCCTGCCGAGGGTTCGCAATACCAGGCTGGGGATCACCATGTACGAATTTCGCGGCGCAACGCTTCAGGAAGCCGTTCACCAGGCGCTCCGATATCCGGCGTTGTCAGCAAAGAAGCTTGCCAAGGTGGCGGCGAAATTCGACTTCACTGCCCGCCTACGGATGGGAAACATTCTATTCGTCGGTGAGGGCAATCTGAGCTTTTCCCTGACGATGTCGCGCAAGCCGCGCGTTCCAACCTCATCGATCCTGGCGACAGTGTCCGAGGCAGAGGAAGACCTGACGGACACCGCCTACGACAATGCACGCAAGCTTCTGAAACTCGGATG
>NZ_CBFIIK010000185.1:0-1859 GCF_965662675.1 Roseicyclus sp. | reverse complement strand
CGCCGGGCTGGGGGGTGGAAATCAACCCGGAATGGCTGGCCAAATCCAGCTACAGCGTCAGTGATTGGGCGGGTTGAGGGGCGCGAAGTGCGCGCGGCGCATGCCCGAATTCGCGCCGAAACCCCCGCGTCATGGCCGATGCATCGGCATAGCCCACGCGCCCCGCGATCTCGGCCACTGACAGCCGCGTCTCTTGGACCAGCCGATGCGCTTCGGCCAAGCGGATGGCGCCATAAATGCTTTGCGGGGAACGCCGCGCAGCCTTCTGGCAGCGCTGTTCAAGCCCTCGCTGGCTGAGGCCAAGGCGGCGCGCGATCTCGGGGATGGGCAAGGGCTGTTCCAGATGCCGCCGCATCAGGGCGGCGGCGGCGCGCACCACCCGGTCACCCGCCACACCGGGCAGATGCGGGCCTGCGCCGGGGCGTTCGCCATGCATGAAGAGCGCACCCACATCGAGGCTGAGCATCGGTCCGTGATGCTGGGCGATCAGTTCCAACATCAACTCCATCGTGGTGGTGGCCCCCCCGCAACTCAGCCGGTCGCGGTCGATGACGAAGCGGTGTTGGACGACCGACACCTCGGGATAGCTTTCCTCGAACTCGGTCAGCACATCCCAATGCGAGGTGGCGCGGTAGCCATCCATCAACCCGGCGGCGGCCAGAACGAGGCTACCCGTATCAAGACCCACAAGCGCCCCACATCGCCCCGCCGCAGCCCGCAGCCGGCGCAAATGGGCCGCGCGGGTGAAATCGCGATGCCCATAGCTTGGCATGACAAAGAGGTAATCGGCATGGGCCAAGTCCGACACCGTCATCTCGGGCGTCACGGGCAGGCCGCTTGAGGACAGCACCGGCCCACCCTCCAGCCCCAGAAACTGCCATTTGTACAAGGGCTTGCGCGAGAGCGTATTGGCCGCGCGCAAAGGCTCGACCGCATTGGCAAGGCACAGGTTCGAAAAGTTCGGAAAGAGCAGGATCGCGATCTGGCGTTGCATCGGAAAATTTCGAATCCTGCATGATTTTAAGCAATTTCAGCATGATGTAGAAACCCGCCGCTTTCTAGCGTTTTTCATCGAAGCCAAGGGGGGGCAGCGGCATGGATTTCGGGTTGAACGCAGAACAGCAGATGATCGTCGACACGGTCCGCAGCTTTGTCGAGACCGAGATCTACCCCCATGAGGCGGCCGTCGAGAAAACCGGGATCGTGCCGCCCGACCTCGCCGCCGATCTGCGTGCCAAGGTGATCGAGATGGGCTTTTGGGCCTGCAATTTCCCGACCGAGGTGGGGGGCGGTGGCCTCAACCATCTGGAATTTACGCTGGTCGAGCGCGAATTGGGGCGCGGCTCCATGGCGCTGACGCATTTCTTCGGGCGGCCGCAGAACATCTTGATGGCCTGTGAAGGCGAGCAGCGCGAGCGCTACCTGTTTCCGGCGGTGCGCGGTGAGCGGATGGATGCGCTTGCCATGACCGAACCCGATGCCGGATCGGATGTGCGGGGGATGAAATGTTCCGCTGTCCGCGATGGCGGCGATTGGGTCGTCAACGGCACCAAGCATTTCATCTCGGGCGCCGATCACGCCGATTTCTTCATCGTCTTCGTCGCGACCGGCGTCGATGACACGCCCCATGGCCCGAAAAAGCGTATCACCTGTTTTCTGGTCGATCGCGGACATCCCGGCTTTACCGTGCGCGACGGATACAACTCCGTCAGCCACCGGGGCTACAAGAACTGCATCCTTGAATTTGACGACTGCCGATTGCCCGATGCCCAAGTGCTGGGCGTGGTCGATGGCGGCTTTGACGTCATGAACACATGGCTTTACGCCACCCGCCTGACGGTTGCGGCGTTTTCCGTCGG
>NZ_CBFIIK010000184.1:0-1994 GCF_965662675.1 Roseicyclus sp. | reverse complement strand
CAGTGGTGTTGCGCCGTATCGGGGCCTAGTGCGCCGCGCTAGGCCGGCACATGCAACATATCGGCCGAGGCCAGTTCCAGCCCATCGGCATAAAACACCTCGGGGCGGCCGAAGCGCAGGGCAAAGCCCGTCGCCGGCTCGCGGAGCGTATCAAGGCGGATATATTCGCCATCGGCCAGTTGCGATGCGGCCACGCAAGCCTGTTTTTGCCCGTAAAGCGCCTGTGCCCGCCAATCGCGGATCAAGATGCGTTGCCCGGCCGGAAGCCATAGATCGCGGTCCGGGCGCCCGCCCAACGCGTTTTTCGTCAACTGCACGATCGCGGTGCCCGCGGGCAGGGTGATCTTGTCGATGGCCGTGACGGGCCGTGCGCCGTGGCGCGTGATCAGGCGGTCGCCGGGGTAGAGATGCTCGACCGGCAATGCGCCATCGAGGCCAAGAACGGTGGTGCCTGGTGCGATCGCCATGGGGCTTGTCAGCGCCATGTCGTCCACCAAAAGCCCCACCGTAATGGGGGTCAATTCGGTCATGTTTAAACCTGCTCGGTCACGGGCGTCTTTTGCGCCCTGTTCTTTGTGCGACCACCCTAGCGCCGTGTGACGGGTCGCAATAGGAAAAATGGAACGCACAGGTACGAACGGGGGCAAAGTGTTGCGGGAAAACAGAAGGCTCATGTGGCGATTCTGTGCGCAATGGATTGAAAACACGTTAAGTGGATCTGTTTTCGCTCTCGCGCCCGGCCTTCGGCTCTGCTAAAGGCACCGCCGATGCGGGTGTGGCGAAATTGGCAGACGCACCAGATTTAGGTTCTGGCGCCGCAAGGCGTGGGGGTTCAAGTCCCTCCACCCGCACCATCGAAACATTTGAATATCAAACGGTTTCAGCCTGATTGTATTGCGCACATCATGTGCGCTTGCGCGGGCTGGGCGCGTGGTGGAAGTAGACCGACCATGACGATCACACTTCTTGATGGCGGTATGGGCCAGGAATTGATCCACCGCGCCGGTGATAGGCCGACGCCCCTGTGGTCGACGCAGGTGATGATGGCCCATCCCGGTCTGGTCGCGCAGGTCCATGGCGATTATTTTGCCGCCGGCGCGCAGATCGCCACGACCAACACCTATGCCATTCACCGCGACCGTCTGGTCCATGAGGGGATTGAACATCTCTTCGCCGATCTGCATGCCGCCGCCATCGCCGAGGCTGTGACCGCACGCAAGGCCCATGGGCAGGGGCGCATCGCGGGCTCTGTCGGCCCCTTGGTAGGCAGCTACCGCCCCGATCTACATCCCACGCCCGAGATGGCCGTGCCGCTTTACGGCGAGATCGTCCAGATCCTCGCGCCGCATGTCGATCTGATCTTGTTTGAAAGCGTGGCCTCTCTCATGCATGCCGAAACAGCACTTGTCGGTGCAAAGGCGGCGGGCAAGCCGGTTTGGCTCTCGGTCACGTTGGACGACGCGGATGGGTCGCGCCTGCGCTCGGGTGAGGCAGTGTCCGATTTGTTGCCGATCCTCGAGGCGGGCGGAGCGGCGGCGGTTCTGGCCAATTGCTCGATCCCCGAGGCGATGCCCGCAGGCCTGGCCGTATTCGGCAAGGGCGATCTGCCGTTCGGTGCCTATGCGAATGGGTTCACCAAGATCAGCGAAGGGTTCTTGGCCGATCGTCCGACCGTCGATGCCCTTTCTGCGCGCAGCGATCTGGGCCCTGCGGTCTATGCCGACCATGTGATGGGCTGGATCGACCAAGGTGCAACCATCGTCGGCGGCTGCTGCGAAGTGGGTCCCGCCCATATTGCCGAGATTGCCCGACGTTTGCGCGACAAGGGGCTGTTGGACGGCTGAGCAATGCCTGCGTGGCGTATGGCAAAGGGGCGGCCATGCGGCCGCCCCTTTGCGTTGTCAGATGGCGCGCGCGGCAGCCCGTCAGAAGATGAAGTCGGCATTGTCGAGATCGGCGATGTTCACGCCCGCGAGCAGAATGGAATTGCCGCC
>NZ_CBFIIK010000183.1:0-2013 GCF_965662675.1 Roseicyclus sp. | reverse complement strand
CAGGCCGTCTTGCTGCATTTGACCGCACGCGCCGAGGGGCTGCAACTGGCCTATGGCGCGGGGAGCGTTGGGGCCTTGCGCGATGATTGGGCCATGCCAAGCCGCACGGGCGCCATGCTGCATCGCTGGGCCTTGCCCGCGATCTTGGTCGTGACCGGGGGGCGGGCATGATCACGCTCGACACATATCTGCCGCAAGGGGCGCTTTGCGATGCCGAAGGGGCCTTGGCCGCCGCACTGGCCGATGATGGCGCGCACTGGTGGCAGGGATCGGGGCTGGTCGCGGATGCGGCGGGCAGCGTGACCGCTTGGCAGGCCAAGGGCACCGCGCCCCCCGCCCGCCCGACCGACCCCAACACCGGCAATGGCCGCATCGGCGAGGCGGGCGACCTGATCGGCCTGCAATGCCGGGCGGGTCTGCATTGCGGGATGGTGGCCCAAGATGTGACCGCCGATGCCAGCCACCTGACACTTGCCGCGCGCTACCTTCCGCCTTGGGGGGCCGAGGCCAAGACCATCGTGACGCTCAACACCGGGGGCGGCGCGAAAAAGACCGAAGGCGAGAATTACCTCTACCTCTCGGAAGCCGAGGGGCAGATCACCGTCAAGGACGACGTCGGTTTGGTTGAGGCGCATCTGCCCGCGCCACCGCAAGACGCGCCAAGGCTGGTCATGGTGACGCTTGTGGGCGCGCGGCTGAGCGTGGCGCTTTTGGGCGGGCCCGAGATCACGGCCACGGCACCCGACCCGATCCTGTCGGGCAAGGGGCATCTTTTCGTCGGCTGCCGCAACCAACGCCCCGGCCTGACCAAGACCTTGGGCGGCGCGCTCATCACCGATGTCTGGCTCTGGCACGGCCGGGCGCTCTTGGGATCGGACCGGGCCGAGGATCGCGCAAGCCGCCTGGCGCTCGAACGCTTCTGGCTCTGGACCGAGGGCGCGTGATGGGCTTTGAGCGCGCCACCATCGCCAAGGGCCATATCTGCGTGATCTGGGTCGATGATCTGATCGACGTTTTCACATGGCGCAATGCCTTTGGCCTGCGCATAAAGACCCCGAACCTCGACCGCTTCATGGCCCGCGCCGCGCGGTTTTCCAACGCCTACGCCACCGTGCCGCTCTGCGCCCCCTGCCGGGCCGAGGTGGCGACCGGCATCTCGCCCTTCCGCTCGGGCCTTGTCGATCTCAACCGCTTCTGGCGCGAGGTCTATCGCCCCGAAAAAGCTTGGGCCTATGATCTGCGTCGCGCGGGGTTTCACAATTTCACCACCGGCAAGGTGGACAGCAACTACCAACCCATGCCCGAGGAATACCGCCGCATCCTCTTTCACGCAGAACCCGCCGCCGACGACAGTGGCAAGCGCTCCCGCGTGAAAACCTACCTCGACCGCGGCCCGGGTATCAAAGGCGTGAACCACCCCAATGACGACGGGTCACAAGATGACCGCTTCTACGACTACCACGTCGCGCAAAACGCCATCGACCACGTCACACGCGCCGACCCCAGCCGCCGCCACCTGATCCAGCTTGGCTTCAAGCATCCGCATTACAACCTGATCACGCCCGACCGCTTCTACGCCCAATACGACCCCGCCCAGATCGTCTGGCCCGATATCGCGCATGCCGACGACTACCACGGCCCCCAACCCGGTTTCGCCGTTTACGAGGCCGCCTATATCGCCAATGGCCAATGGACGCCGGAAAAGGCCGGGGACGAAGCATGGCGCCAAGTCGTGCGCGCCTATTTCGCCGCCATCTCCCATATGGACCATGAGCTTGGCCGCTTCCTCACCGCGCTCGAAAACAGCGCCATCGGCCCCGATACCACCACGATCTTCTTCTCCGACAACGGCTTCAACCTCGGCACGCATGACAGCTTCCACAAGATGAGCCAGTGGGACAGCGCCGCCCATATCCCGCTGGGCATCCACCACCCATCCATGACCGAAGGCCGCGAAATCCCCCTCCCCGTTTCGCTCCACAACATCCCCAAGACGATCATGGACCTCGCGGG
>NZ_CBFIIK010000182.1:0-2127 GCF_965662675.1 Roseicyclus sp. | reverse complement strand
GCAAAGGCCATGTTCGCCTCGACCGTCTTGTGCGGGTAAAGCGCGTAGTTCTGAAACACCATGGCGATGTCGCGCTCTGCGGGCGGCAGGTTGTTCACCAACCGCTCACCGATGTGAATGGTGCCCGAGGTGATCCCCTCAAGCCCTGCGATCATACGCAAAAGCGTAGACTTGCCGCAGCCGGATGGACCGACAAGCACCACAAAGGCCCCGTCAGGGATGTCGACATCAAGGCCATGGATGACCCCAACGTCGCCATAGGCCTTTCGAAGTTCCCTGACCTTGACCTCTGCCATTGTGCACCGTCCGTTTCATCGCGTGGACCCAACGAGTAGCCCAGCAAGATGAGCCTGTCCACAACCTGACCATACTAACATGTTAGAAACTTGACAGGTCTCATTGCGACTGAAATGCTCCGAGGTGTTGCACCACGGCAGGGACACCGTGTTTTTCCATGCAGTGGGTCGCACAAGATCTTGGTGCAGCCGCTAAGAGCATGCGCCAGCTACTCAGGGAGGAATTCTGGTGAAAGTCGATCTCTACAATTACGCGGTCGCGACTGGGTTGACCCGCCGCGGGCTTTTGAAAGGCGCAGCAAGTGTCGGCGCGCTGGCAGCACTTGGCGGCCTTGCGCCCACGGGGCGTGCGCTTGCGGGCGGTCACAGCAATGTGCGTGCCGAAATCCTAAAAGTCCCCGGTGTGGGCATGGGGTCGCCGACCGATGCCGATTGGCAGAAGGTGGGCGAAATGTGCCTTGGCCCGACAATGGAGCGGGTCGCCCAAGGCGAGTTTGCGGGAGTCGAGCTGACCTTTATGGGTCTCAACAACCAGAATCTGCACAACTTTTTGTTCCGCGGCTTTCTCAAGCCATGGGAGGCCTATACCGGCGCCAAGATCAATTGGATCGACTTGGCGCAGGCAGACTACAACGCGCGCCTACAGCAATCGATCGCGACCGGGACCGTCGATTTCGACATCCTCGAGATGGGTGCGCCTTTCGAAGGCGACACCGCAGGGCGCGGGCTTTTGGACGAAATGCCCGGCTGGGTGTCCGAGCAGATCGACGAAAGCGATCTGGTGGGCTATCTTCAGCCGCCCGTCGGCACATGGTCCGGAAAGAAGTATCGCGTAACCATCGACGGCGATTGCCACACATTCGCCTATCGCAAGGACTATTTCGGCGACGGCGCAATTGGCGGGGCCGAGGTGCCGAAGACATGGCAGCAGGTCAATGCCGTGTCCAAGGCGGTAATCGGGCAGACCGACCCGCTCACCGGGCTGGAAGCGCATGGCTATCTTGACCCGCTAAAGGGCTGGGGCGGCTTTGGCTTCTACTTCATCGCCAATCGCGCCACGGCCTATGTGAAACACCCCGACGATCCGGCATGGCTCTTTGACGCCGACACGATGAAGCCACGGGTGAACAACCCCGGCTGGGTGCAGGCGATCCAAGACGTGATGGACCTGATCGCCACGCCGGGCGCCTATCCGGCCGACCAGATCAACGCCGACCCCGGCACCACCGCCTTCCAGCAGTTCCTTGCCGGAACGGGCTCGATGCTGATGTGGTGGGGCGATGTCGGGTCTTCGGCGCGCACCTCGGATACTTCGGTGGTGGGCGATGTCGTGGGCTTTGGCATCAATCCCGGTTCGGATCGCCGCTATAACGCGGCCGCCGGCGCCTGGGAGGATGTGGCGAACGAAGCACCGCAGATGGCATATATCGGCTGGGGCGTCTACGTCACCGCGCGCGTGTCAGGCGATGAAAAGAAGCGCAAGGCCGCATGGTCGGCAGCCGCGCATCTGGGCGGCAAGGATCTGTCGCTGTGGATGTCGGCCTATCCCTCGGGCTTCCAGCCGTACCGCAACTCGCACTTCAACTATGAAGAGTGGGAAGCCGCAGGCTATGACCGCGCCTTTGTCGAGGACTATCTTGGGTCCAACGCCGACAGCTACAACCACCCCAACGCGGCCATCGAACCGCGCATCCCCGGCATTTTCCAATACTACTCGGTGGCCGAGGACGAACTGGCAAAGGGCTTTGCAGGCCAATATGCCAGCGCGCAAGAAACGGCAGATGCCATCGCGGCAGCATGGGAACGGATCACCGACCAGATCGGCCGCGAC
>NZ_CBFIIK010000181.1:0-2132 GCF_965662675.1 Roseicyclus sp. | reverse complement strand
CGATATCCATTCCGAGATGCAGACCCATGCCCGAAAGCACTTCCTTGATCTCGTTAAGCGACTTGCGGCCGAAGTTCGGGGTGCGCAGCATCTCGGCTTCGGTTTTCTGGATCAGGTCGCCGATATAGACGATGTTGTCGTTCTTGAGGCAATTCGCCGAACGCACCGACAATTCCAGCTCGTCCACCTTCTTGAGAAGAAGCGGGTTGAACTCCAGATCATCATCGGCATCGGCGCGGCCAGCAGCCTCGGGCTCGTCGAAGTTGACGAAGATCGAGAGCTGATCTTGCAAGATGCGCGCGGCATAGGCCACGGCGTCATCAGGCGTGAGCGAGCCGTCGGTTTCCAGCTTGAGGGTCAGCTTGTCGTAATCAAGCACCTGACCTTCGCGGGTCGGTTGAACCTCATAAGAGACCTTCTTGATGGGCGCGAAGATCGCGTCGATCGGCATCAGGCCGATGGGCGCATCCTCGGGACGGTTCTTGTCGGCAGAGACGTAGCCCTTGCCGGTGTTGACCGTCAGTTCCATGTAAAGATCGGCGCCATCGTCGAGGTGGCAGATCACGTGATCCTTGTTCAGGATCTCGATGCCCGCGCTTTCCGAGATATCACCGGCGGTGACAACCTTGGGGCCCTTGGCCGAGACCGAGACCCGCTTTGGACCGTCGACATCCATGCGGATCGCGACGCCCTTGAGATTCAAGACGATGTCGGTGACATCTTCACGCACACCGGCGACCGAAGAGAACTCGTGCAGCACACCGTCGATCTGAACGGAGGTGACGGCTGCGCCCTGAAGCGAGCTCATCAAAACGCGCCGCAGCGCGTTGCCGAGCGTGAGGCCGAAGCCGCGCTCGAGAGGCTCGGCGATAACCGTCGCCTTGCGTGCAGGGTCGGTACCCGGCTGAACGATCAGCTGGGTTGGCTTGATCAGCTCTTGCCAATTTTTATGGATCATGCGTCGCCTCCATTCTTGCACCGGGCGGATCCAGCTCCGGCACGCTCGAGGATCAAAATGACGTCAGCGGGCCACGCATGATCGCGTAGCCCGCCGTTGTTTCGTATCGGCTCAGACGCGGCGGCGCTTGGGCGGACGGCAGCCGTTATGGGCGATCGGGGTCACGTCACGGATGGACGTGATCTGAAAGCCGCAAGCCGCCAGAGCGCGCAACGCGCTTTCGCGGCCCGAACCGGGGCCCTGCACCTCGACCTCGAGGGTCTTGACGCCATGCTCTTGTGCCTTCTTGCCGGCGTCTTCGGCGGCCATCTGGGCGGCGAAGGGCGTCGATTTACGGCTGCCCTTGAAGCCCATCGTGCCGGACGAGGACCACGCGATCGCGTTGCCCTGAACGTCGGAAATCAGGATCTTGGTGTTGTTGAACGAAGAGTTCACATGCGCAACGCCTGCGGCGATGTTCTTGGAAACCTTGCGCTTTGCGGGACGACGATCGCGTGCCATGGACCCGGTCCTCCCTTATTTCTTCTTGCCGGCAATGGCCTTTGCGGGGCCTTTGCGGGTGCGTGCGTTGGTATGGGTGCGCTGACCGCGAACGGGCAGGTTGCGGCGATGACGCAGGCCACGGTAGCAGCCAAGGTCCATCAGACGCTTGATGTTCATCTGCGTCTCGCGGCGCAGGTCGCCCTCGACGGAGAAATTGGCGTCGATATGCTCGCGGATCTGCAGCACTTCGGCGTCCGACAATTCGTTGACGCGGCGCGATTGGTCGATGCCGACAGCGTCGCAGATCGCTTTCGCCGAGGTATGTCCAATGCCGGTAATATAGGTCAGCGCGATCGGTACGCGCTTGGAGGTGGGGATGTTGACCCCTGCGATACGTGCCAAGGTATTCTCGTCCTTTGCGTTGCGAGCCCGTAATACCAGGCCCTTTTTTCACAACTAAGGGCCCCTGGTCATGTTGACCGAAGGACCCTTTCGTTCAGGTCGATCCGTCGCGGTAACAGCCACGAGCAGATCATGATTCCCATAGGGAAGCCGCCGTGTAGGCGCATTTGGCTAGGGCGTCAAGGGGCCGAGGCCCTGCTTGTCAAGGGTAAATTGGGTCGATGCCGCGCGCCGGTTAACCCGCCGCGCCAAGCAGCGCCGCGATATCGGTGGCGACTGTGTCGATTTC
>NZ_CBFIIK010000180.1:0-2221 GCF_965662675.1 Roseicyclus sp. | reverse complement strand
TGTTGCGGTCACCGCGCGCGATCCCGCGCTGCGCGAGGTTCTTGCCGGCATCGCGCTGACCGCGCTAGCCGCCGAGATGAGCGGCACGGCGCCAGCCGAAGCCCGGCGCGAAATGGTTATGGCCGCCGCCGCGCGGCTGGAAAGCGGCGAGGATGCGATGATCCGCCTACGCTCGGATCTTGGCGCGACACAAGCAAGGATCGAAGAGGCACGCGTCGCCGCCCAAGCCGCCCGCGCCGGGTTCGAGATCGAACACGCCCGCCTGACCGAGGCCGACCCCTATCGCACGGCCACGGATCTGCAGGCCGTTCAGGCCCGGCTGGAAACACTTTATGTCCTGACCGCGCGCCTGTCGCGGCTGACCCTGACGGAGTATTTGTGATGATCCGCCTGATCACCGCCGGCCTCATGACCTTGTTCCTTGTCGCACATGCCGCGCAGGCCACGCCGATCCGGATCAAGGATCTGGTCGAGTTCGACGGGGTCAGGGGCAATGATCTGGTCGGCTATGGCCTTGTCGTCGGCCTGAACGGCACGGGCGACGGCTTGCGCAACGCACCCTTCACCGAGGAGATCATGGTCAATATCCTCGAACGTCTCGGCGTCAATGTCACGGGCGAGCAGTTTCGACCCGAAAACGTCGCGGCCGTTATCGTCACCGCGGTCTTGCCGCCCTTCGCCCGGCAAGGCGGCCAGATCGACGTGACGGTTTCGGCCATCGGTGATGCCGACAGTCTGTTGGGGGGCACCTTGGTGATGACGCCGCTGACCGCTGCCGACGGCGAGATCTATGCCGTGGCACAAGGATCGGTCATCGCAGGTGGTGTCGCGGCCGAGGGCGATGGGGCCAACATCACCGTCGGGGTGCCGACCGCCGGGGCGATCCCATCGGGTGCGCGGGTCGAGCGCGAGGTTGAATTCGCCTTCAATACCCTCGACGAAGTGCGACTGGCCTTGCGCAGCCCCGATTTCACCACCGCCGCGCGAATCGAGCGGGCGATCAACGCCGATTACGGCCAGCGCGTCGCCGCCATGCTCGATGCGGGAACCGTGATCATCGATATCGCCGCGACGCGCGCCCGCTCGACCGCGCATGCGATGAGCCGGGTCGAGAATATCCTTGTCGAGCCGGAACGCCGCGCGCGTGTCGTGGTCGATCAGCGCTCGGGCACGATCGTGATGGGCGAAGATGTGCGTATCAGCACCGTCGCCGTGGCACAGGGTAACCTGACCTTGCGCATCACCGAGCGCCCGGTCGCGGTGCAACCCAACCCTTTCGCCGAAGGTGAGACCGTCATCTTGCCACGGACCGATGTCGCGATCGACGAACAAGAGATCACCGGGCTTGCGGAATTGCGCGAAGGGGCAAACCTGTCGGATGTCGTCAGCGGCTTGAACGCACTTGGCGTATCGCCGCGCGAGATGATCGATATCTTGAACGCGATCCAAGCCGCAGGCGCTTTGCACGCGGAATTCATCGTGCGCTAGGGCGCCCCAAGCGCGTTGGGGGTGAGCTTCACGATGTGCCGCTTTGGGCCAAGCCCGGCCATGACGGGAGCCGCGCCGTTGGCCGCGATGTCCCGATTTGATCAACCGCTTGACGGCCTTCGTCCGGCGCATGGGTGGCGTGCGGACCGTGACTCTTTGTGTGGGTTATCGCGGCGGGTTTAGCTGATCCGAAGGCGGCGCATTACCATCCGTGCCACATGGCCGGGCAGCGCGCGCAGGACCGCGACCCGCATCTCTTGCGGCGCATCGCGCAGCATATGGGCGATCACGGCTGGATGTTCTGCTGCAAGATCTTCTCCCGCCATCAGCGGCGGCAGCGGTCTTGGCCCTGCCTTGGCCGATTGCGGCGGGCTGGCCGGGCTTGGCCGTTTGGGCGCTGCATTGCTGGGCGCACCGCTTGGGGTGGCGGTGCGTTGGCGCAGATGCTGGATCAACCGATTGGTCTGCCATGCGACGCGGTCGGCATCGACCGCACCGGTTGCGTTGCGGGGGGTGGTATCGCCTGCATGCGAGCTACCCAGTCGCGCGGCCACCGCATCGCCGAAGATCGCTGCGATGGCTTTCAGCTTTTCCTCACGCGGGGTCGCGACATGGTTTGGGCTTAGCGGGTTCTCGGTCATGGGAACGTCCCTTTGACTGTTTTCATGGGTTAGAAATAGCTCCGCACCAAGGCGCCGGTGATGAGCGCCCAACCATCCGCGACGACGAAGAA
>NZ_CBFIIK010000179.1:0-2228 GCF_965662675.1 Roseicyclus sp. | reverse complement strand
GAAATCTTCAACAAATCTGCGCGTCGTGCCTACATGGGCGTTGCGCCGCATGCTCGGGCATGCTCCGCAAGAGTTGCGTCGCGATGTCTACGGGGGACAGGACAAGCCGGTCTCATCCCTGCCGTCAGTAGCCGTGTTTCGCGCTGCGGTCGGTGGAGAGGGAGCCTTGGCTGCGGGTCACGAGCGTTTCGATGGCATCGGCCAGATGGGCGCGGTCGATATGGTGGTCGCCGCGCGCGACGCGGATCTTGTGGGCTTCGAGCAGCACATCGGCGTGGCGCATCCCCTCGGGCGGCTCGAAGCGGTAGGAGGCCAATTCGATCCGTAGGCCGAGCGGGTCGCGGAAATAGAGCGAGTCCATGAAGCCGCGATCGACGGGGCCTGAATGCTGCACCCCGCGTGCATCGAGACGTTCGGCGATTTGCCAAAACGAGGCTTGGCTGACGTTGAAGGCGAGGTGATGAAGTGATCCCACCGCTTCGGGCACGGGCTTGGTGTCGCGAATGCGTGCCTCGTTGGTGAAAACGGTGATTAGCCGGCCATCGCCGGGATCGAAGTAGAGATGTCCTTCGCCTGGATTGTCGAGATTGGGTTGATCGAAAATGAAGGGCATGCCCAGCACCCCTTCCCAGAAATCGATGCTGCTTTGACGGTCGGCACCGATCAGGGTGATGTGATGCACGCCTTGGGTCTGGATCTTGCGCGGCTGCTGGTCGGTCATTGGGCCCCTCCTGTCATGGTGACAAAGCTAGTGCAGATTTGCGGCCGCGTCCCGTGCGGTGACGCACAGTGTCTGTGGCCTCGCCCGGTGCGGAGCCGTTGATCGCGGTCAATGGCGCGATGATGCCGGCATTCTAGCGTGGTCGCAGGGGTGCAAGCCGATTTGGGAGCAAAGGTGGCAATGCGCGATCAAGGACATGCGCATGCTTGATACTTTTTGCTTGCTGGGCGACACCAAAGAAAACGTATCTCAGTAAACGAGCGAAAAGGTATCTTATGCGTATCACGATGATCGGCACGGGTTATGTCGGCCTTGTCTCGGGGGTGTGTTTTTCGGATTTCGGCCATGATGTGATCTGCGTCGACAAAGATCCGGGCAAGATCGAAAAGCTCGATCGCGGCGAGGTGCCGATCTTCGAGCCGGGGCTCGATCAGCTGATGGCGAAGAATGTCGAAGCAGGGCGGCTGTCGTTCACTACCGATCTGCATGCGGCGGTCGATGCCGCCGAGGCGGTGTTTATCGCAGTCGGCACGCCGACCCGGCGCGGCGATGGGCATGCGGATCTGACCTATGTCATGACGGCCGCCGAGGAAGTGGCGCATGCCCTGACGGGCTATGCGGTGATCGTGACCAAATCGACCGTGCCTGTGGGGACAAACCGCAAGGTCAAACAGGTGATGGCCAAGGCGCGCCCCGATGCGGAGTTCGACGTCGCCTCGAACCCGGAATTCCTGCGCGAAGGGGCGGCGATCGACGATTTCATGAAACCCGACCGCGTTGTCATCGGCGTGCAGACCGAACGCGCCGCCGAGGTGTTGGCCGAGATCTACCGCCCGCTGTTCTTGCGCGATTTTCCCATTGTCACGACCGATCTGGAATCGGCGGAAATGATCAAATACGCAGCCAATGCTTTTCTGGCGACCAAGATCACCTTCATCAACGAGATCGCGGCGCTGTGCGAGCGGGTCGGCGCGGATGTAAAGGAGGTCTCGAAGGGCATGGGGCTTGATGGGCGGATCGGCAACAAGTTCTTGCATGCCGGCCCCGGTTATGGCGGGTCGTGCTTTCCCAAGGACACCAGCGCGCTCGCCCGCATCGGTCAAGAACATGCGGTTCCCCAGTCGATCGTCGAGACCGTGATCCGGGTGAATGATGGGGTGAAGACCCGGATGATCGAAAAGCTCCGCGACCTTTGCGATGGCAGCTTCAACGGCAAAACGATCGCGGTGCTTGGCGTGACCTTCAAGCCCAACACCGACGATATGCGCGACGCCCCCAGCCTGACCATCGTGCCAGCGCTGGTCGGTGGTGGGGCCAAGGTGCGGGTCGTCGACCCCCAAGGCCGACGCGAGGGCGAGGCGCTTTTGCCCGGTGTGGTGTGGCAAGACGACCCTTACAAGGCGGCGCAGAATGCCGATCTGGTGGCGATCTTGACCGAGTGGAACGAGTTTCGCGCGCTTGACCTCAAGAAACTCGCCAAGAAGATGGCAAGCCCGCATATGGCCGA
>NZ_CBFIIK010000178.1:0-2238 GCF_965662675.1 Roseicyclus sp. | reverse complement strand
ACAAATATCTGGCACGAACAGGGTTTTAACGATGGCGACTGGGCGCGGGTGACCTCGCCCCATGGCACCATCACCGTGCCCGTGGCGCATATGGCGGCGCTCAACCCCAACACGGTCTGGACATGGAACGCCATCGGCAAGCGCAAGGGTGCATGGGCGCTGTCCGAGGAGGCGCCCGAGGCGACAAAGGGCTTCCTCCTCAACCACCTGATCCACGAGCTTTTGCCCGCGCGCGGCGATGGGCATCGCTGGTCGAACTCCGACCCGATCACCGGACAGGCGGCATGGTTCGACCTGCGCGTGCGGATCGAGAAAACCGCCCCGCCCACAGAGGTGCAACCAAGCTTCCCACCCCTCCCCTCACCGCACGGCCGATCCCACCGATGACGATGATCGCCTCTTCGTTTCACAAATATCCTCGGGGGAGCGCGAGGGGGCAGAAAGCCCCCTCGCTCGGATCGACGCCGAAGGCGGCGAAAACCCTTTGGCAACAGAAACTGGCACACCCATGACCAACCACTTCGCCACCTCCAGCGACGGCACGCGCATCGCCTACAGCACGGTGGGCGACCCCGCCCTTCCCGCGATCATGCTCATCCATGGCTGGGCACAGGCGGGCATCTGTTGGCAACCAATCACGGATCGCCTCGCCGACCGCTTCCACCTTGTCGCCATCGATCTGCGCGGTCATGGCGCCTCGGACAAGCCTGATGATCCCGCCGCCTATGCTGACACCACGCTGTGGGGCGATGATATCGCCGCCGTGATCACAGCGGCAAAGCTCGACCGCCCCACCCTTGTCGGCTGGTCCTATGGCGCGCGGGTGATCGCGGCGCATCTGGTCGGTCATGGCAGTGACCATCTCGCGGGGGTGGTGCTGGTGGGCGGCATCCTTGCGATCGGAAGCGCGCGCGAGGATTGGATGGTCGGTAAAGCCTCGCCCGGTCTTGACCGCGACCTTTACACCGACGACCTCGGCCGCCGCCTTGCCGCCACCGCGCGCTTCGTCGATGCCTGCACACACCAGCCCCTACCGCGTCTGATCTATGGCGCGATGGTGGGGGCCAACATGCTTTGCCCCGCGATCGTGCGCCGCGCGCTTTTCGGCGCCGATCTCGACCTGCGGCCCGCATTCTCGGCGATGACCTGCCCGGGCCTTGTGATCCACGGTGCCGACGATGCTGTCGTCACCCAAGCCACCGGCGATGCCGCGGCGAAAACCATGCAAAACGGCAGTTTCATCCCATATCCCGAAACCGGCCATGCGCCCTTCATGGAAAAGCCCGACCGCTTCGCCGCCGATCTGGCCCAGTTCGTCACCACCTGCCGACAGGGGCAGCCATGACCAGCCTTCCCCAAACCACCGAGCGCAAGCTTGGCCTTGTGATCGACCTTGATACCTGTGTCGGCTGTCATGCCTGCGTGATCGCCTGCAAGGGCTGGAACACCGAGAATTACGGCGCACCCCTCTCCGACGAGGAGGCTTACGGCGCCACCCCCTCGGGCAGCTTCCTCAACCGCGTCCATTCCTACGAGATCACGCCCGAGGCAGGCCAGGCCCAGCTTGTCCATTTCCCCAAATCCTGCCTGCATTGCGAGGATGCGCCCTGCGTCACCGTCTGCCCCACCGGGGCCAGCTACAAGCGGGTCGCGGATGGGATCGTTCTGGTCAATGAATCCGATTGCATCGGCTGCGGCCTCTGCGCCTGGGCCTGCCCCTATGGCGCGCGCGAGATGGACCCCACGGCGAAGGTCATGAAGAAATGCACCCTCTGCATCGACCGCATCTATAACGAGAACCTCCCCCCCGAAGACCGCGAACCCGCCTGCGTGCGCACCTGCCCGGCGGGGGCGCGCCATTTCGGCGATCTGGGCGATCCCGACAGCGATGTGAGCCAGCTTGTCGCGGTGCGCGGTGGCTATGACCTGATGCCTGACCTCGGCACCAAGCCCGTCAACAAGTACCTGCCGCCACGCCCCAAGGATCAGTGGGAAGTAACCGATATCCTCGCCCCCTTCCTCGAACCCGTGGCCGACACGCCGCAAGGCTTCCTCGGCTGGCTCGACCGCGCGCTGGAGCGTTTGTGATGCATCCGGCACCTTCGGTCATCCTTTTCACCACGCTCTCGGGTCTCGGCTTTGGCCTATTGGTGTTTTGGGGCTTGGGGCTTCCCCCTGTCACGGGTTGGGTGGCCTTTGTCTTTTTCCTTATCGCCTATGCGCTTGCGGTCGGCGGAC
>NZ_CBFIIK010000177.1:0-2252 GCF_965662675.1 Roseicyclus sp. | reverse complement strand
CCCTCTTGGGCATGTCGCCGGGGCCTGCGATGATCCGCCAAGACCTCGATATCACTTACACCATTGTTTGGTCACTGGCGCTGGCCAATGTGGTCGGCGCGGGGCTTTGCGTGCTCTTGTCGGGTCAGATCGCGAAACTAACGACAATCCGTTTCACGCTATTGGCACCCTTTCTGTTTATGCTCATCGCCTTTGCCGCCTTTCAGTCGCGCATGTCCTTTGGTGATCTGATCGCGCTGGTTTTCGTCGGCATCATCGGCATCTTGCTGCGCCGTTTCGATTACTCGCGCCCCGCTTTCCTGATCGGCTTCGTACTATCCACACAGGCCGAGCAATTCGTGAACATGGCGACCCAGATCGGCGCATCTCGGTTCCGGCGTAGTTTCGAGGCGGGGATCGATTACCTGGTCTCGCCCATCACCGTGACGCTCTTGATCCTGACGGTGCTGTCTATCGTCATCGGCATCCGCCAAGCCAAGAACATCCGCGAGAATATCGCCACACATACCGGCACGAAGCGTGCCCCAATGCTGTTTCTGGGTGCGATCACTCTTTATGTCGCCATCGCCACCATCGATGCCTCCACTGTCACGCGTTTTGGCGACAAGGTCTTTCCGCTGAGCGTGGGGATCGTGACGCTGATCGGTTGTTTGGCACTGATGGCGCGGATGATCCTGCGCCCCGAGGCGGACGATGTCTTCATCGATATGGAGACCGGCGGCGATGATGGTAAGGCGACGCATTCTCTTTGGGGAACCTTGGCGTGGTTCTTGGGTCTGTTGGTGCTGACGGGGCTTTTTGGCTTCATCATCGCGCTGGCGATTTTCATGCTGGCTTTCTTTCGCATCCGCGCACAGGTCAGCTGGACGCACACATTATTGCTTTCGGCCCTTGCCATCGTTTTGATCTGCGGGCTGGCATGGGTCTTGAACCGGGATTTCCCGCCGGGGCTGCTGCAGGAGGTGGTGCGCTTGCCATGGCCATTGCGGTAAGCCTATTGGCGGTTGGCCGCAAGCCGGTGAACCACAAAGCTGGGCCAGATCACGGAGACAACGTCCCATGCTGTCGAAAGCCTTAAGCGATCCGCGCCGCCGCGTCTTGACAGTGGGGTTGGCGCTGATCGGCACGGGGCTGTTCTGGACGCTCTCCTTGCCGCTGCCCTTCTTGTTCGGGCCACTTTTTGCCTGCCTTCTTGCATCTTTGGCGGGGGCGCCCCTGAAAGGTCTGGGGCAGGTTTCGGTCGCGGCGCGCACGATCTTGGGCGTGGCGGTGGGGGCGTCGCTAACCCCCGAAGTGGTGGCGCGGGTGCCGCAGATGGCGGCCTCGGTCGCGCTGATCCCGCTTTATGTCGCCGTGATCGGGCTGGTGGGCGTGCCCTTCTTTCGCAAGGTCTACAAGTTCGACTGGGCGACCAGCTGGTATGCCGCGATGCCCGGCGGGCTGCAGGACATGGTTGCCTTCGGGCAAGAGGCGGGGGGCGATGTGCGCGCGCTCAGCCTGATCCACGCGACACGGGTCTTGATCATCATCACGGTCGCGCCGGTGATCTTGACCTTGGGCTTTGGGGTGACGCTCGACAACCCTGTCGGCGCGCCCGCAGCCGAGATCCCCTTGCATGAGCTGGCGATTATGGCCGCCGCCGCGCTGATCGGCTGGAAGGGCGGCGAAAAAATCGGGCTGTTCGGCGCCTCGATCCTTGGGCCAATGATCCTCACCGGGGCCGTGTCGCTGACCGATATCATCCACTACCGCCCACCGACCGAGGCGATATTGGTGGCGCAGTTCATGATCGGGATCGGTATCGGGGTCTGCTATGTCGGCGTAACGCTGCACGAGATCCGGCGCGATGTTTCGGCGGGCGTGATCTTTGTGTTGATGCTGGCAGGTCTTGCTGCGCTTTTCACCGAGGTGGTGGTGCTGTTCGGACTGGCCCCCGCAGTCGATGGCTTCATCGCCTTCGCACCCGGCGGTCAGGCCGAGATGACGATGCTTGCGATCATTGTCGGGGCCGATCTTGGCTATATCATCGTGCACCACTTGACGCGGGTCTTGCTGGTGATCTCGGGCGCCCCCATCCTTGCGCGACGGATGGGGCTGCGAGAGAGGCAGGAGAGGGAAAGGGACGGGGAGGGCAGGCATTAAGCTTTGGTTATCCGTCGTAAGGGCAAAACGCTTTTTCCGAATTCCGGTGATCGCCGCAATCTTGCCCGAGTCGGTGCCGCTGCCAGACCCGTTCGATCTGCATGATCTTT
>NZ_CBFIIK010000176.1:0-2356 GCF_965662675.1 Roseicyclus sp. | reverse complement strand
CGTGCCCGAACGCCTCGACATCAAGCACAAGGTGCTGGCCCAGATCATGGCCGCCGCCCCCGAGACGGCCGTTCTGGGCAGTTCAACATCGGGCTTCAAGCCATCGGAATTGAACGAAAAAGGTGCGCGCGCCGTTGTCGCGCACCCGTTCAACCCGGTCTATCTTTTGCCGCTGATCGAATTGGTCGGCGATGCGGACGCTTGCGAAAAGGCGGCCCATATCCTGCGCAGCATCGGCATGTATCCGCTGCTTGTGCGCAAGGAGATCGACGCCCATATCGCCGACCGATTCCTTGAGGCCGTCTGGCGCGAGGCGCTGTGGCTGGTCAAGGACGGCATCGCCACGACCGAGGAGATCGATCAGGCGATCCGCATGGGCTTTGGCCTACGCTGGGCGCAGATGGGCCTGTTCGAGACCTATCGCATTGCGGGCGGCGAGGCAGGCATGCGGCACTTTCTGGCGCAGTTCGGGCCTTGCCTCACATGGCCTTGGACCAAGCTGATGGATGTGCCGGAGTTCACCGATGAGCTGGTCGATCTGATCGCGGGGCAATCGGATGCGCAATCGGGCCACCGCTCGATCCGCGAGTTGGAGCGTCTGCGCGACGACAATCTTGTCGGCATCATGCGCGCGCTCAAGCGCACCGGCAGCGGGGCGGGGGGCGTGATCACGGCGCATGAGGCGATGCTGCCGCGCGCGGAAACAGGGCCCGATGGCTTGCCCGTGACAGTCGAGATGCAGGTGCCGACCACCTATGTCGACTATAACGGCCATATGAACGAGGCACCGTATCTAGAGGTCTCGGCCCGCGCGTCCGACCGCTTCATGGAGATCATCGGGGCTGATGCTGCCTATATCGCGGGGGGGCTGAGCTACTTCACCGCCGAGAACCACATCCGCTATTTCGCCGAGATCGATATCGGCGCGCAGATCACGGTGACGACACAGGCCTTGGGCGGGGATGGGCGCAAGCTACATCTTCTCAACAAGATCTGGACCGACGGCGACAGCCCCGCTGCCACGGTCGAGACGTTGCTTCTTCATGTCGATCTGTCCACCCGCCGCGTGATGGCACCCACAGGCGTAGTGGCCGAACGCGCGGCGGCCTATGTTGCAGCCCATGCTGACCACCCCAAGCCCGACCGCTTGGTCCTGAACCAGCCGCGCGGCTAGGCGCTGGCGCTGGCGCGGCTGTCCAAAAGCCGCGTCAGCCAATCTGGATCCATTTCGGGCACCGATGACAGCAAAAGCTCGGTATAGGGCTCATGGGGCGGGGTGAACATCTGGGCCTTGGGGCCTTGCTCGATCACGCGGCCCTTTTGCATGACGACCACATCATCGGCGATCGCGCGGACGGTCGCCAGATCATGGGTGATGAACATATAGGCCAACCCGAATTCATCTTGCAGGCGGGTCAAAAGCTTCAAGATGCCTTCTTGCACGATCTGGTCGAGCGCCGATGTCACCTCGTCACAGATGATCACCTTGGGCTCGGCGGCAAGCGCACGGGCGATGCCGATGCGCTGTTTCTGGCCGCCCGACAATTCGCCCGGCAGGCGGTCGATATAGGTGTCGGGGTCCAATTCGATCAGGTCGAGCAGATCGCGAATGCGGGTTTCGAGTGCGCGGCCTTGCAGGCCCAGATACATCTGCGCAGGCCGCCCGATCAATTCGCGCAGCCGCAGCTTGGGGTTCAGCGCGGTATCGGCCATCTGGTAGATCATCTGCACCTGCCGCAACTGATCGCGGGTGCGGCCCTTCAGCGCCGGGGGCAGGGGCTGGCCGTCGAACAGAACCGCGCCGCCGCTTGGCGGCAACAGCCCGGTGATCACGCGGGCCGCTGTCGATTTCCCCGAGCCGCTTTCGCCCACCACAGCGATGGTGCGCCCTGCATGGATGTCGAAGCTGACATCCTCCAGCACCGGCACCTTGCCATAGGCGGCGCTGACATTTTGCACCGATACGATCGGGGCCGTGGTCGCGGGGGGCTGTTCGGGCCGGGCAAAGCTGCGCACGGCCCAGAGTGATTTCGTGTAATCCTCGCGCGGGGCGTCGAGCATGCTGCGCGTGGCAGACTCTTCCACCTCATCGCCGCGCAAAAGCACTTTGATACGGTCGGCTGCTTGAGCCACCACGGCCAGATCATGGGTGATATAGATCGCGGCGGTGCCGGACTGGCGCACGATATCGCGGATGGCCGACAAGACCTCGATCTGGGTGGTCACATCCAGCGCGGTGGTGGGTTCGTCAAAGATGATCAGGTCAGGGCGACAGGCCATGGCCATGGCGGTCATCGCGCGCTGCAACTGACCGCCCGAGACCTGATGGGGGTAGCGAAAGCCGATGCCTTCGGGG
>NZ_CBFIIK010000175.1:0-2516 GCF_965662675.1 Roseicyclus sp. | reverse complement strand
GTCACGGGCGTTGGTCTTGATCACCGCCCCCGACCCCAAGGCCGCTGCCGGGTAACAGGCGGAAGGATCGTTATTGGCAAGACTGCCGCCGATCGTGCCGCGGTTGCGCACCGCGGGATCGCCGATATGACCGGCCAGCGCGGCAAGGGCCGGGTAATGGGCCGCCGCCTCGCGCGCAACGGTTGCATGGGTTGTGGCGCCCCCGATGCAGACCTCACCCTTGTCATTGACGCAGACCCCGATCATCTCGGGAATAGCGTTGAGACTGACCAATGTGGTCGGTGCCGCAAGCCGCTGCTTCATGGTCGGCAAAAGTGTCTGGCCACCACCCAGCGCTTGCGCATCCTCGGCGGCCAAAGCGGCCACGGCATCAGCGATCGTCTTGGCCTTGGCGAATTCGAAATTGTACATCCGTTCCTCCCGAAGGGTCCGTCCCTTCTTCGTTTTCCAAATATCCCGGGGGGTGCGGGGGGCTGGCCCCCCGCACCTGCCGGATCAAGCTTGCATGGCGGCCCAGACGCGCGCAGGCGTCAGCGGCATGTCGATATGGCTGACTTGGGTCATCCCTCCACGATGCAGCGCGTCGATCACCGCATTGACCACCGCGGGTGGCGAGCCGATCGCCCCCGCCTCGCCACAGCCCTTCACCCCCAGCGGGTTGTGTGTACAAGGCGTGACGCAGGAGTGATCGACCTGGTAGAACGGCACATCATCGGCCCGCGGCATGGTGTAATCCATGTAGGAGGCGGTCAGAAGCTGGCCGTTCTCGTCATAGGCGGTGTGTTCGACCAAGGCCTGACCAATGCCCTGCGCGACACCGCCATGCACCTGCCCCTCGACGACCATCGGGTTCATCACATTGCCGAAATCATCGGCGCAGGTGAAGGAACAGATCGCCACCTTGCCGGTGTCAGGGTCGACCTCGACCTCGCAAAGATAGGCGCCGGCGGGATAGGTGAAGTTGTTGGGGTCGTAGAAGGCCGTCTCCTCCAGCCCCGGCTCCAAGGTCTCGAGCGGGTAATTATGCGGCACATAGGCGGAAAAGGCGATCTCACCGAAAGACTTGGCCTTGTCGGTCCCGGCCACCGAGAAGCTGCCGTTTTCAAAGGTGATGTCACCCTCGGCCGCCTCCAGCATATGGGCCGCGATCTTTTTGCCCTTGTCGATGATCTTGTCGAGTGCGCGGTCCATTGCCGAACCGCAGACCGCCAGCGAGCGCGACCCGTAAGAGCCCATCCCGAAGGGGATTTTCGAGGTGTCGCCATGCACGATCTCGACGGCACTTTCTGCCACGCCCAGCTTATCTGCAACGATCTGGGCAAAGACCGTCTCATGGCCCTGACCATGGCTATGGGCCCCGGTCATCACCTGGATCGTCCCGGTCGCGCTGACGCGCACAGTGGCGGTGTCATAAAGGCCCACACGGCTGCCAAGCTGGCCCGCCAGATGCGAGGGGGCGATGCCGCAAGCCTCGATCCAGGTCGAAAGCCCCACGCCGCGCAGCTTGCCTTGTGCCCGGCTTTTGGCCGCGCGCGCCTCGAAACCCGCCAGATCGGCCATCTCCAAAGCCTTGTCGAGCGTGGCTTGGTAGTTGCCCACATCATAGACCAGCCCGACGGGCGTGGTGTAGGGGAACTGGTCAGGCGTCAAAAGGTTCTTGCGCCGCACCGCGACAGGATCGAGCTTCAACTCGCGCGCCATCTTGTCGATGGCGCGCTCAAGGCTATAGGTCGCCTCGGGCCGCCCCGCCCCGCGATAGGCATCGACGGGTGCGGTATTGGTAAAGACCGCCTTCACGTTCACATAGACATGCGGCACCTTGTAGGGTCCCGCCATCAGCGTGCCATGCAGATAGGTCGGTGTCGCGGTCGAGAAATTCGACAAATAGCCCCCGACATTGGCCAGCGTGTGGGTGCGGATCGCCAAGATCTCGCCATCCAGCGTCGCGCCCACCTCGATCGTTGTGACATGGTCGCGCCCATGGGCATCGGTCAGGAAGCTTTCCGACCGTTCCGCCGTCCAGCGCACCGGGCGGCCCAGCTTCTTGGCGGCGGCCAGAACCAGCGCCTCTTCGCCGTAATGATAGATCTTGGATCCGAACCCGCCGCCGACATCGGGGGCGACAACGGTCAGCTTATGCTCGGGAATGCCAAGCACGAAGGCACAGACCAACAGCCGCGTCAGGTGGGGGTTCTGGCTGGTGGTGGTCAGCTTGTAATCGCCCGTGCCGGGATTGTATTCGCCGATCGAGGCGCGCGGCTCCATCGCGTTGGGCACAAGGCGGTTGTTGACCAGTTCCAGCGTCGTGACATGCGGCGCGGCCTTCATCGCGGCATCGACTGCGTCGCGGTTATCCTCGATCCAGCCCCAGTCGAAGCACAGGTTGTCAGGGATCTCCTCATGCACCCGGTTATCCGTATTGGCCACGGCATCCGCCATATCGACGATAGCGGGCAATTCGGCGATCTCGGTGCCTGCGGCCACCGCCTCGGCGGCATCGCGGGCCTGCTCATAGG
>NZ_CBFIIK010000174.1:0-2521 GCF_965662675.1 Roseicyclus sp. | reverse complement strand
ATTATCTTGGGCCATTACCTGAATTTTTCCAGCAGTTGACGGAGCGACTGACCTCTGAAGGTCACTTCCAAGCCGTCCCAGACCAGGTCATCATCAACGAATATCAGTCTGGACAGGGCATCTCTGCCCATGTCGACTGCCAACCCTGCTTTGGAGAGACCATCGCCTCCCTGAGCTTGCTCTCGGCATGCGTTATGCGGTTTGCCTCGCAGAAGTCTTCTCGGCACATGGATCTTCTGCTTCAGCCCGACAGCCTTTTGGTTATGGCAGGTGAAGCCCGCCATGACTGGACCCATGCGATACCAGCCAGAAAGACGGATCTTGTCGAGGGCCGAAAGTCCCAACGAACGCGGCGCATTTCGCTGACATTTCGGCAAATGAAATTCGAGAATTGAGTTTCGCCGTTTCGAACACGACGAACCGCAGAGAACACGACGCCGCACGACATTGCGCGATCGAAACATGAACATGTGCTGCTCACGACGCCTCGCAACTTATTGAAATCTCACCGCAATCGCTACCATCCATCATGGGGGCAACCGATAGTCTCGCTGCCTTGGTGGCTGCGTTGTTGGGCATTGAGCGATCTCCCACGCACCGCGATCCGATTTTCGGGGCCATGTTGCACACATACTGCACACAAATTGCGGCAGTCTACCCCCCAAGGCTGACGGCAGGCAAACGGCGGTGTTCGGGTGGGTCGCCGAAGCAGAGCTTACATGTCGGTCGCAAATACAAGAGCCGCCAGCATCGATCGTGGCCGGTTGCGACCCGTCGCCAGTCTTTCAGACGCCCGAACATGATCTTGATCTTGTCGGGCACCGGCCGAACATCCACGCGTGGCTTGCCATGCCACTTGGGAAAGAAGGATTATGGCCGTGCCATCTGGGCTTCCGTCAGCAAGAAAAGATTGCTTATCGGTCAGTCTTCTTACGATCGGCTTTCCCAGATACGCCATGGGCAAACCCGGATCTGGGCACTATCGTCACGCACCATCACTTTCCATCAGGACAAAATCGAATTTCGAGGACCAGATTTCAGGCCCCCCTTCGGATTTCTCGTATGGCGCGACCAATGTATTCTTGACGCCAAAGACGGCGTCCGACCCGAGATAGGCATCATCACCAACAAAGGTATGCGTCACCAGTTTCTCATAGCCCGGTGCCGTGACGATGAAATGGATATGGGCTGGTCGATAGGGATGGCGGCCAAGTGCGGCGAGCATATGACCGACCGGCCCATCATTCGGGATCGGATAGCTGACAGGCTTTATGCCAACGAAGCAATAGGCGCCATCCGCACCCGTTTCGAACCTTCCGCGGTTGTTCCATTTTGGCTGGATGTCGGGTTGTTGAACGTCATAGAAGCCGTCGGCATTGTCGGACCAAACGTCGATCACCGCTCCGGCGATCGGGGCGCTTTTCAGATCCAGCACCCGACCCTCAAAACGGCAACTTTCGCCCTTTCCATCAAGCGCTATGGTGTCACCCATGTTGCGGATCGGCGCATCGACAAGGTGAAACGGTCCCAAGACCGTGTTTTCGGTCGCACCGGCCGGGCGTCTGCTATTGATCGCGTCCGTCAACATGGAGACGCCAAGCACGTCGGACAGCAAGATGAACTCCTGACGCTCCGCGCTACACATCTGGCCTGTCTGGGTCAGAAACTTGATCGCCAATTCCCACTCCTCTTGGGTCAGTTCGATCTCCTTGACCAAGTCATGGAGATGGCTGACGACCGCCATCATGATGGTTTTCAGGCGCGGGCTGACATTCGCCCCCATCCGCGCATTGACTGCATCGATCGAGCCCTCTTCGGAAAAATACTCAGTCATATGGTCCCCCCAACAGTCGCACTCCGCGCCGAGCAGAGGCGCCAAGAGTGCACGAATAGCGTCTTTGTTGAAAACAGTCGCATGCGGCAGGGTGATTGCATGCGTTTGCGCTTGGGGCAGGCCAAATATCCGGCCAAGAAAATGGCAAAGCTTGTGAGGCAACGCCGTTCCCACTTGGCCAAGCACCCCCCGCGCGCACCTGCTGTGGCGTTGTCACAACCAGCGCCCGTGATCCGCCAAGCTCTGCCATCTCACGCGAAACACCCCGTCGCCCCCCGATCTCGAACCGGACGCGGGACGCTGCTTTTCTTGCGCCATATGCCGCGTAGAAGACCGGCATGGCTCAGGCTTTGTTCTTTTGAAAGCCGGCCACATTGCGGTAGGAGGCGGCAACCTGTTCAAGCTCTTCTCGCGTGATGAGGTGCTCGATCCTGTCGTCCGGGCCCTTGACCCGCGCGGCCGCAATATCCAACACCTTCTCAGGCCCACCTTCACGATTGCTCAGGACAACTTTGGTCGCGATCGGGCGACGGATGTCTTCGTAGGCTTGTAGCCCTTGCGGGGTTGGATCTTGGGCCAGACATGTCGCCAAGACCCGCGCATCCTGGATCGCCTGGCTGGCACCGTTCGCGCCGATCGGGTACATCGGATGCGCCGCGTCCCCAAGCAAGGCAACAGCCCCATCCG
>NZ_CBFIIK010000173.1:0-2523 GCF_965662675.1 Roseicyclus sp. | reverse complement strand
GCCATAGGCGTATCGGTTTTGTCCGCACGCCATTCTTCTATCAGATCATGGGCCCATTCATGCGACGGGGCCGCCGATGCATGCATCGCGGCCCCGTGCTTTCGCGGTACCGCTCCTCCCCGGCGCCGCAATTCCTTGCTTATGCAAGCATAGCCATGGGATTCTCGAGATTGTCAACAATTGCTTGCAACAGCTCTGCCCCAAGCGCCCCGTCGATGACCCGGTGATCGACTGAAAGCGTGACCGACATGACGGTCGCGACCGTCAGCCCGCCATCGGCACCGACCACGGGTTTCTTGACGCCCGCACCCACGGCCAGGATCGCACCATGAGGCGGGTTGATGACCGCGTCGAAATTGTCGATCCCAAACATGCCGAGGTTCGAAATCGCGAAGGTGCCACCGACATATTCATGCGGTGCCAGCTTGCGGTCGCGGGCGCGTTTCGCCAGATCCTTCATCTCGGCCGACAATGCAGACAGGCTTTTTTGTTCTGCGTCTTTCAGCACGGGCGTGAACAGCCCGCCATCGATCGCCACCGCCACCGCGACATCCGAGGGTTTGAGGCGTAGCATCCGGTCACCCGCCCAAACGGAATTGGCGGCGGGCACTTGCTGCAGCGCCAGCGCACAGGCCTTGATGATGAAATCATTGACCGACAGCTTCACGCCACGGCTTTCCAGCTGCTTGTTGAGCTGCCCGCGAAACGCCATCAGCGCATCAAGCTTGATATCGCGGCGCAGGTAGAAATGCGGGATCGTCTGTTTTGCCTCGGTCAGCCGCGCGGCGACCGTCTTGCGCATGCCGTCAAGCTTGACCTCTTCATAGTCGCGCCCCTCATACATGCGGATGACCTGAGCCGCGTCAGGCCCGGTTGGCATCGCGGTGGCGGCTTTCGCAGCCGGGGCAGGGGCAGCGGCCGCTTGCGGCACGGCGCTGGCGGTGGCGCCCGCCACATCGGCCTTGACGATGCGGCCATGCGGGCCAGAGCCCTTGACCGCGCCCAGATCAAGCCCTTTTTCAGCCGCGATGCGTCGCGCCAAGGGCGTGGCGAAGACCCGTGCGCCATCGGCGGCTTTGGGGGCCGCGGGCGCAGGTACCGATGCGGTAACCGCGGCAGGGGCAGCTGCGGGCGCGGCAGCAGGGGCAGATGTCGGGGCAGGGGCAGGCGCGCTTGTCATGTCGCCTGCACTTTCCCCATCGACCAGCAACACCGCGATCGGGGCGTTGACCTTGACGCCTTCGCTACCCTCGGCGATCAGGATCTTGCCGATCACCCCCTCATCGACGGCTTCGAATTCCATCGTCGCCTTGTCGGTCTCGATCTCGGCGATGATGTCGCCGGATTTGACGTTATCGCCCTCTTTCACCAGCCATTTGGCAAGTGTGCCCTCCTCCATCGTGGGGGAGAGCGCGGGCATCAGGATTTCCGTAGGCATAATGCGCGCTCCTCAGCGATAGGTGACTTGACGCGCGGCCGCGACCACCTCGGCGGTGGTGACGAGCGCCAGCTTTTCAAGATTGGCCGCATAGGGCATCGGTACATCCTTGCCCGTGCAGTTGATCACCGGCGCATCGAGATAGTCGAAGGCGTTTTGCATGATCCATGCGCCCAGATGGTTGCCGATCGAGGCGACGGGAAAGCCTTCCTCGATGGTGACGCAACGGTTGGTTTTCATCACCGAGGCCAGCACCGTGTCGTAATCGAGCGGGCGCAGCGTACGCAGGTCGATCACCTCCGCAGAAATGCCTTCCTTGGCCAAGATCTCGGCGGCCTCGAGCGTGTAGGTCATGCCGATGCCCCAGCTGATCAGCGTCACATCGCTGCCTTCGCGCCAGATGCGGGCCTTGCCGAAGGGGATGGTGAAATCAGCGATATCCGGCACCTCGAAGGAGCGGCCATAAAGGATCTCGTTTTCAAGGAAGATCACCGGGTTGGGATCGCGGATCGCGGTCTTGAGAAGGCCCTTGGCATCGGCCGCTGAATAGGGCTGCACGACTTTCAAGCCGGGAATATGGGCATACCATGCCGCGAAATCCTGGCTGTGCTGTGCGCCCACGCGGGCGGCGGCACCATTGGGGCCGCGAAAGACCATCGGCGCGCCCATCTGGCCGCCCGACATGTAAAGCGTTTTGGCGGCCGAGTTGATCACATGGTCGATGGCCTGCATCGAGAAGTTGAAGGTCATGAATTCGACGATGGGCTTGAGCCCGCCAAACGCCGCGCCGACACCGATGCCCGCGAAGCCATGCTCGGTGATCGGCGTGTCGATGACGCGCTTGGCGCCGAATTCATCAAGCAGCCCTTGGGTGACCTTATAGGCGCCCTGATATTCCGCGACCTCTTCACCCATCACGAAGACGGTGGGATCGGCGCGCATTTCCTCGGCCATCGCGTCGCGCAGCGCTTCGCGTACCGTCTGGGTTTTCATCGGCGTGCCGGCGGGCCAATCGGGGCTGCGGTCGACCGCTGCGGCGACGGGCGCCGCGGCAACGGCAGGGGCAGTGGCAGGGGCGGCGGTTT
>NZ_CBFIIK010000172.1:0-2558 GCF_965662675.1 Roseicyclus sp. | reverse complement strand
AATCAAAGAACGCCCGCAAATCCGGGATGCCGTATTTCAGCATCGCGATGCGGTCGATGCCCATGCCGAAGGCAAAGCCCTGCCACTCGGCCGGGTCGATCCCGCCGGCCTGCAGCACCTTGGGGTGGACCATGCCCGAACCCAGCACCTCGAGCCAATCATTGCCTTCGCCCACCTTCACGGTGCCGCCTTCCCAAGAGCACTGGATATCAACCTCGGCCGAGGGTTCGGTGAAGGGGAAATGCGAGGCGCGGAAGCGGGTGCGGACATTCGTGCCGAAATAGGCGGAGAAAAACGATTCCAGCACCCATTTCAGATTGGCCATGCTGATATCGCGGTCGATCGCCAACCCCTCGACCTGATGGAACATCGGCGTGTGGGTCTGGTCGTAATCGGCGCGGTAGACGCGTCCGGGCGCGATCACGCGGGTGGGGGCGCCATGGGCCTCCATATAGCGGATCTGCACCGGGCTGGTGTGGGTGCGCAGCACATGGGGCGGGCGATCATCGCCGGGCGCGCGATGGGTGTAGAAGGTATCCATCTCGGCCCGCGCGGGGTGGTGGCCGGGAATGTTCAGCGCGTCGAAATTGTAGAAATCGGTTTCAATCTGCGGCCCCTCGGCGACGACGAAACCCATATCGGCGAAGATCGCGGTCACTTCTTCGGTCACTTGGCTGACAGGATGGATCGTGCCGATACGGCGGTGGCGCGCGGGCAGCGTCACATCCAGCCATTCGGCGCGCAGCCGTTCATCAAGTGCTGCATCCCCTAGCGCCGCTTTCTTGGCGGCGATGGCGGTCGTCACCTCATCCTTCAGCGCGTTGAGCGCGGGGCCAGCGATCTGGCGCTCTTCGGGCGACATGCCGCCCAGATCGCGCATCTTCAGGCTGATCTCGCCCTTTTTGCCAAGTGCCGCCACGCGCAGATCCTCGAGCGCGGCCTCATCCGCGGCCGCACCGATGCGCCCCAGCCAATCCGATTTCAGCTGATCGAAGTTCATGATCCGCGCCTCTTGCCCGCCAATTCCGCGCCCTCACCTATCACGGAAGGGCGCGATTGCAAGCCAGAGGGCTCAGGTGCCGTCCTTGCCCGCAAAGGCGGATTTGCGCCCCCGCACCTCTAGCGCGCGACGCGAGAGCGTGACCTTGCCGTTTTTCGCATAGACGGTCGCGGGCGGCTCGGCCTTCACCCGCTTCTCCAGAACGGTGATCGAATCGTAGAAGCGAACCGAATGCAGCTCCTTGGCGATCGGATCGAAGGGGAACAGCGTGTCTTGATCGGTGTACCAGCTGTGCATCCGGTCGGTCAGGCGCTTGGCATATTCGATCCAGCTCGCCTCGTTGCGGTAGCCGCCGCCGAACCCCGGCCAGTAGGAGGTGTGGCAATCCTCCACCATGTAGAGCCCCCCGTCGGCCAGATGCGGCCAAAGATTCTCGAAACTTGCCACCTGATGCGCGCAGACATGGCTGCCGTCATCCAGGATCACATCGAAAGGCCCATGCTGCGCCGCCAGATCCGCCAGAAATGCCGGATCGGCCTGGTTCCCGATCTCGACATGCGTGCCGGGAAGCGCCAGCGCCGCGCAGGCCGGATCGATATCGACGAAACACAGCCGCGCATCTTCGGCAAAGAACGCCTTCCACATCGGGATGGACCCGCCCCGGAACACCCCGATCTCGAGAAACGAGATCGGCCGCGCCCGGAACCGCGTCAATTCGCGGGTGTAGATATCGAAATACTGGGTCCATTTCGACAGCAGGCGGTCATCGGTCGTCTTTAAGTACTCGTTAAAGAAATTGCCCAAATCTTTACCCTTCGGAAACGAAAATCCCCGCCGGACCATCGCCCGGCGGGGGTTTGAAATCAATGACGGGCAGCGGCCATCCGTACCGCGCACCACCCGAGACAGGGGCCCACGGTCCGCCGGACTTGCCCCAAAGCAACGTTCCCGGTTAGCCTGACAACTCGGTTAACGAGTTTAGGAGTCAAGCATATGAACAGACGTGCATTCATCTTCACCGGTTTGATCGCCCTGCCTATTCTGGCCGCCGGGTGCCAGACGACGCAAGACGCCGCAAGCGCCCCGGGTTTTGCCGACCTTGCCGGCACCTACACGGGCACTCAGGTCCGCCGCGACGGATCGACCCGTCCGATGCGCATCACCGTCGCGGCCGACGGCAGCTATACATGGGTCAGCAATGGCGAGACCATAACGGACGGGCGCCTGTCGCGCAGCGGCGGCGGCTTGCGTTACACCAACACGGCAGGCTCGCGTGGGACCGTTGCGGCAAGCCAGAACCAATTGGTATTCCAGAATACTTTCACGGGAAACAATTATACGGTCACCGTCACCCGGTGATCTCCCGCGCATGGGGCCCCGCTCCCGCGCCACACGCCGAAACGAAAATGGGCTGCCAAAAGGCAGCCCATTTTTTTTGGTCATCGGCAGCGCCTCAGAGTGCGGCGCGCGCCTGTGCGACGATCGCGCCGAAAGCCTCGGGCTCATGGATCGCCAGATCGGCCAGAACCTTACGGTCCACCTCGATCCCGGCAAGCGC
>NZ_CBFIIK010000171.1:0-2706 GCF_965662675.1 Roseicyclus sp. | reverse complement strand
CAGCGATGCAGCATGGCGCCCGTGCGGCTTGGCATGGCCCAATCATCGCGCAAGGCCCCAAAGCTCCCCGCGCCATAGGCCAGTTGCAGCCCCTCGGCGCGTGCGGTCAAATGCAGCAAGACGGCCTGCGGGTCATCGGGGGCGACGCTGACCCTGTCGATCTGCGGCACCTCGGCGCCGATCAGTGAAAATCCATGTGCCAGCCCTTCCGCCAGCACCAAGGGGCCATCGGATTGTGCGGTCACACGGATCACGGGTGCCTCGCCCGGTTCCCATTCGGCAAGATAGAGCGTGGGGCAGCGCCAATCCTCGCCCATCGCGATGGCATGCGCGGTCATCTCGGCCATCTGGCGGCGGGCGTCCTCGGTCGGGCGGTCATAGGCGTCGCGCGCGAAACTGTAGCTGGGGGCGGAGTGGATCAGGCGGTGATCGCCGTGGTTCCACGACACCTCCCACTGACCTTTGATCACGGCGGCGGCGCTATCTTGGTCAAGACCCGCCTCGAACCGGGCCACGAACAGCGGTTGGTCAAAGCCCAGCGCCCCCAGCCCATCGGAGAGGCGCGCCATCACCGACAGCATCCCGTCGCGATAGGCTGTCGGATCATCGCCCAGATGTTCCAGCGCGTAATCAAGGCAAATGGCCAGAATTTTCGCCCGCTTGCCCATCAAAGCGGCGGCGGCTTTCAGGTTGCCCGCCGCGATCAACAGGTTGGCCACCGCGCGGCCGCGTGCGAGACCCGCGGCGCTGGCCGAGGGGTCGGTTTCGGCGCGGGCAAAGATGAGTGGCAGGGGGGCGAATTTCTCGACCTGCCATTGCAGGATGGTCTCGGCCACCAGCGCCTCATGCGTGGCCTCGCGTAAGGGGTCAAGGCGGTCGGTCTCGGGCGCGGCCTCGATCCCCGCCATGCCGACCGCGCCGATATCATCGGCGGCGCTGACGATATGATGGGGGAAATCCGGTGCGCCGGGGCTGGCCAGCGCCGCGCGCGGCCCGCCAAGGCCCAAGATGCCCAGAACCGCCCCCGGCCCGTCGCCCAAGATCGCGCCGCCCTCGATATGGCGGCGAAAGCCCCGCACACCTTGTGCGCCCGGCATCCGCGCGGTGAAGCGCAGCCAATCGCCATCTTGCGAAACGCCCCAAGCGTCGATCCCGTCAAGCAGGTCGTCCGAGGGTGGTGCGGTGGGGTGCGCCGTCTGGCGCACCTCTGGCCCCGCATCTGTCACCCTTTGCCCCAGCCTGAGCGCGATATCGGCGATCACGCGGTCCGACAGCCGCATCACAAGGCCGGTGGGATCATAGCGGATCACATCGCCGTTTTGCGCGCGCACCACCACGCCGTGGCCCGCGATCAGCGGTTCATCATCGGTGGGGTCTTGCATCTGCGGCCTCTTTCATCGGGGATCGGGTCATGTCTTGCTTCGATCGAATTGCAGGCTGCCCGCCGCCGCGCGATCTGGCACCTCGGCAAAGCCCATCTTGGCCAGCACGGGGCCATAGCCCGCGCGCAGTTCGGCGGCCTGTTCGTCCGAGGCGGAGGGCACCAAAACGCGGTGGAGGGTTTTCAAATTCTGCGCGGCCAAGAGCGCAGCGGGGACATCGGCGGCGCGGCTGATCCTGAGGGCGGTTGGGCGGAAATCATGCAGATAGGCGGCAAGCCCCCCCGCATCCGTCCCCGCATCGCCGGGCAGGCGCAGCGGGCCGTCAGCCCATTTCAGCCGCGCGGAATTCTCGGCGCCTGCGCGGCGGGCGATCTCGGTGGCCTGCGCGATCAGATCGGCGCGGTGGTCATGGGCCAAAATGATCAGCTTTTCGGTCATCTTGATCGCCCGGATCGGGAGGAAGCCGATACCGACCCCGATATCCAAGACCCTTTCATGGCCCTCCAGATAGGCGGTGATGTTACGGGCGTGGCGGCGCTCGAACCGGCCCGCGACGATGGCGCTGAGCGCCTCGGGGCGGAAGATGCGGGCATCGGCAGGCAGCGGGATATCGTGGTTTGCCACCCAATCGACGGGCACATCGCCCGCGAGGTCCAGCGGCCCGGGCAGATAGGGGTCGCCATCCTCGACAGCCCAGCCGGGGATGGTTTCGGTGCGGCGTTCCTCTTTCGGGCGGGCGCTGGATTTCTTCTCGACCGCGCTCATCAGGGCCGCGATCTTGGCGGGGTCGCGGGCTTGGGGGGGCTTGGCCTCGACATCGGTGATGGGCACCTTGGAGGCTTCGATCAGGCTGGCACGGAGCTGTTCGTAGGCTTCGGTCTGGCGGTATTCGGCAAGGCGCGCCTCGACGCGGTCAAGGGCGGCATGGTGCAGGCGGTTCAGGACCGGGTCGGTGAGCAGTTCGGCCATGATCCGCGCGCGGTCAGGCGCGTGGCGCAAGATGGCGCGATCTTCCACCTCGTTGCGGTCCTGAAGCGACCAGTAGTCGGCGTTATACTTGTCTTTCTTGTTGTTCACATTGCCGCGGAACTTTCGCACGGCGTAAGCATCCACCGATTTCACCGCGTAATGGTTCATCTGCGCCCAGTCATAGCCGATGGTGCGCCGGATCGAGCGCCAGCCGCGAAAGCGGAAGTAATCCTCCATCGGAAGGCCCGAGCCGTTGAGCCATTTGACGGTGTCGGGAAAGCCGCCTTCGAGATGTTTGGATTTGATCGACGGGCGGTGGATGCCGAGTTTCCAGTATTCGGGGTCGAATTTGAAC
>NZ_CBFIIK010000170.1:754-2755 GCF_965662675.1 Roseicyclus sp. | reverse complement strand
TCATCATCATTGCGAAAAAGGTGATCGCCATCTGCGCCTCTAGCGGGGCCTGCCCCGCGACGGCAAAATAGGCGTCTCGGCTCAGGCGTGGCCATTGTGCGATAAAAATGACCAGACAAGCGGCAAGCAATATGGCCAGCGCGCGATCTTCACGCCGGCCCATCGCCAATAGCTTGCGCATCACCCCCGCAGGGCTGCGCCATGTCGCCACGATGTCGGTCGAGACTGCCATCAGCCCTGCCTGCGCCGCCCCAGCCAAAGCTCAAGTCGATGGCGGATATCTTCGGCCAGCCGTTCATCCGCGATCTCGGTGATGGCCTCGTCGATGAAGGCCAAAACAAGCAGATCGGTGGCGATGTCACGTGGCACACCGCGCGCACGCAGATAAAAAAGCGCCGTCTCGTCGATCGCGCCCGTGGTCGAGCCATGCGAGCAGCTGACATCATCGGCATAGATCTCAAGCTCGGGTTTGGCCAAGAACACCGAGTCGTCGTCGAGCAACAGCGATTGACTGATCTGGTAGCCATCGGTTTTCTGCGCGCCCGGCTTGACCAGGATCTTGCCCTGAAACACGCCGACCGCCCCGTTGCGCAGCACCTTCTTGAAGACCTGACGGCTTTCGCAACGCTCCGCATCATGGGTGATGAAGACCGTATCGTCATGGTGAAAGGCGGCATTTTCCCCATCGCCAAGGGCCGCCCCCGCCACATGGGCGCTGGCGTCATCACCCGTCAACGCGATCACATGCTCATTGCGGGTCAGCACGCCATTGGCCGTGAGGGTAAAGGATTTGTACTGGCTGCGCGCACCAAGACGGGCAAAGACATGGGTCGCCGCGCGACGCTCATGATCGCGTCCTTGCGTGCGGACATGGTGGAAATCGCCGTCATCGGCGACACTGACCTCCATCACCTTGTTAAAGCGTGCAGCCGCCGGCCCGTTTTCCAAAAGCGTCAACGACGCCCCGCTTTCAACCCGCACCACATGGTGCAAAATCGCATCCGATGTCGGATCGCGGTGCAGATAGATCAGGCTCACGGGCTTAGCGGCCGCGCCCGTTGCGCGGATCACCACGCCATCGGTGGCAAAGGCCGTATTGAGCGCGGCCAAGGGCCGGGCCACGGGAGTCTGCCCATCCGCCTCGAGCAACCCGTAATAGTCGCGCGCCCAGTGCAGATCCATCGCCATGGCATCGGACAGGCGCATGATCTCGACCCCGGCCATGGCCGGATCATCCGATTGCGCAGGATCGAAGACACCATCGACGAAAACCAGCTGCAAGCGGTCGATCCCGGAAAAGATCGGCGCCTCGTCGCTGTCATCATGAAGGGCAGCACGCTGTACAGCGAGCTGAGTGAGACTCGTGGGATCGGTATATTTCCAATACTCATCGCGCCGGTTGGGCATTCCCATGACGCGCAACCGCGCAAGGGCGGCATGGCGCGCGGTCTTTGCCCAGGCCTTGCCCTCCGGCATGGCGAGCGTGCCGATGCGGCTTTCGAGCAGGTCTTGCTTTGTCTGCGCCACGGCCATCACGCCACCTCGGCCAGAATGTCGGCATAACCGTTCTTTTCGACCTCGAGCGCCAATTCCGGCCCACCCGTCTTCACGATCCGGCCATCTGCCATGATATGCACGACATCGGGTTTGATGTGATCGAGCAGGCGCTGGTAATGCGTGATCACCAAAAAGCCACGCCCGCTATCGCGCAGCGCGTTCACCCCGTCGGAGACAAGCTTCATCGCATCGACATCGAGGCCGCTATCGGTTTCGTCCAAGATGCACATCTTGGGTTCCAACATCGCCATCTGCAAGATTTCGTTGCGCTTTTTCTCGCCACCCGAGAAACCGACATTGACCGGACGTTTGAGCATCTCGGCATCGATCTTGAGCGCCTTGGCTTTCTCGCGCACGAGTTTGAGGAAATCGCCGGCGCTGATCTCATCTTCGCCGCGGGTCTTGCGCTGCGCGTTGAGCGCGGTGCGCAAAAAGGTCATGTTG
>NZ_CBFIIK010000170.1:0-744 GCF_965662675.1 Roseicyclus sp. | reverse complement strand
CGCCGGGAATCTCGACCGGGTATTGAAAGGCCAAGAACAGCCCCGCCGCCGCGCGCTCTTCGGCCTCCATTGCCAGAAGGTCTTCACCCTCGAGCGTGGCTGACCCATCGGTAACCTCGTAACCATCGCGGCCCGACAAGACATAGCTGAGCGTCGA
Organism: Roseicyclus sp.; assembly: GCF_965662675.1. Lineage (GTDB taxonomy): Bacteria > Pseudomonadota > Alphaproteobacteria > Rhodobacterales > Rhodobacteraceae > Roseicyclus. Next base: position 587 of record NZ_CBFIIK010000170.1, on the reverse strand, counting down.
TTTGCCCGACCCGTTCGGCCCCATGATCGCATGCACGCGCCCGGCCTCGACCGTCAGATCGACGCCCTTGAGGATCTGCTTGTCCTCTTCTTCCAGTTTCACGTGCAGGTTCTTGATGGTCAGCATCTGGGTTTATCCTTTTCGTTCGTTCGCGGCGACACGGACACCGCATTGGTCTTTCAGGCCGCGCCTCGCGCGGCAGCTGATGTTTTCGATTTGCTCTTCGTGGCTTTGGCCAATGGCTTGATCAGAAAATTCTTGTTGGTCGGATAGCGCTGGACAGTCTCGATAATCGCGTAACCCTTATCGGCGCACCACGCATCGAAGGCGTCATAATTTTGCTGGTCGACTTCGATCAACATGGGCGGGCCACAGTGGGCGATGGTTTTCTCCAGCCCGGCCAAAGCCTGCATCTCCATGCCTTCGACATCAATCTTGATGAAATCGGGTTTTTCTTCAGCCAACAAGGCATCACCCGTGATGACGGCGATGTCGCCTGCGCCATCCAACATCTTGGCGGCGCCAAGGTTCTTATTGCGGGTTTCCATCCCGAAACCTTCGGCGGCATGCGCGGCCAAGCCAAACCC
>NZ_CBFIIK010000169.1:0-2928 GCF_965662675.1 Roseicyclus sp. | reverse complement strand
CAGACATGGGTTTTCGCGATCCGTGAGGGCGTCAGCTTCCATTCCGGAAAGTCCGTCACACCCGCCGATGTGGTTGCCTCGATCAACCATCACCGCGGCGACGACTCGACCTCGGTCGTCAAACCGCTCTTGGCCGCGATCACCGATGTGCGCGCCGACGGCAATAATGTGATCGTCACGCTCGAGGCGCCCAATGGCGACCTTCCCTATCTGATGACCGATTACCACGTTCCGGTCCTGCCCTCGACCGATGGCAAGGCGGATGCGACCACCACCGATGGCTGCGGCGGCTATATCGTCGAAAGCTACGAGCATGGCGTTCAGGCCACGCTCAACCGCAACCCCAACTACTGGAAGTCGGACCGCGCATGGTTCGACCGCATCGAACTGGTCTCCATTCTCGACCCGGCGGTGCGCCTGAACGCGCTGATCACCGGCGAGGTGGACCTGATCGACCAAGTCGACCCCGCCACGATCGGCATGCTTGAAAGCCGCGGCGTGGCGCGCATCTTGTCGATCCCGGGCAATGCCCATTACGGCTTCCCGATGGACAGCCGTCAGGCGCCCTACAGCGACAATAATGTCCGCCTTGCCCTGAAATACGCCCTCGACCGTCAGGCGATGGTGGATGTCATCTTGGGCGGTCACGGCGCGGTCGCCAACGACAACCCGATCGGCCCGGCGAACCGCTATTTCCATGCGGAAATGGAAGCCAAGACCTATGATCCCGACAAGGCGCGCTACTATCTGCAGCAAGCCGGTCTGAGCAGCCTTGATGTCACCATCTCGGTGGCCGATGCGGCCTTCTCGGGTGCGGTCGATGCCGGTGCCATGTTCTCGGAAACAGCACGGGCGGCGGGCATCAACATGACCGTGGATCGCGTGCCGAATGACGGCTACTGGTCCAATGTCTGGCTCAACCCCAATGGCACGACGCCTTTCTGCGCCACCTATTGGGGCGGTCGCGCGGTCGAGGATCACATGTTCACCACCGCCTATGCGGCCGGTGCGGATTGGAACGAAAGCTTCTGGAGCAATGACCGCTTCAACGAGCTGCTCGTCACCGCCCGCTCGGAGGTGAACGAGGATCTGCGTCGCGAGATGTATCACGAGATGCAGCAGCTTGTGTCCTTCGAGGGCTCGACGATCATCCCGATGTACAACAACTACGTGATGGCCGTGGCCAACAAGATCTCCACACCCGAGCAGATCTCGGCCAACTGGAACTTCGACGGCTTCCGCTGTGTTGAACGGTGGTCGATGGCCTGATCGCCATCACCTGCCCCCGTCGCGCCAATGGTGCGGCGGGGGTGTTCTTAACACCCTACGGAGGACAGTCCCCTGTCAAACGTGATCCGGATGATCGCCGTGCGCTGCGCGCTCGGGGTCGGACTTCTCTTTATCGTGTCCGTGGTCATTTTCGGCGCCACCGCATTGCTGCCGGGCGATTTGGCCAATGAGCTTTTGGGCCAATCGGCAACGCCGGAAACGCTGGCGGCGCTGCGCGAACAACTGGGGCTCAACGATCCGGCACCCGTGCGCTACTGGAACTGGCTGACCGGCGCGCTGACGGGTGATTTCGGCGTCTCCTTGGCCAATGGCCGCCCGATCTCGGAACTGATCGGCGCGCGGCTGGGCAATACCGTTTTCTTGGCGCTTTACGCCGCCGCCCTGTCGGTGCCGATCTCGCTGATCTTGGGCATCCTTGCCGCACTTTGGCGCAATTCGATCTTCGACCGCGCGGCGAATGCGGGTGCGCTGACTGCAATCTCGTTCCCGGAATTCTTCGTGGCCTACATTCTCGTCTTGTGGCTAGCGCAGACGGGCCTCTTCCCCTCGATGGTGCGGATCAACCCGACCACGACCTTTGGCGACCGGCTTTACATGACCTTCCTGCCCGCGCTGACGCTGATGTTGGTGGTCACCGCGCATATGATGCGGATGACGCGGGCCGCGATCATCAACCTGATGGCCAGCCCCTATATCGAGATGGCACGCCTCAAAGGCATGTCGCCCTTGCGCATCGTCTTACGCCACGCGCTGCCCAATGCGCTGGCCCCGATCATCAACGTGATCGCGCTGAACCTTGCTTACCTCATCACCGGGGTCGTGGTGGTCGAAGTGGTCTTTGTCTATCCCGGCCTTGGGCAATTGATGGTCGATGCGGTGTCGAACCGCGACATCGCCGTGGTCCAAGCCGTGGCGTTGATCTTTGCTGCGGCCTATGTCGCGCTGAATCTGTTGGCGGATGTGCTTTCGACCATCACCAACCCCCGCCTGATGCATCGGAGGTAGCGCCATGAGCTTCGCCGCCTCCGTCATCCTTGGGCTTGCAACACTTTTCGCCATAGCTTGGGCGCTGCGCGCAGGCGCGCGGGCCACATTCTCGGGTCAGGCCCGCAGCCTTGCCCATGATATTCCGCTGACCGCAGCCTTTGGCCTGTTGGTCATCGCGATCTACACCTTCGTCGCGATCGCCGCCCCTGCGCTTGCCCCCTTCCCCGAGCGTGATATCGTGGGCGGGCAGTTCCAGGCATGGTCCGCCGAGCATTGGCTGGGTACCGACCGGATCGGGCGCGACATGCTCTCGCGGCTCATCTACGGCGCGCGCAACACCGTCGGCATCGCCTTTGCCACCACGGCGCTGGCTTTCGTGGTGGGGGCGATCCTTGGGCTTTGGGCTGCACTTGTCGGGGGCTGGCTTGACCAAGCGCTGTCGCGCTTCGTCGATGCGTTGATGGCAATCCCGGCGCTGATCTTTTCGCTGTTACTGCTGACGATCTTCGGCACCTCGGTGCTGACGCTGATCTTGGTCATCGCGGCGGTCGATGCGACCCGCGTCTTCCGCCTTGCACGCGCGGTGGCCCAAGGGATCGTGGTCATGGATTACATCGAAGCGGCCAAACTGCGCGGCGAGGGATCATGTTT
>NZ_CBFIIK010000168.1:0-3172 GCF_965662675.1 Roseicyclus sp. | reverse complement strand
GCCGAAATTGGCGCGCAGCGGATCGCGAAACAGCATGATCGTGACGAGAAGCAGCGGCAGGAGCGGCATGGCGAGGAATAGGTCGGTCGTGCGCATCAACAGCCCGTCGAGCCGCTTGAAATAGCCCGCCAAGACCCCCACCAGCGTGCCAAGCACCAAGGCCAGCGCCATCGCCGTCAACCCCACCGCGATGGATGTCTGACCGCCCGCCATCATCCGCGCCATCGTATCGCGGCCCAGCTGGTCGGTGCCCATCGGATGGGCAAGGCTGGGGCCGGCATTACGCGCGCGGATGTCGATATATTGGGCGTCGAGTGTCCAGAGCAGCGGCCCGACAAAGACGAACAGCAGCGTGAAGACGAAAAAGCCAAGGCCGAAAAGCGCGCCCTTATGGGTTTTGAACTGATCCCAGACATCCCACCACTGGTTGCGCGGCGGGCGGTAGCTTTCCAGTGCGGGGGCGGCTGATGCGGGGCGATCTGCGGCTTCAGTCATAACGAATCCTCGGATCGAGCACGCCGTAAAGAATATCGGCAATCAGGCTGAACAAAACGATCAGCACGGCGAAGATGAAGCTGACCGTCTGCACCACCGGCACATCCCCGCTCTGGATCGCGATGATCAACAGCTGGCCGATGCCGTTCACCTTGAAGACCTGCTCGGTGATGATCGCGCCGCCAAAGACGGCCGGCACGTTTAGCGCGATGACAGTGACGACCGGGATCATCGAGTTCTTCAGCACATGCACCAGCACCACGGTCTTTTCACTCAAACCCTTCGCGCGCGCGGTCCGGACGTAATCCTGGTTGAGATTATCGAGCATCGAGGCGCGCAAATATCGGCTGATCTGGCTGGCGTTGAACAGGCCCAGCACCATGACCGGCATGATGATCTGCTTGAGTTGTACCACGAAGCTATCCCAATCCGTCACCACATGAGTGGTGTTATACACGCTCGGGAACCAGCCCAGATTCACCGCGAAAATCACGATGAACAGGACACCGGTGAAAAATGTCGGCACCGAAAACCCCACCATCGAGATGAAGGTGCCGACCTGATCAAAGACCGAATACTGCTTGTAGGCCGAGATGATGCCCAAGGGCAGTGCGATCAGAATACCGACCAGATATGAGGTGCCTACCACCCACAGCGTCTGTGGCATGCGCTGGGCGATCAGGTCCATCACCGGGCTGCGCGTCTGATAGGAAATGATGCGCGGCCCATCGGGGGCGATCTGCCAGCCGGTCGTGCCTTCGATGAAGTGCAAGGGCTCGTCCCAGACCATCAGCTTGAGCCATTTGAAATACTGCACCAGTACCGGGTCGTTGACGCCAAGGCTTTCGCGGATCTGTTCGCGCACCTCGGGCGGGATGGTCAGCGGCAGGCCCGCCGTCGGGTCGGACGGCGATAGCTTCACGATCAGGAAAATCACGAAACTGATGAACAGAAGCGTCGGGATCGCAAGGATCAATCGCCGGATCGTGTAGGTCAGCATATGGCCAACGCCTCGGGTCAGAAGTTTCGGACAAACTTGGCCCGCGCCACAAGGAGGCGGCGCGGGCCGGTGTCAGGTCACGCCATCACTGGGCGCGACGCCAATCCATGATGTTCCACAGCTCGCTGTCCCAATCCGACATGCGGATGCCGTCGATCGTGGCCGTATGCGCCGAAACGCCACCGCGGTGGATCAGCGGGATGATCGAGTAGCTTTGCATCAGCATATCGTTCATCGCGCGTGCCAAGCGGCCACGTTCGTTCAGATCTGCGGTGCGGGCCATTTCGGCGACAAGCGCGTCATAGGCCGGATCGCAGAAGCGCTGGACGTTCGAACCCTGCCACTGGCTTTGGGGCCGGGGCATGTCACCGCACAGCCAGCTTGCCATATAGGCCTGCGGGTCCACACCGGCGAAGTTGTTGGTGTACATCTCGATATCGGCATAGAACTTCTGGAAGGTGTCCGGGGATGCCGGATCACCGCCGAAGAAGACCGAGGCGTCGATGTTGCGCAGTTCGGTTTCAATCCCGATTTCTTCCCACCACTGCTTGACCAAGGCCTGCGTGTCCTGACGGACGGCATTGGTCGAGGTCTGGTAAAGCACGCGCAGCGGGGTGCCGTTATACTCGCGCACACCATCGCCATCGGAGTCGACGATACCTGCGCCATCCAAAAGCGCGATAGCGCCGGGGATGTCTTGGACAAGGCAGCTATCATTGGCTGTCGAGGCGTAAAGCTCGGGCGCGGGCAGCACGTTACAGGTGGGCTGACCACCCGCGCCGTAGCCGATTTCCACCAATAGCGCGCGGTCGATCGCCATCGACATCGCCTGACCGATGACCGGGTTGGTCAAGAAGGGGTGCGGGCCACCCTCGACGGTCGAGCGGGCATCACCCAGCGCCGGGTCGGGGTTGGTCTGGTTCAGGTGCAGACGCTCGACCGAGGTGCCGAAGGCGGTCACGACGTTACAACGGCCCTGCGCGGCCATGCCGGCAAGGATGTTGGGGTCGATCTGCAGGTTCCACGCATAGTCGAATTCGCCGGTTTCACAGACCGAACGCGCCGCCGCCGTCGCATCGCCACCACCCTTGAAGGTGACGGTCGCGAAATAGGGACGGTCGGGGAAGCGGAAATTCGGGTTCGCCGACAATTCGATCACGTCGTTCGGGCGGAATTCATCCACGACGAAGGGGCCGGTGCCGATGGGGCCGAAATTCGCATCCGTGCATTCGGGTGCGCGTGCGCCAAGGCATTCCGCGAATTGTGCAGCCTGCAAAACCGGGCTCTCGGAGCCGACGAAGGCGGTGTAGGGGAAGGGGGTCGGCCCACCGAAATTGATGCGCACGGTGCGCGCATCGATCGCTTCGACCGCGGTCACGCCGTCAAAATAGCTCGACTGGGCGCAGCCACCTTCGGGATGGGTGCAATATTGCCATGTGAAGATGAAGTCATCGGGCGTGACGGCGGACCCGTCCGACCATGTCACACCTTCGGCGATGGTCCATGTGATCGAGGTCAGATCGGCGGCGATGCCGCCATTCTCGACCGTCGGAATGCTTTCGGCCAGCCATGGCACCATGGTGCCACTTTCATCGAAGCGTGCCATCGACTCGAGGATGAGCGAGGAAGACTCCACTTCCTTGGTGCCGCCCGACAGATACGGGTTCAGCGTCGAGG
>NZ_CBFIIK010000167.1:0-3257 GCF_965662675.1 Roseicyclus sp. | reverse complement strand
GCTGGAAGCGGGGCTTGGCTTTGCGGTCAAGACCGGCAAGGGCGAATTCACCGGCCGCGACGCGGTGTTGCGCAAGCAAGATCAAGGGCTGCAGCGCATGATGATGCAGTTCCAGCTGCAAGACCCCGAACCGCTCTTGTTCCACAACGAGGCGATCTTGCGCGATGGCCAGATTGTCGGGCCCGTGACCAGCGGCAATTACGGCCATGCCTTGGGCGGTGCGATCGGGATGGGCTATGTGCCCTGCCCCGGTGAAAGTGCCGAACAGGTCATGGCCAGCACTTTCGAGATCGAAGTGGCGGGCGTGCGGCACAAGGCCCGCGCCAGCCTGACCCCCCTTTATGACCCCAAAGCCGAACGGGTGCGGATGTGAGCATGATACCGGAAAACCAGATCACAGATATCATCCTGCCGGAAATCGGCGAGATATGCGAACCCGCGCGCGCGCGGCGTTCGGGCGGGCGGGCGGCGCGCGTCGCGCTGCGCGCGGCCCCCTTGGCCGAGGATAAACGCCCCGTGCGCCCCGGCATGCCCGGCGGCCAATATCGCCCGATCAGCGATGCAGGTGTGCAGAAAATCCACCAAAGCGCGCTGGAAGCGCTCGAGGTGATCGGACTGGCCGATGCCCCGCCCTCCGGCGTCGAGATCCTGACCGGGGCGGGCGCGATCTTGGGCGATGACGGGCGCATCCGCTTTCCGCGCGCGCTGGTCGAGGACATGCTGAATGTCGCCGCACGCAATATCACGTTGCATGCCCGCGACCCCAAGCATGATATGCACCTGTCGGGCACCAATGTGCATTTCGGCACGGCGGGTGCGGCGGTTCATATCGTCGACCCGGTCACGCATGATTACCGCGAGTCGACCGCGCAAGACCTCTATGACGCCGCGCGGCTGGTCGACAATCTCGACAATATCCATTTCTACCAGCGTACGATGGTTTGCCGCGATGTGAAGGACAATCGCGAGATGGACCTGAACACGCTTTACGGCTGCTTGGCGGGCACGAAAAAGCATGTCGGCACATCCTTCAGCGACCCGGCCCATGTCGCCGATTGCTTCGAGATGCTGCACATGGTGGCAGGCGGCGAGGAGAAATGGCTGGAACGGCCCTTCGTCAGCAATTCCAACTGCTTCGTCGTGCCGCCGATGAAATTCGCCGAAGAAAGCTGCATCACGATGGAGGATTGCATCCGCCGTGGCATGCCGATGCTTTTGCTCTCAGCAGGGCAAGCAGGCGCCACGGCCCCTGCCCCCATTGCGCTCGCCATCGTTCAGGCGGTGGCCGAGTGCCTCGCCGGTGTCGTCTATGTCAACGCAATCAAGAAAGGCGCGCCGGCGATCTTCGGCACATGGCCCTTCGTCTCGGACCTGCGCACGGGGGCCATGTCGGGCGGATCGGCCGAACAGGCGTTGCTGACCGCGGGCTGCGCGCAGATGCACCGCTTCTACGACCTGCCCGGTGGGGCGGCGTCGGGCATTTCCGACAGCAAGCTGCCCGACATGCAGGCGGGCTGGGAGCAAGGCATCACCAATGCGCTGGCGGGGCTTTCGGGGCTGAACCTGTGCTATGAGGCAGTGGGCATGCATGCCTCGCTCTTGGGGTTCTGTCTGGAAAGCCTTGTGTTGGGCGATGATTTGTTGGGTCAGGCCATGCGCCTTGTGCGCGGCATCGATGTGACCGAGGACAGCACCTCGATCGATGCGATGAAGCAGGTGTGCTTGGGTGGCCCCGGCCATTACCTTGGCACCGATCAGACGCTGGGGCTGATGCAGACCGAATATATCTATCCCAAGGTCGGCAACCGGATGAGCCCCAAGGAATGGGTCGAGGCAGGCCAGCCTTTGCTGCTTGATACCGCTATTGCGCGCAAGAATGCGATCTTGGCCAGTGCGGGCTGTCAGGTCGCGCCCGAGATCGACACGGCGATCCGGTCGCGATTCAAGATCTATTTCCAGTAAGCGTCCATGCTCCATCGCTTGTCACAGCATTATGTCGGCGGCGCATGGGTTGCGCCCTTGGGTCATGCCAGCATGCCGGTCGAAAACCCGGCCACGGGTTTGGTGATCGGCGATTTGGCCTTGGGCGATGGGGCGGATGCCCATCGCGCGGTGATGGCGGCGCGTGGCGCCTTTGACGGGTTCTCGGCTTGGCCCGTGGCGGACCGGATCGCGCTTCTCGAGGCGATCCTGGCCCGCTACACCGCGCGCTACGACGAGATCGCGCAGGCCATGTCGACCGAGATGGGCGCCCCCATCACCTCCGCGCGCGAGGCGCAGGCTTGGGCGGGGCAGATCCATCTGGAGACCACGATCAAGGCCGCGCGCGATTTCCATTGGGAAGAGGCGCGCGGCACCACCCGCATCATCCGCGAGGGGATCGGCGTTTGCACGCTGATCACGCCGTGGAACTGGCCCATGAACCAGATCGTTTGCAAGGTCGCCCCGGCGCTTGCGGCGGGCTGTACCATGGTGTTGAAACCTTCCGAACTTGCGCCACTGTCTGCGCTGCTGTTTGCCGAGCTGTGCGACGAGGCGGGCGTACCTGCGGGGGTCTTCAACCTCGTGAACGGCACGGGCGCGGATGTCGGCGCGCATCTGACCGCCCACCCGCAGGTCGACATGGTCTCCTTCACCGGATCGACGCGGGCAGGCATCGCGGTGGCACAGGCCGCCGCTCCGACCGTCAAGCGCGTGGCGCAGGAATTGGGCGGGAAATCGGCCAATATCATCCTGCCCGGTGCCGATCTGGCGGCGGCGGTTCAGGCAGGCACGCTCGCCTGTTTCGGCAATACCGGCCAAAGCTGCGATGCGCCCACGCGCATGTTCGTACCGATGGCGCGGATGGAGGATGCGATGGCAGCGGCACGGGCGGCGGCGACAAGTGTCATCCTCGGTGATACGGCCGACCCCGCCACCACCATGGGGCCGCTGATTTCCGGCGCGCAGTTTGCCAAGGTGCAGGCCCTGATCAAAACGGGCATTGCCGAGGGCGCGACCCTTGCCGCTGGCGGCCTTGGCCGCCCCGATGGGATGAATATGGGCTGGTTCGTGCGCCCCACGGTGTTCGGCCATGTGACCCATCAGATGACCATCGCACGCGAGGAAATCTTTGGGCCCGTTCTGTCGATCATCGGCTATGACAGCGTGGATCACGCCATCGACATGGCCAATGACACGGTCTACGGCCTTGCCGCTTATGTCAGCGGCCCCTTGGACGCGGCGCGCGCCGTCGCCCGCCGCCTGCGCGCGGGACA
>NZ_CBFIIK010000166.1:0-3278 GCF_965662675.1 Roseicyclus sp. | reverse complement strand
GCGGGCGAAACCCCGCTTCTGGCCAGCTTCATGGGCGAGGATACGCCCGAAATGCGGGCCAAGTTCCTCTCCACCATCCCGCTGGGGCGCTTTTCCACCCCCGACGACATGGGCGAGGCGGCGGCGTTCCTGTGTTCCGATGCCGCCTCGATGATCACCGGGGTGGCGATGGAGGTGGATGGGGGCCGCTGCATATGACGGGCTACACCCGCCTTGACCTGCCTTGCGATATCGTCGTGCATGCGGGCAATTTCGCGGGTCAGCCTGCGGCCTTCGCCTATCTGCTCGCGCATTGCCCGGACCTCGATCTTGAACATGTCGAGGTGATCCGCGAGCGCCCCGCCACGCGGCTGCGTGCGCGCTTCGATGCCGAGACCGCCATTGAGATCGCCACCATGGGCGGCGCGTGGAACACGCTGATCCTGATCCTGCCGCCCGCCTATCAAGGGCTTGACTGCCCGCTTGCCGATCGCCCGCCCCTGCCCCGGCTCGGGCTGTGGCGTGGGCGCATCCCCCATCTGATCGCAGACAGGGACACGCCATGATCCGCCCCGGCCCAAGGAACCTGATCACCGATGTCGCGGGGCTGCACGTGGGCCACGGTAGCGATGAGCACATCAAGACCGGCGCGACAGTGCTGGTTGGCGAACGCCCCTTCGTGGCGGCCGTCCATGTCATGGGCGGCGCTCCCGGCACGCGCGAGACCGACCTGCTCGCCCCCGACAAGCTGGTGCAGGAGGCCGACGCGCTGGTCCTGTCGGGTGGCTCGGCCTTTGGCCTCGATGCGGCCTCGGGTGTGGCCGATGCGCTGCGCGCACAGGGGCGCGGCTTTGTCGTGGGCGATCAGACCGTGCCGATCGTGCCGGGCGCGATCCTCTTCGACCTGATCAATGGTGGCGACAAGGCGTGGGATCAGAACCCCTATAAACGGCTGGGGGCCGAGGCGCTGGCCAGTGCCTCTGAAAGCTTTGCGCTCGGCTCCGTAGGGGCGGGAACGGGCGCGCTGATCGCCGACCTGAAGGGCGGGCTTGGCTCGGCCTCGGCCACATGGGGGGGCTATACAGTCGGCGCGCTGGTCGCCGTCAACGCGCTGGGGCGGGTGACGGTCGGCGATGGCCCGCAATTCTGGGCCGCACCCGTCGAGATGGAGGGCGAATTCGGCGGGCTTGGCATGGCCACGGCTTTCGACCCCGGCGCGGTGCCACCCGTCAAGGGCGGCGAGGGGCGCAACACCACCATCGCCATCGTCGCGACCGATGCCGCGCTGACCCAAGCACAGGCGACCCGCATGGCGATCGCCGCCCATGACGGCATGGCGCGCGCGATCTGGCCCAGCCATACGCCGATGGATGGCGATTTGGTCTTCGCCGCGGCAACCGGCGCACGGGCCTTGGCCGATCCGATCCAAATACCGCTGATGCTGGGCCATATGGCAGCACTTTGCCTGTCACGCGCGATCGCGCGCGGCGTCTATGCGGCAAACACCGCGCCGGGCGATGCCAAACCCACATGGCACGCGCGCTTTGGCGCACATATGTAGCACTTGATCACACCCAAATGCTCACCACAAAAGGTGCTGAACGAAAAAACCCCGGATCAGTGATCCGGGGTTTTTCAAATCGACCATGCGCGCGACTCAGTGCAGGCGGCGCTCGACCTCGCCGATGGCGTTGTCGATCATCTTGTTGGCGTCAGCCGCCGCCATCTGCTTGGCGATGGTTTCGGCAGCAGCCGCGATCGCAACTTCGACCGCGCGGTCGCGGACAGAGCGCACGGCCTTATCCTCGGCGCTTTGGATCTGGTCCTCGGCTGATTTGACACGGCGTGCGATGGAACGTTCAAGTGCCGCGCGGGCCTCGACGGCGGCCGCTTCGGCGTCTGCCTTGGCTTGGGCGACGATACGATCTGCCTGATCGGCGATCTCGCGGCTTTGACGCTCGTAATTGGCGAGGATCGACTGCGCCTCTTCGCGCAGCGCGCGGGCCTCATCCAGCTCGGCCTTGATCCCCTCGGCGCGCTTGTCGAGCATGCTCATCAGCATCGCGGGGACGTTGAAATAGAACAGGATGGCAAGGAACAGCACGAAGCCGATCAGAACCACGAAATCGGAGTTGCCAAGCGAGGGGTTCAACAGACCCTTTGGTTTGCCTTCGGCGGCGAGCGCCACCGCGGGGGCCACAGTCATCACAATGGCGAGCAGATGTTTCATCGTCTTACCCCTTGACCCGTGCGGCGACTGCGGCCGCAAGCGCCTTTGCATCGACCTTTTGGCCCGGCGCCACGGCCGAAACAATGTCACCGGCCACATCGGCTGCGACTTCTTCGATACTGCGCACAGCACCCGCCTTGATCTCGGTGATGCGTGCTTCGCTCTCGGCTGCCTTGGCGGCGATGTCCGCGTCGGCGCGAGCAATCGCCTTGTCGAGATCGGCCTGAATAGCGGCGCGTGTTTCATCAGCGATTTTCGACGCCTCGCTGCGGGCATCTGCCAGCGCCTTGTTATAGGCCGCTTCGGCCTCGACCGCGCGCTGCTTCAGCTCTTCGGCGGCGGCCAGATCATTGGTCAGCGCCCCCTGACGTTCGGCCAGAACGGCCGCAATCCGGGGCAGCGCGATCCGGCTCAGGATGAAGTAGATCGCGACCAAAGCGATAACCAGCCAGAAGATCTGGTTTGGAAAGGTCGTGAAATCGAGCTGCGGCATGCCCGGCCCCGCAGCATTGGCAGCATTGGCGGCATCTTGTGCCATGGTCGTCCTCCTGGAACCGGGTCTACCCCGAGGTCCGCATCACAAGACGCGAACCTCGGACGTAAGGATGGTCTCTCGAAGGCTCTGGTTCAGACGGCGAACATCAAAAGCAGAGCGACGAGGAACGAGAAGATCCCCAAGGCTTCGGCAAAGGCGATGCCGATGAACAGTGTCGCTGTCTGGCCAGCAGCAGCCGAGGGGTTACGCAGTGCGCCAGCCAGGAAGTTGCCGGCCACATGGCCCACACCGATGGCAGCTGCGCCCGAGCCGATGGCGGCCAAGCCTGCGCCGATGAACTGGCCCATTTGTGCGATATCGCCTTCCATGATGGTATCTCCTTACGTTGGAAGTTCGAGAAACAAGGGGGATCAGGGCCGAAGGGCCCAGCCCTCAGTGATGCGGATGCAGCGCGTCCTTGAGATAGACGCAGGTCAGGATGGTGAACACATAGGCCTGGATTGCCGACACCAGCACCTCAAGCCCGTAGATCGCCACGACGCCCAAAATCGGCGCGACCGAGGCAAGGCCCAT
>NZ_CBFIIK010000165.1:0-3388 GCF_965662675.1 Roseicyclus sp. | reverse complement strand
GGATTCTCGGATCAGACCCTTGGGATCGATCGGGTCGGGGGCGGGTTTGTCAGATGACATCATTGTTCCTCGGGCAAGATCGCGCCAAGCACGGCGTCGATCATCTGGGCGATATAGGCGCGCTCTTGGTCAAGTTCCAATGCAAGCGCGTCAGCCGAAGGTGCGTCAGCGACACGCGCCAAGAAATCCCGGCCCCCATCGCCGATGGCACTGGGGTCAAGCGCCGTGTCGGTCAACAACCGCGTTGCGGCCTGAACACGCGCGAACAAGGCATGCGTCGCGATGATACGCGCTGTTTGATCGGCATCAAGCCACCCAAGATCCGGCGCATGGGCAAGCTGGGCGCTGGTGCTGCGCGCATCGCTGCCGCTTGCAAGTGCCGCGGCTTGCCCCAACAACTCGATATCCTGCAGCCCGCCCTGCCCCTCCTTGATCGCCCAAGTGCCGCCCACGCGCCCGGCGCTGGCCAGACGCATCCGCATCTCGGCCGCATCGGCACGCACCTTGGCCGCATCGGCCTTTTCCGCGATCACCGCGCGGCGGATCGCCTCCACCTCCGTGCGAAGTTGCGCAGGGCCCGCCATCGCGTGCGCGCGCGTCAGTGCCATATGCTCCCATGTCCACGCCTCGGCGCGCTGGTAATCTGCGAAAGAAGTAAGCGCAGTGGCCACCGGCCCTTGCCGTCCCGAAGGGCGCAGCCGCATATCGACAGCGTAAAGCGTGCCCGCCGCCGTCGGCGCGGACAATGCCGTGATCAGCGCCTTGGTCGCCTTGGCATACCAGCCCCGTGGATCGAGCGGGCGCGGCCCCTCGCTTTGCTCGGCATCGGCGGGGTCGTAAATCACGATCAGATCAAGATCGGAGCCAGCGCTCATCCGCCCCGCACCCAAACTGCCCATGCCCAGCACTACGCCGCCATGTCCCGGCGGCGGACCGTGACGGCGCGCGATCTCATCACAGACCACAGGCCACATCGCACCCAACACGGCATGGGCCAGATCGGTGTATTGCGCCATCGCCGCTTCTTCGTCGATCAACCCACGCAGTTGATGCACGCCGATGCGGAAATGCCATTCCTTTTGCCAGCGCCGCGCCTGATCAAGCTGTTGCTCGAAGCCCGACCCGGCCAAAACCCCCGCAAGTTCGGCTTGAAGCGCCGCATATCCCGGCCAAGGCGCAAAGAAACGCCCATCGAGGACCGCATCCAGCACACTTGCATGGCGCGACAGATAAAGCGACAGCCCCGGCGCGGTTGCACAGATATCGACGATCAGATCGACAAGGCTTGGGTTGGCTTCGAACAGCGAAAATAATTGTACACCAGCCGGTAGCCCCTTGAGAAAGCTGTCGAAATTCAAAAGGGCCTCATCGGGGCGCGCCGCCCGTTGAAAGCGGCGCAGCAAATCGGGCTTGAGACGGGCGAAGATCGCGTGGCCCCGCTCGGATCGCAACGCGGGATAACTGGGCCAACGGGCCACGATCTCGGATTGTTCCGGGTCGACCACGACATCGCCCGCCTCCCCTGTCTTACCCGGCTGAAACAGATCGCCGCACATCTGCTCGACACGGCGCAGCCGATCCGACAGGCCATCACGAAACGCAGCCACATCATCGGTACCGCACAAATGCGCCAAGCGGGCAAAGCCTTCGGCTGATTTCGGAAGATCATGGGTCTGGGCGTCATCGATCATCTGCACACGATGCTCGATCTCACGGTGATGGGCGTAATGATCGCAAAGCTCCTGCGCCACATCCGCCCCGATCCACCCCGCATCGGCAAGGGCAGAAAGCGCGTCGACCGTGCGCCGCGCGCGCAGTGACGGATCGCGGCCCCCGGCGACAAGCTGGCGGGTCTGAGCGAAAAACTCGATCTCGCGGATACCCCCCGCGCCGAGTTTCATATTATGACCTTCTAGTTTAAGGGTGCCGTGCAAACCCTTGTGATCCCGAATTTTCTGTCGCATGTCGATCGTGTCTTGCACCATCGAGAAATCCAGATGCCTGCGCCAGACGAATGGGGTGAGCGTCTCGAGAAACCGCAGCCCCGCAGCGATATCACCCGCTGCCGGCCGCGCCTTGATATAGGCCGAACGTTCCCAACTGCGCCCTTCGGCCTCGTAATAGCGCTCGGCCGCGGTCAGCGAGATACAGACCGGCGTCACACTGGCATCGGGTCGCAGGCGCAGGTCGGTACGAAACACATAACCCTCGTCGGTGGTGTCCGAGAGGGAGGCCGCCATGCGGCGCGTGGCGCGTATGAATGCCGCGCGCGCCTCCATCGCATCGTCGGGGTCGAAACGCTCATCATCGAAGAAACAGATAAGGTCGATATCGGAGGAATAATTCAACTCGCCCGCGCCCATCTTGCCCATGGCAAGCGCGACCATCCCTGCGCCGCTGTCATGGGCGTCCGCCTCGGTCATGCCGGGAATTTTGCCACGCCGCGCCTCGCGCGCGACATGGCTGCGCAACGCTGCATTGAGGCAGGCATCGGCGAAATCGGTCCAGGCTTGGGTCACGCTGTGCAGCGGCCAAATCCCGCCCAGATCGGCCAGCGCAACAACCAGCGCCGCGCGCCGCTTGAGTTGGCGCAGCCCTTGGTCAAGCGTGGTGTGATCATGCGCCTGCGTCGCCGCGATCAGGGCGGCGACGGTCTCTTCGGGTGCCGTGTCCAAAGCGCCCGATAGCCAATCGGCCTCGCGCAAGATCAGCGCACACAGATAGGGCGATGATCCGGCCGCCCCCGTGATCAGCGGGCGCAGCTCTGCCGCGACATCATGCAGCGCGGCCCAGCCCTCCGCGCCGCGCGCGGTGCTGAAGGGGATCGGATGGCGGGTGATACGTGATGCAAAGCTCATGGCGCGAGTTAGGCCCGCTTGGCCCCCGCGGTCAACGGCTTGCGCTTGGCAAGCTTGCCTGAGATCAAGGGACAGCAAAGGGAAAGTGCCGACATGTCGAAAAGTCTCAAACGGGTCGAGGATGCGCTGCGCGCCGCAGGTCTTGCAACCGAGGTGGTCGAGATGGCCGATGGCACCCGCACCGCCGAAGATGCCGCCCGCGCGGCGGGTTGCGGCGTGGACCAGATCGCCAAATCCATCATCTTCCGCGCTGAAACCAATGGTGATGCGGTGCTGTTCATCACGGCGGGCGGCAATCTGGTGGATACGCCCAAGGCCAGCACGCTGGCGGGCGAGACCTTGGGTAAGGCCGACGCCGATCTGATCCGCGCGCACACGGGCTTTGCCATCGGTGGTGTGGCCCCCTTGGGTCACCTGAACCCGATCCGCGCATGGTTCGACCCGCGCCTATTGGACTTTGAACTGGTCTATGCTGCCGCTGGCACGCCACGCCATGTCTTTGCCATCGCACCACAGCGCTTGCTGGCGCG
>NZ_CBFIIK010000164.1:0-3692 GCF_965662675.1 Roseicyclus sp. | reverse complement strand
TCGCGGGTTACGAAATCCATATCGGGCGGACCGACGGGGCCGATTGCGCGCGCCCCTTCGCCCATGTCGATGGCCGCGCTGAAGGGGCCGTCAGCCGCGATGGGCGGGTGCAGGGAAGCTATCTGCACGGCATGTTCCGCAATGATGCCTTTCGCGCCGCATGGCTTGCGGGTTTCGGGGTGGCGGCCGGGGGCACCGCTTACGACACCGAGGTCGAGGCCGCCCTCGATGGTCTTGCCGCGCATATGGAGGCGTATCTGGATGTGGCGGGCCTGTTGGGCGTCGCGCGCTAGGGCGCTTCAGCCCGTGATCAGCGCCCGCATCTCGGTCAGTTTTTCCGCCACCAGATCGGGTTTGCCGCGCGCCTCGATATTCAACCGCAAGAGCGGCTCGGTGTTGGAGGCGCGCAGGTTGAAGCGCCAATCCGCGAAAGCGAGTGAGAGGCCATCGGTTTCGTCGCGCGCCACCGCCAAGGGGGCATAGCGCGCCTCGATCGCCTTGATCACGGCGGCTTGGTCGGCGACGCGGAAATTCACCTCGCCCGAAGAGGGGTAGGACGCGCGCAATTCGGTCAGCAGATCCTTGAGACTTTGGCCCCGGCGGCTGACCAGTTCGATCATCAGCAGCATCGGGATCATGCCGCTGTCGCAGGCCATGAAATCGCGGAAATAGTGATGCGCGCTCATCTCGCCGCCATAGACGGCGCCGGTGTCGCGCATGGTCTGCTTGATGAAGGAATGGCCGCATTTCGACTGGATCGCCTTGCCGCCCAGATCGCGCACGCGGTCTTGCGTGGCCCAGATGACGCGCGGGTCATGGACGATTCTTTGCCCCGGTTCCTTGGCCAAGAACGCCTCGGCCAGAAGCGCCACGACATATTCGCCGGGGACGAACCCGCCCTGATGGTCGAAGAAAAAGCAGCGGTCGAAATCGCCATCCCATGCCACGCCCATATCGGCACCATGTTCCACGACCGGCCCGGCGGTCAGCGGCTGGTTCTCGTCGAGAAGCGGGTTGGGGATGCCCGCCGGAAAGCTGCCATCGGGGGTGTGGTGGATGCGGATGATCTCGATCGGCGCGCTTGCCTCCGTCAGCGCATGGGCCAGCGCGTCGAAGCTGGGACCAGCCGCGCCATGGCCGGCATTGACCAAGAGCTTCATGGGCTTGAGGGCGGAAAGTTCAACGAATTCCATCAGCTTGGCGACATAGGCCGCGCGGGTGGCGCTGGCGTCGGTAATGCGCCCACCGGGGCGGAGGGGCGCGAATTCACCGCTTTCGGCAAGCGCCTTGATCGCGGCCATGCCATCGGCCAACCCGATCGGGGCGGAGCCGCGCTTGACCATCTTCATCCCGTTGTAATCCATCGGATTATGGCTGGCGGTGACGCAGATGCCGCCGCAGGCATCCAGATGGGTGGTGGCGAAATAGGTCTCCTCGGTGCCTGAGAGGCCCAGATCACGCACCTCGACACCCGCATCGATCAGGCCGCGCGCGACGGCGGCGGCCAAGGTTTCCGACGAGGGGCGCACATCGCGGCCCAGCACGACGCGGGCGGCGCCCATCACCTCGGCATAGGCGCGGCCGATGCGATAGGCGATGTCGGCGTTCAACTCGGTCTCGAGGCGGCCGCGGATATCATAGGCCTTGAAGCAAGATAGGGGGGGGATACGCGCCATGGACTTCACCGATCGGAGAACATTTCCCTCCCTCTATCCCATGATGCGGCGCGGCGCAAAGTGCCTGCGCCACGGCCCTTGTCGCCACATGGGCGCGCGGTGGCGCGGGCAGTGGCCTCCGGCGGGGATATTTATGAAACGAAGAAGCGACAGAAAGCGTCGCGCGGGTGGTGCTTTTGGGGATTTGCGGGCTAGCTTCGCGCCCATGTTGATCGTGACCCAAGCCACCATCGCCAATGCGCGCGTTCTGGAGACCCGCTCGCTGCCCAAGAAGTTCTTCGGCCGGGTGCAGCTTGTGCCGAAGGGGGCGGGGCTGGGGCTATGGGCGCGGCTGATTTTCGAGATGCAGCTTTTTCGCTACCTCTCGGCCTTGTTGCCTTTCGTGGTGATCCCGCTTTCGTCGCGTGATCTGGCGCTGCCGGTGACGCAGGCGCCGCTCGCGATGCTGATCGTGATCGCCTTTGTCGAGATGAAGGTGCTGCGCCTGTCGAAGGCGGCGCGCGCGCGCGAGGTAGATGAAGATACGGCGGCGCGGCGGCTTGATGCGTTGAGTTTCCGGGCGCGTGCGGCGCTTCGCAAGATCGCGGCGCGCCACGGCATCGCCGAGGGGGAATTGCGGCTGGTGATCGAGCAATCGGAACTGGCGCGGGTCGCGCCCCTCACGCTGGTCTCGGTGCAATGCGCCCTGCCGCAGCCGCGGCTCTTGGCGCTCGATGCCGCCGACCGCGCCGAACTGGCGGGGCTGTTCGATGCCGCGTTGAGCGAGCGCGATCTATTGGCGGTCAATCACCGCGAGGATCGCTATATCCGCGACATCGCGCAGGAAGCGCGCGCGGTCTCGGCCCATGCGCGGCTGGCCGCCGCCTTGGAAAAACGGGGGGCAGGGGCATGAGCGTGAATGCGACAGTCGTGTCGGCGGGCGAGGCGCTGGCGGTGTTGGAGGCGGGCTGGGCGGCGCAAGCGGCCGGCGGGCTGACCGCAAGCTGGATGCTGCATGGGCGGCCGGGCGTGGGGAAAACCGAAGTGGTCCAGACCCTTGCCGCGCGGATCGGGGCGGAGCTGTACGATCTGCGCCTGACCACGATCGAGCCGCAGGATCTGCGGGGCTTGCCCTATTTCGATCATCAGGCAGCCAAGACGATCTGGTACCGCCCCGAGGATCTGCCCGACACCGACGCGCCCGCCATTCTGTTTCTCGACGAGTTGACAGCCGCCGCCCCCGCGCTTCAGCCCACCGTCTATGGCCTGTTGCAGGAGCGCCGCGTGGGGCGGCATCGCTTGCCCGATAGCGTGATGATCGTGGCGGCGGGCAACCGGGTCGAGGATGGGGCGATCGCCTATGAGATGGGCAGCGCGCTGTCGGATCGGTTGATCCATATGATCGTGCAGGCCAACCCGGAGGATTGGCTGAAGAGCTACGCCATCCCGGCGGGTATTCACGCATCCGTCGCGGCGTTTATCCGCACGCGGCCCGATCTGCTCGAGACGACCGAGGAGAGCTTGCGCCGGGGCCAGATGATCGCCTGCACCCCGCGCAGCTGGACGCGGGTCAGCCGGATCATGGAGGCGATGCAGGATCGCGCGCAACGGCAGGTGATGATCGCGGGCACGGTGGGGGCGGCGGCGGCGGCGGAGTTTGCCCTTCTGGCCGATGAGATCGCCGCCACGGTGCAGATCGCGGCGATGATGGAGACCTCGCGCAAGGATCGCGCGGCGATGTATCCGCGCACGCTGCACGGGCTGACGGCCTTGGTCTATGGGTTGGTGGGGGCGGCAAGCCGCGAAAATCTTGGCATCGCGATCGAGATCTTGGCCGATCTGCGGGGGCTTGGCGGGCCGGGCTTTGGTGGGTTGCCTGTCAATGAATTGGCGACCTTCGGTTTTGAGATGCTGATCGGTCGCGCGTTGGAGCGCGGCTGGGAAGAGGGATTTGCCGATAGCCCCGATTACGCCGCCTATGCCGCCGAGCGGCAGGCGGCGGGCCTGCCGTGAGCGGTCATTCCACCCGCGCTGCCC
>NZ_CBFIIK010000163.1:0-3807 GCF_965662675.1 Roseicyclus sp. | reverse complement strand
GTGAAACCCCTGCGGTGTTTGCGCCCGCCAAAGCCCCGTCCGATCAACCGTGCCCGTGACCATCGCATCGCCGCGCCACAGCGCATCGGTGACGGCAAGTGCCGGGGCGGCCGCTTGATGCTGCGCCAGCGCCCCGATCACCGCGTCGATCACATGAGCTGGAATGCCGGGACGCGCCACATCATGGATCAAGACCAGATCGGCTTGCCCCTCCAGCGCTTCAAGCCCCGCAAGAACCGAGGCCGCGCGGGTGGCCCCGCCCGTGGCAGTCTTGAGCGTCTTTTGCGTGGTCACCGGCCAATCGGCGCGGTCGCTGTTCTGGGCGACCACCAGCATGATCATATCGATGGCGGGATGCGCGTCGAAGGCATTGACCGTGTGCTGGGCGATAGTCTTGCCGGCGATGCGGCGCCATTGCTTGGGCAGGTCGCCGCCGGCGCGCACACCCTTGCCCGCCGCGACGATCAGCGCGGCGATCTTGGGGCGGGCATATGCGGGCCGATCTACCATGTTTGGGTGATATGCGCTGGACGCGGGCGGCACAACGGTACACAATCACCGCTTAAATTTTAATCTATGTGGTGAATTTTTAATCAATAAGCCGAGACGGGTTTCGTAGCCTCCGTGGTGTCACAAGAGTTTCTTTTGAACTTCGAGAGGGATACGCCTAACCCCATAGGCTCAGTGCACAAGGATTGAGCACGTGACTTTTCAATTGGCGAATGTCCCGCTTGTGCCGCCCGTTTTGCTGGCGCCGATGGCGGGCATAACGGATCGGCCCTTTCGCGACCTCGTGGCGCGCTTCGGGGCGGGCTTGGTGGTGTCCGAGATGGTGGCAAGCGCCGAGATGGTGATGGCCAAGCCATCCGTGCGCGCTCGTGCCGAGCTGGGCTATGATGCCAGCCGCACCGCCGTGCAGATCGCGGGCCGCGAGGCACATTGGATGGCCGAGGCCGCCCGCATCGCCGAAGGCCAAGGGGCAGCGATCATCGACATCAACATGGGCTGTCCGGCCAAGAAGGTGACGAATGGCTATTCCGGTTCGGCATTGATGCGCGATCCCGACCATGCGCTGCGCTTGATCGAAGCGGTGGTGGGCGCGGTCACGGTGCCGGTCACGCTCAAGACAAGGCTGGGCTGGGATGATGCGATGCTGAACGCGCCCCAGATCGCCGCGCGTGCCGAAAGCGCAGGTGTGCAAATGATCACCATCCACGGGCGCACGCGCTGTCAGTTCTACAAGGGTCAGGCCGATTGGGCCGCGATCCGCGCGGTATGCGATGCGGTCAATATCCCGGTCATCGCCAATGGCGATATCGTCGATGCGCCGACCGCACGCCGCGCGCTGGTGCAATCGGGCGCGCAAGGCGTGATGGTGGGGCGTGGCGCGCAGGGGCGGCCTTGGGTCTTGGCCCAGATCGCCGCCGCCCTTTACGGCACGCCAGCCCCGGTGATCCCCAAGGGGGCCGCGCTGTGCGATCTGATCGGCGGGCATTACACGGCGATCTTGGGCTTTTACGGGCGTGACCTTGGGCTGCGCGTCGCGCGCAAGCATCTGGGATGGTATATGGATGCCGCCCTGACGCCCGCTGATCTGCGACAGGCGATCTTGACCGCGCAAAGCCCCGAGGCGGTGCTGGCCCATTTGCCAGATGCGTTGGCCCATGCGCCGGAAAGGGCGGCGGCATGACGAAAGTGACGACCAGCCTATGGGCTTCGCTGCCCATTCCGGCCGTCATCTGTGATGCGGAGAATCGCATTCTCGATGTGAACCCTGCCGCAGAACTCTTTCTGAACGCGTCGAAAAAGGCGCTTGAGGGTTATCCCGTCTGGGACAAGATTTTCGTCGCCGCCCCCTTGGAAGAGGCCTTCGCCCGCGTGCGTGAGGCCAGCGCGCCCTTGTTCGTCAACGCTGTCGATGTCGGCACCGGCAGCCGCAAGCCCGTATCCTGCGATGTGCAGGTCGCATCCTTGGCCGACAAGCCCGATCATGTTCTGGTGCTGCTCGAGAACCGCGAATTGGCCGGGCGGCTCGACCGGGCCATGTCGTCGAAAACGGCCGCGAAATCGGCCATCGGCATGGCCGAGATGCTGGCCCATGAGATCAAGAACCCGCTGGCGGGCATCACCGGGGCTGCGCAGCTGATTGCGATGAATGCATCGGGCGAGGATCGCGAATTGACCGATCTGATCGTCGAAGAGACGCGGCGTATCCTCAAGCTGCTTGGTCAGGTCGAGGAATTCGGCAATGTCCGGCCCCCCGACAGGCGCGCGGTAAATATCCACGATATTCTCGACCGCGCGCGCAAATCGGCCGCGATCGGTTTTGCCGTCCATATGCGGATCGAGGATGAATACGACCCCTCGCTGCCGCCCACTTGGGCTGATCCCGACCAGTTGCAGCAGGTCTTCTTGAACCTGATCAAGAACGCCGCCGAGGCGGGGCGCGCGGGTGGCACGATCCGGCTGCGCACATTCTATGAGTTGAGCCTCAAGGTGCGCCGCCGCGACGGGTCGGGCGCCGCCGTGCCCTTGCAGATCGAGGTAATCGACGATGGCCCCGGCATCGCGCCCGATATCGCCGAGGATCTCTTCGAACCCTTCGTCTCGGGCCGCGAGAATGGCACGGGCCTCGGTCTGGCCTTGGTCAGCAAGATCATCGCCGATCATGATGGCTGGATCGCCGTCGACAGCGTGCCGGGTCGCACGGTGTTCCGTGTCTCGCTGCCCATCGCGCCGAAAGATGCCCAATGACCCGAAACCTGCCGCATACCTCCCAGTTAAGCAAAGAGATCTGAACCATGGACGGAACAGTACTTGTCGCCGATGACGATCGCACCATCCGCACCGTGCTGACACAGGCGCTGACGCGGGCGGGGTGCAAGGTGCATGCAACCTCCAGCCTGATGACGCTGATGCGCTGGGTCGAAGAGGGCAAGGGCGACCTGGTCATCTCGGATGTGATGATGCCCGACGGCAATGGGCTGGAGACATTGCCGCAGATCACCGAAAAGCGGCCCGGACTGCCGGTGATCATCATCTCGGCCCAGAACACGATCATGACCGCGATCCAGGCGACCGAGAAGGACGCCTATGATTACCTGCCCAAGCCCTTCGACCTGCCCGACCTGATGAAGCGCGCGGCGCGTGCGCTCGACCTCAAGCGGCGCAGCAAGCCTGTCCGGATGACGGAGGGCGGGCCAAGCCCCGCGACACTGTCCGCGCAAGAGGATTTGCCGCTGGTCGGGCGCACCGCTGCGATGCAGGCCCTTTATCGGCTGGTCGCACGGGTGATGAACACCGATCTGCCGGTCTTGATCACCGGCGAAAGCGGCACGGGCAAATCGCTGATCGCGCGCGCGATCCATGATTTCTCGGATCGGCGCACGCTGCCCTTCGTGGTCGCTTCGGGCGCGGATCTGGAAGGGATGGATGGCCCATCGGCGGTTCTGGCGCGCGCGCGGGGCGGCTCGATCCTCTTCGATGAGGTCAGCGATCTGTCTGAGGAGGCGCAGGCCAAGATCGTGCGCATGCTCGATGCGTTCGGCGATGCAGCACCCCGCGTGATGGCGACCTCGCAGCGCGATCTGATGGAAAAGATGGAGGCGGGCCGTTTTCGCCAAGACCTGTTCTATCGCTTGGGCGGCGTGACCTTGTCGGTGCCTGCCTTGCGCGAACGTGTCGATGACATCCCGCTTTTGTCGGCGCATTTCCTTGCCCGTGTCGAGCGTGATGGCATGGCGCTGCGTCGGTTTTCGGGCGAAGCGATGGATCTGATCCGCGCCTATTCATGGCCCGGAAATGTCC
>NZ_CBFIIK010000162.1:0-3859 GCF_965662675.1 Roseicyclus sp. | reverse complement strand
GCATCGGCCACGCCCGGCACGGCGACAAGCCTTTCGACACACGCCATCCGCGCGCCTGCCAGCGCCACGGCGACGGTGTCGAGCGTCAGGATGCGCGCCCGGGCCCGCGCCTTGGGCGTCAGATCGCCGGGACCAAAGGCATGGATGCGCGAAGCGAGCGCTTCGGCGATGGTGGGGGTTTTGGTCATGGGATGCAGTTCCGCCCGGGTCCGGTTTTCCGCGCAAACTGGGTCAGGGGCATCAGGACTGTCAACAGCCCATCTGGTTGGTCGATCAGCTGGAACTGGGCCGCGCTTCGAGTTGCTGTCGATAGGCCGAAGGGGCAAGCCCGCGTGCCGCGCGGAAGCGCTTGGAGAAATGCGACGGGTCATCAAAGCCCAGCCGATAGCCGATCTCGGACATGGGCAGGCGGGTAAAGGCCAAAAGGCGGCTTGCCTC
The DNA here is from genome assembly GCF_965662675.1 of Roseicyclus sp. Classification (GTDB taxonomy): domain Bacteria; phylum Pseudomonadota; class Alphaproteobacteria; order Rhodobacterales; family Rhodobacteraceae; genus Roseicyclus. The sequence continues at coordinate 3,421 of NZ_CBFIIK010000162.1, read as the reverse complement.
GCCCATCACGGCCTGCTCGATATAGGCCTTGGCGCCCATGCCGCTGGCCGCACGGCACAAGCGGCCCAGATGCCCGGTGCTGACCTGTAGCGCGTGCGCGTAATCGGCCACGCCCCAACCCTCGGCCATCCGCGCGGCGATCAGCGCGTCAAGCTGCAGCAGCCGCCCGTCACGCGGATCGCGGGCCTCGGCACCCTGCGCGGCGCTGGCCTCGGCAAGCCCCGCCAGCAGCGCTTGTGCCAGTGCCAGCACAAGCTGTGTTCGAAATCGACCCGTGGCCTCGAAGGCTTCGACCAGCAGCACGACAAGCCGGCGCATGCTGGTATCGGCCCGTCCGCGCAAGGGGCGGGCTAGTGACGCGCCGATGCCGGTCGCGCCATCCCCGCCCAAAAGTGCAGTCGGCAGCGAGATCACATGACCGCCCGTGCCGGGGCGGAAGTCATAGCCATGCACGGCATGGGCCGGGATGAACAGGAAATCACCCGGTGACAGGCTGAAGGCGTGATCATCGATCCGTGCCGTCGCGCCACCCGTCTCGATCATGATCAACTGCGATAGCTGCCCGTGGCGATGGGCGGAAATCGTCCAGCCATCGCTGGTGGCGCGATCGGCCAGACGCTCGATATGCACGATATCGGGAAAGGGCGCTGTTTCGCCGTAGAGTGCGAAGACGGGAATATGGCTTGTCGCGGTCATGTCCGATTTCTACCAGTCGAGGTTGCCACAGTCCATTCGTCTTCGTCGCGCGCGCGCTATGTTCACAGCCGCGAATGGGAGGAGACAGAGGTGAAGACCGATGTGGTGATCATCGGCGGCGGGCCATCGGGCCTGTTGCTGTCGCAGCTTTTGAACCGGGCGGGTGTGGCCACCATCGTGCTGGAGCGCACAGGTCGCGCGCGCGTGTTGTCGCGCATCCGCGCGGGCGTGCTGGAGCAAGGCACGGTGCGCATGCTGCAAGAGGCGGGCGTCGGCGAGCGCATGGCGCGCGAAGGCCACCCGCATGAGGGCTGCATCTTTTCCGATGACGATCTGATGGTGCGGATCGATTTCAAGGAACTGACCGGCAAGACCGTGATGGTCTATGGCCAGACCGAGGTGACGACCGATCTTTACGCCGCGCAAGACGCCATCGGGGCCACCATACTGCACGAGGTCGCCGATGTGGTTATCTGCGATGCCGATAGCGACGCGCCTTTCGTCACCTTCACCCATGAGGGCGTGCAAAAGCGCATCGACTGCGCCTATGTCGCGGGTTGTGATGGGTTTCACGGCGTCAGCCGCAAGACCATTCCCCAAGATCGCCGCCGCGAATTCGAGCGCGTCTATCCCTTTGGCTGGCTGGGGATTCTCTCGCGCACACCGCCCGCGCATGAGGAATTGATTTATGCCAATTCCGCCAATGGCTTCGCCTTGGCCTCCATGCGCAACGAAATGCTGAGCCGCTACTATGTGCAGGTGCCGCTGACCGACAAGGTCGAGGAATGGTCCGATGACCGCTTCTGGGAGCGGCTGACCTCGTGCCTGCCGGGCGATGTGGTCAAGACGCTGGTGACCGGCCCCTCGATCGAGAAATCCATCGCGCCCTTGCGCTCCTTTGTCAGCGAGCCGTTGCGCTGGGGGCGGCTGTTTTTGGTGGGCGATGCCGCCCATATCGTGCCGCCCACGGGGGCCAAGGGGCTGAACCTTGCGGTGTCGGATGTGTTCTACTTGCACGAGGCGCTGATCGCCGCCGTGAAACAGGGCGATACGCGCGGCATCGATGGTTATGCGGCGCGCGCGCTTGCCCGCATCTGGAAGGCGATGCGCTTTTCTTGGTCGATGACCACCATGCTGCATCATTTCGAGGGCGAGGATGGTTTCGCGGGCCAGATGCGCAAGGCGACGCTCTTGCATCTGTCGCAATCGGAAACCGCGCGGCGCGATCTGGCCGAGAACTATATCGGTCTGCCATACTAGGGCCGAAACCGGGGGAGGGAGACACCATGACCGATCGCCATGCCAAGGGTATGCAGGTGCGCCGCGCCGTTCTGGGCGATGCCCATGTCGACCGCGCCGAAGCGGCCAAGACGCCGCTCGATGCTGCCTTTCAGACACTCATTACCGAGGCCGCTTGGGGCACGGTCTGGGCCTCCGACGCGCTGACGCGGCGCGAACGCTCGATGCTGACGTTGGCGCTGTTGGCGGGCTTGGGCAATGAGGAGGAACTGGCGCTGCACCTGCGGGCGACCGTGCGCACAGGCGCCAGCCACAGCGATGTGATGGAGGTCTTCCAGCATGTCGCGATCTATGCGGGTGTGCCGCGCGCCAACAGCGCCATCCGCATCGCCAAAAAGATTTTTGCCGAGATGGAGGGCGAGAAATGACCGATACCGGCCGATTGATCCCGCGCAGGCGCGATGCGCATCCTGTGCCCTATGACCCCGAATACAAGACCTCGGTCACGCGCAGCCCCTACCTGCCGCTTCTGTCGCTGGAATCGACCCCGTCCGAGGAAACCGGCCCCCGCTTTGGTCACGGGTTGATCGGGGCGCTCGACAACAACCTGATCCTCAACTTCTCCAAGGGTGCGGCCCCGGCGATTGGTGAGCGCATCCGCGTGCATGGCCGTGTCGTCGATGAAAACGCGCGCCCCGTGCCGCACACGCTTTTGGAGGTGTGGCAAGCCAATGCCGGTGGCCGCTACCGGCATGTGAAAGATACCTATTTCGCACCGCTCGATCCCAATTTCGGCGGCTGCGGGCGCACGCTGACCGATGAGAACGGCTATTATGAATTCCTGACCATCCGCCCCGGTGCCTATCCTTGGCCCAATCGCGGCAATGACTGGCGCCCGATGCATATCCATGTCTCGGTCTTTGGCCACAGCTTTGGCCAGCGGCTGATCACCCAGCTTTACTTCGAGGGCGATCCGCTGATTGCGCGTTGTCCCATAGCCGCGACCGTCAAGGATCGTGGGCAGCTCGACCAGCTGGTGGCGCCGCTCGACATGGCGGCAAGCCGCCCGATGGATTATCTTGCCTACCGCTTCGACATCGTGCTGCGCGGACGCCGCCAGACCATGTTCGAAAACAAGCCCGAGGGGATGTGAGCCATGGTGCAAAAACTTGGCGTTCTGACCGAAACGGCCAGCCAGACGGGCGGGCCTTATGTGCATATCGGCTGCATCCCCACATTCGCGGGCCTGCCCGGCGTCTACCCCGAGGATCTGGGGCTTTCGCCCATCGCCGATGGGGCCAAGGGCGAGGTCATCACCATCACCGGCTCGATCTATGACGGCACGGGCTGGGCAATGCGCGATGCGATGTTCGAAAGCTGGCAGGCCGATGCCGCGGGCCGCTATCCCGGCCAGCCCGGCGCCGATCCGGCCGTGACCGGCTTTTGCCGCTTTGCTGCCGACAAGGACAGCGGTGAATACACGCTG
>NZ_CBFIIK010000161.1:0-4042 GCF_965662675.1 Roseicyclus sp. | reverse complement strand
TGCCGCGCGCCGGTTAACCTGCCGCGCCAAGCAGCGCCGCGATATCGGTGGCGACTGTGTCGATTTCGTTCAGCCCGTCCACCCCTTTGAGCAATCCCTTGGCGTGGTAATAGCCGATCAGCGGCGAGGTCTGCTTGTAATAGGCCATGAGCCGGGTCTTGAGGCTTTCGGCATTGTCATCGGCGCGCACGGGCTGGCCTACGGCGCGGGCCTCTTCGGCACGGCCGACGATGCGACCGACCAGCACCTCGTCATTGACGCGCAATTCGATCACCGCATCGAGGCCTTGCCCCATCTCGGCCAGCAACGCCTCGAGCGCGTCAGCCTGTGCCAGCGTGCGGGGGAAGCCGTCGAAGATGAAACCTGTTCCACCTTGTTCCAGCTTTTCGCGGATCAGGCCGATCACGATCTCGTCGGTGACAAGCTGCCCCTTGGCCATGACATCGGCAACGATCTTGCCCATCGCACTGCCCGAGGCTTGCGCCTCGCGCAGCATATCGCCAGTCGAGAGCTGCACCAGACCGCGGGACTGGGTCAGAAGGCCCGCCTGCGTTCCCTTGCCCGCGCCGGGCGGGCCAAGAAGAATGATATTCACGCTCATCGACGCGACGGGGCCTTGCGGGGCTTTGCGGTCGCACCTTTACGCCCGCGCAGTTGCGATTTTTCAATCAAGCCTTCGTATTGATGGGCCAGAAGATGGCTTTGCACCTGCTGCACGGTATCCATGCCGACCGACACGATGATCAGAATGGATGTGCCGCCGAAATAGGCCGTGATGGCAAGGTTGGTACGCACGATCTCGGGCATCAAGCAGACAAGCGCCAGATATCCGGCCCCCAGCACCAGCAAGCGGTTCACGACATATTCCAGATACTCAGATGTCTTCTTGCCGGGGCGGATGCCGGGGATGAAGCCGTTCTGGTTCTTGAGATTGTCGGCGACGTCGTCGGTCTTGAAGGAGACGTTGAGCGTGTAGAAATAGGTGAAGAACACGATCATCGCCGCGAAGAACAACAGGTAGAGCGGCTGACCGGGGCCGAAATTGGCCAAGATCCAGCCCATCACCGGACCCGAGGATTCGCCGCCCGAGAAGGTGGTGAGCGTGGTCGGCAAAAGCAAAAGCGACGAGGCGAAGATCGCGGGGATCACGCCCGCCGGGTTCACCTTGACCGGCAAATGGCTGGAACCGCCGTCATAGACCTTCATCCCCACCTGGCGGCGCGGATACTGGATATGGATCTTGCGCAAGCTGCGCTCCATGAACACGACGAAGAAAAGCGTGCCGATCAGCATGACGATCACGCCAAGGATGGCAGGCGTGCTGAGCGAACCCGAGCGGCCCGACTCGAAGAATTGGGCCAGCGCTGCCGGGATTTCGGCGATGATGCCGACGAAGATGATCAACGAGATGCCGTTGCCGATGCCGCGCTGGGTGATCTGTTCGCCCAACCACATCAGGAACATCGTCCCACCGACCAGCGTGATGACGCAGGCGGCGCGGAAAAACCAACCCGGATCAGAGGCAAGTCCGCCCGATTCCATGCTGACCGCAAGCCCGTAAGCCTGTGCGGTCGCCAAGGCCACGGTGCCGTAGCGGGTGTATTGGTTGAGCTTCTTGCGCCCCGCCTCACCATCTTTTTTCAGCTGCTCCATCGCGGGCACCATGGCCGCCATGAGCTGCACGATGATCGAGGCCGAGATATAGGGCATGATGCCCAAGGCAAAGACGCCCATCCGGCTCAGCGCGCCGCCGGTGAACATGTTCAGAACACCGCCCAGACCGGCCGCAGCCTGATCGAAGAAGGCCCGCAACTCGACCCCGTCGATCCCGGGGACCGGGATGTAGGTGCCGATGCGATAGATGATCAGAAGGCCAAGAGTGAACCAGATCCGCTGGCGCAGTTCGGTCGCTTTACCGAATGCCCCCCAGCTCATGTTCGCGGCCATTTGCTCCGCTGCTGATGCCATGACGCCTCTCTCATGGGCAATGCGCCGCCGGATCGTTTCAGGCGATCCTGCGGCGCGTAAAAACCTAGATACTATGTAGGCCCTGACGACACGGCCCACAAGCGACGGGGGGCCGCAGCCCCCCGATCTGGATCACTCCGCCGCAGCGACCTGTGCGACCGTCAGCTTTCCGCCGGCCTTTTCGACCGCGTCGATGGCCGCGCGCGATGCTCCGGTCACGGCGATGTTGAGCTTCGTGCTCACCTCACCCTTGGCCAGAACGCGGATACCGTCGAGCTTGCGGCGCACCAGACCGGACGCGACCAGCGCGTCTTCGGTGATCTCGGCCTTTGCGTCGATCTTGCCGGCTTCGACGAACTTGGCGATCAGGCCAAGATTGACCACGGCGAATTTCTTGCGGTTGGGCTTGTTGAAGCCACGCTTGGGCAGACGCTGATAGAGCGGCATCTGGCCGCCCTCATAGGCGTTGATCGCAACACCCGAACGCGATTTCTGACCCTTGATACCACGGCCCGCCGTCTTGCCCTTGCCCGAACCGGGACCGCGGGCAACGCGCTTGGCTTTCTTGGTGGCGCCGGGATTATCCCGAAGTTCATGCAGTTTCATGTCGCTTCTCCTTTGCCGGACGCAGGGATTGAAGCGAAGCCCCCTGACCACGGCCTGACGATAAAGATTTGTGGCGTCGACTTAGCGCGCCACCGGGGGCGTATATGTCGTCGCAAAGCTTGTGACAAGGGGCCTTTGGTGGCATATCGGGCCGAGCCGTTTTGGGGAATGGGCATGAACCGTATTCGATCCGCATTGACCAAAGCGGCAACCAAGCTGCGCCGAAAAGAAGTGTCGCGTGCGCTGTTCGAGGCCGCAGGTGGTATCGTGAAATCCGGCCCCTTCACGGGGCTCAAAATGACAGGCTCGGGAAACACATCGGCGGGCGTATTGGGTGCGAAGATCTTCGGCCTGTATGAGCAAGAGGTGATCCGCGAATTACAGGGGCTTTTGCCGCGCGACACCTTGGTCAATTTCGGGGCGGCAGATGGTTATTTTCCGCTCGGATTGCTCAAGGCGGGACTGGCCAAACATGCGGTCTGCTTCGAGATGTCAGCCGTGGGGCGGAACGAGATCGCCGAAAATGCCGCCGCCAACGGGCTTGCCGATTGCGTCACGATCAAGGGTGCGGTGACACCGGGAGTTCAGCTTGAGCTTGCGGCACTTGATGTGGTGCCGTCTCGGACGTTGATCTTGTGCGATATCGAAGGCGCGGAATTCGATGTGCTGTCGGATGCTTTTCTGGACTGGGCCAAAGGGGCAAGCCTTGTGATCGAGTTGCACGACCGGCTGACGGGTGATCGTTCGCTTGCCCCGCGCGAGGCGCTGATCGCGCGTTTGCCGAAAGACGCCCGGCATCGCATCCTCAAAGGCCAGCCCAAGGATTGGCGCGACATCCCCGAGATCGAGGCACTTACCGACAATGACCGGCAATTGATCTGTTCGGATGGCCGCAAGGTTTTGGGCGAATGGTTGATCGTGTCCTACCCAAACTGAAAAACCCCGGGCCGTTTCGGACCCGGGGTTCTGAACATGACATGCGAAGGGCGCTCAGCCGCGCTCTTCGATGATCTCGACCAGATGCGGGATCTTGGCGACCATGCCGCGCACCGAGGGGGTATCCTCGAGTTCGCGGGTTTTATGCATCTTGTTGAGGCCCAAGCCGATCAGCGTCTGGCGCTGAACCTGTGGGCGGCGGATCGGCGAGCCGATCTGTTTGACAACAATCGTCTTTGCCATGGATCTCAGGCCTCCTCTGCGACGGCTTCAGCCGCGGGCGCGCCATCACGCTTCGGCAGGATGTCAGCCACTTTCTTGCCGCGACGTGCCGCGACCTGACGGGGCGAGGTTTCGTTACGCAGACCGTCCAGCGTGGCGCGGATCATGTTGTAGGGGTTCTGCGAACCGGTCGATTTCGCGACCACATCCTTGACACCCAGCATCTCGAACACGGCGCGCATCGGACCACCGGCGATGATACCGGTACCTTCGGGCGCGGTCCGCATCACGACACGGCCAGCGCCATGAT
>NZ_CBFIIK010000160.1:0-4052 GCF_965662675.1 Roseicyclus sp. | reverse complement strand
CAAGATCGTGGCCATGCGCGGTCCTTCGGTCGTGGCGCTGGTCACCGGCGAAGAGCGCATTGTGCCAGAGCGCGCGCAGTATTGGGTCTGCACGGTCGAGGCGATGCCGGTGGGTATCGGGGCCGATTTCTTGGCCATCGACGAGATCCAGCTTTGTGCCGACCCTGAGCGCGGGCATGTCTTCACCGACAGGCTGTTGCATGCGCGCGGGCGGCACGAGACACTTTTCTTGGGCGCCACCACGATGCGCGGGGCCATCGCCGCCCTTGTGCCGCGCGCCGAGTTTCTGAGCCGCGAGCGATTCTCGGATCTGGTCTATACCGGCTCGAAAAAGATCAGCCGGATGCCGCCGCGCAGTGCGATCGTGGGCTTCTCGGTCGAGAATCTCTATGCCATGGCCGAGTTGTTGCGCCGCCAAAAGGGTGGGGCGGCGGTCGTGATGGGCGCGCTGTCACCCCGCACCCGCAACGCGCAGGTCGCGCTTTACCAAAATGGCGATGTCGATGTGCTGGTCGCCACCGATGCGATCGGGATGGGGCTGAACCTCGATATCAGCCATGTCGCCTTTTCGGGGCTGCGCAAGTTCGACGGGCGCAAGATGCGCGAATTGATGCCCAATGAGCTGGCCCAGATCGCGGGCCGCGCGGGGCGCTATACGCAAGATGGCACCTTCGGCGTTACCGGCGAGGCACCGCCGCTCGACGAGGATCTTGCCAAGGCCATCCAAGAGCATCGCTTTGCGCCTTTGCGCAAGCTTTATTGGCGAAATGCGCAGTTGGAGTTCGGATCGGTCGGGCGATTGATCGGCTCTTTGGAAGAGCACACCAATGACGAATGGTTGACCCGCGCGCGGGAGGCCGATGACCTGATGGCGCTCAAGACCATCGCCGCGCGCGATGATATGCGCGCGCGGCTCTCATCGGCGCAGGATGTGCGGCTGTTGTGGGATGTGTGCCGCATCCCCGATTTTCGCGGCATCAGCCATACCGAACATGCCGAGCTTTTGGGCCGCATCTTCGACTTCCTGCAAGAGTTCGGCCGTGTGCCCGATGATTGGCTGGCCCGTCAGGTCAAGCGTATCGACCGGGTCGAGGGCGATATCGACACATTGTCGAAACGCTTGGCGTTTATCCGCACATGGACATATGTCGCGCAACGCGATGGCTGGGTCGATGATGTTAGCCATTGGCGCGAGGCGACCCGTGCCGTAGAAGACCGCCTGTCAGATGCCTTGCATGGCGCGCTGACGCAAAGATTTGTCGACCGGCGGACAAGTGTCCTGCTTCGCCGGTTGAAGCAGAAGGAGAGCCTTGTGGCTGATGTGAACGACAAGGGTGAAGTGAGCGTCGAGGGCCAGATCCTTGGCCGGATCGAGGGTTTCCGCTTTCGTCAGGATCAGACCACGGGGCCGGACGAGGCCAAGACACTGCGCCAAGCAGCCCTTGCAGCCCTGCGCCCCGAATTCCATCTGCGCGCCGATCGTTTCTATAACGCTCCCGATACCGAGTTCGACCTGACCGAACAGGGCGGGCTGATGTGGGGCGATCAGGCCATCGGCAAGCTGGTGCGCGGCGATGATCCGCTCAAGCCCGTGGCCGAGGCCTTCGTCGACGAGGATGCCGGCCCCGAGGTGATGCAAAAGGTCCAACGCCGCTTGCAACATTTCATCGACCGCCGGATCGCAGCACAATTCGAGCCGCTCTTGGCGCTGTCGCGTGACGAGGCGATCACGGGTCTGGCCCGCGGCGTGGCGTTCCGCCTGCTCGAAAACTTCGGCATCGTGGCGCGCGCCGATATCGGCGATGACATCAAGGCGCTCGACCAAGAGGCGCGCGGCCTGTTGCGCAAGCATGGTGTGCGTTTTGGTCAATTCACGATCTTCCAGCCCCTCTTGCTCAAGCCCGCACCGACGCGGTTGCGCTTGGTGCTGTGGGGCCTGCAGCAGGGTTTGGACATCTTCGCTGAAAGCCCGCCACCCGGACTTGTGACCATTGCCCATGATAGCCAGCAGCCGCAGGGCTATTACACCATGTCGGGCTACCGCCCGGCCGGCCAACGCGCGATTCGCATCGATATGCTGGAACGTCTGGCTGATATGCTGCGCAACAAGGATACGCGCGGCGGTTTCGAGGCCAGCGCCGATATGCTGTCGATCACCGGGCTGACGCTTGATCAATTCGCCGATCTGATGGCCGGGCTTGGCTATCGCGGCGAGCGTGGCGAGCGGCCCAAGGTCAAGCCTGCCGCCGTGACTGTGGCAACTGCGGGCGATCCGCCCGAGACACCGCCCGAGACACCGGCCGAGACACCGACCGAGATCCCGGGCGAGACCCCGGCCGAGACACCCATCGAAGCCCCGGTTGAAACCCCGCCCCAACCTCCGGTCGAGCAGCCCGTCGAACAGCCCGACGAAGCACCGCCCACCGCACCCGAGGAGGTGCCGGCCGATCCCCCGGAGGTGGCCACAGCCGCACCCGAGATCGAGGTCTTTTACACCTTCACATGGGCGCCGCGCCGCCAAGGCAATGGCCCCCGCCCCCAGCAGCGTCGCAACGATGGCGCCAAGCCCCGTGAAGAGGGTGGCAAGCCCCGCTTCGATGGGGCCAACAGGCCACAGGGCAAAGGCGGCAAAGGCGGCAAGCCGCCGCGGGGCAAAGGCCCCAAGCCCCCACGCGATGAAAGCCCCAAAACCTTCAGCGCGCGTCCCGAAAAGCGTGACCGGATCGATCCCGACAATCCCTTCGCGCAGGCCCTTGCTGGGCTGAAAGGCAAATCCTGACCGAACAACAGCCCTCGGCACGTTTGGACAAGTGGTTGTGGCAGGCGCGGTTTTTCAAAACCCGCAGCCTTGCCAGCCGCGTGGTCACCGATGGACAGGTCCGGGTGAATGCCCATCGCGTGGTCAAGGCCGCGACATCTGTGAGGCCGGGTGATGTGCTGACCTTTGCGCAAGGCGCGCGTGTGCGGGTGATCAAGATCACGGCGCTTGGACTGCGCCGGGGGCCAGCCAGCGAGGCACAGGGTCTGTTCGAGGATCTGACACCCGCCCCCGAACCCGGCACGCCCGAGGCCGCTCGTGTCGGCCCACGCCCCACTAAGCGTGATCGGCGCGCCCTTGACGCCTTTCAAGATGATCAAGGCTCGGAGGCCTGAGGCGAAACTGCCGCAAAGAAATCGCTTGAAACGTGTAAACCCAAGTTTACACTCGCGCAAAGCTTGTGCCGCGCTCCGACCCTTGCAATGGCCGGAATGCTGGCGTAGCAGACGCCCTGTTGATAAGCCGAGGATGACTGATGACCTATGTCGTGACGGAAAATTGCATCGCCTGCAAATATACCGATTGCGTGGAGGTCTGCCCCGTGGACTGTTTCTACGAAGGCGAGAACATGCTCGTGATCCATCCCGATGAATGCATCGACTGCGGTGTGTGCGAGCCCGAATGCCCCGCCGATGCGATCCGGCCCGATACTGAACCCGACATGGAAAAATGGGTTGAGTTCAATCGCAAGTACTCCGAGATGTGGCCGGTGATCGTGACCCGTAAAGACCCGCTGCCCGGTTCCGAAGAGATGGACGGTAAGCCGGGCAAGATGGACCTCTTGTCCGAATCTCCCGGCGCTGGCGGCTGAGTGGGGCCGATTCGGCGCGAAATCGCCGCTTTTGCGGTGGGTTTGGGCCGCTTGAAGCCCTGAATTTGTTGGGGCAGCGCTCGCGGGCCGCGCAGATCGCTGGAAATCAGCGTCATTACATGCTATATGATGTTTCTGTAACAGACGATCCGTAACCCATCGCAGGTCTGCCAACCTGTCCGGCTTTTTCGCGCATCTCAACCACTTGTGGAAAACCTCCGTTTTCCTCGGTGGTTTTTGTTGCGCAATCGTCGGGGGAGCGAAAGGAAAGCAAGAATGACGAAGGCCCGGAAATCGCAAGAGTTCACCCCGAACGATTTTGTCGTCTATCCCGCACATGGGGTCGGCAAGATCGTCTCGATCGAGGAGCAGGAAATCGCTGGCCTGCGGTTGGAGCTCTTTGTCATTTCCTTCGAGAAGGAC
>NZ_CBFIIK010000159.1:0-4095 GCF_965662675.1 Roseicyclus sp. | reverse complement strand
TGCGGGTGGGCCTGTCGCACAAGCTGATGCAACCGCGCGGCGGGGCCTTCCGTGATCAAACCCTGCGCCGGGTCGGGCAGCACGCCGATCCCCGCAAGCGCCAACAGGCGCGCGGTCTCCTCCTCGCCCGTCGCCGCCTCCAGCACGGGAACGAATTGCAAGATCGCATTGGGCCCGATCCGCCCCTTTGCCGCGCCCATAAGCTTATTCCGCCGGAATCTTGTCTGTCGCCGTGACCTTCGCCCCGTTGGGCAGGACGAAATCTTCCTTGCGCGACAGCTTCGCCGCCCGTTTCTGGGTCGCGATATCCTGTTTCGACTGCCAATCCTCCATCTGCGCGGGCGCGATGGTGCGGGTGCGGTCGAAGTTGAAGTTCAACTTGCCCTTCGACTGCGGCCCCCAGTAATCGACCTTGCCCAGATCATAGAATTGCCGCGCGAAACCGGCCTTGAGAAACGCCTTGAGGCACCCAAGCAGATAGCGCCGCCGATAGCCCGTGCCGCGCCATGGGTAATGGAACAGCGCCTTTTTCATGTAGAAACGGCGGTAATTGTTCATCACCCGGTCGAGAAGCTCGTCGCGGTCCATCGCCTCGGGCTTCATGATGGGGGTGACGAAATTGTATTTCGAGAAATCGAAAATCTCCACCTTGTCGCCCAGCTCTTGGTAAAGCGGCGTAAAGGGCCAGGGCGTGTACATCGCCCAATTCGCCAGATCGGGCTGCCAATCCCACGCCATGCGGTAGGTTTCTTCCAGTGTCTCAGGCGTCTCGTTGTCCAGCCCCACGATGAATTGCGCCTCGGTGAAGATATCGGCTTCGCGCAGAAGGCGGATCGCCTCTTTGTTTTCCTCGACCTTCGTCTCCTTGTTGAACTGATCCAGCTTCAGCTGAGCCGCGGCCTCGGTGCCCAAGGACACATGCACAAGCCCGGCGCGGCGGTAGAGCGGCAACAACTCCTTGTCGCGCATGATGTCCGTCACCCGCGTGTTGATCCCCCATTGAACCCGCCGCGGCAGGTCGCGCTTGATCAATTCCTCGCAGAACTGGATGAATTTGCGCCGGTTGATGGTCGGTTCCTCGTCGGCAAGGATGAAGAACCCCACCCCATGCTCGTTCACGAGGTTCTCGATCTCATCGACCACCTTGATCGGATCGCGCACGCGATAGTCGCGCCAGAATTTCCACTGGCTGCAGAACGAACAGGTGAAGGGACAGCCACGCGCCATGTTGGGGATCGCGACCTTCACGCCCAGCGGCACATAGATGTAGTGGTCCCATTTCAAAAGCGACCAATCCGGCGTGATCGCATCGAGATCCTTGACGGTCGAGGCTGCAGGGGTGGCCACGATCTCGTCACCCTCGCGATAGGCGATGCCCTTGATCTGTCCGCGCCCCTCGGGCCAACGCCCCGCGGCATGGGCGCGGATCAGATCGACGATGATCTCCTCGCCCTCGCCGCGCACGATCACATCGATATGGGGCGCCTCCGACAAGACCTGCTTGTACATGAAGGTCGCGTGAATCCCGCCCAAGATGCGGAGCGCGTTCGGCACCACCTCGGCCGCGATCTGCAGCGTTTCCTCGGCGACATAGATCGAAGGCGTGATCGCCGTTGTGCCCACCACATCGGGCTGCATCTCGGCCAGCTTCACGCGCAATTCCTCGGGGCTGACATGATCGGTCATCGCGTCGATGAAATGGATATCGGTGAAACCGGCGGATTTCAGCGCCCCCGCGATATACGCGACCCAAGCAGGCGGCCAATTGCCCGCGATCTCGGCACCGCCCGAGTGGTAATTGGGATGGATGAGGCAAATACGCATGGCTGTCTCCCCAGACTGTTGCCCCCAATGACCATTAAAATTGTCGTTTCGTATTGACACAGATCAATCGCGGCACACCCGGCGGGCCTATGCTTTCACCCAAGGATCATTTCCGATAAAATGGTCGCCGCAGGTTTCGGCAGGCCACAACACGCGAAGGAGAACGCGCGATGTGGGACAAGGCACTCGACCGCATGCTGGCCGCGTTCATCGTGACGGGCCGGCTTGACCTCAGCTATCCCGACGGCACCATGCGGCGCTACGGGCCGGGGCAGGGCGCGCAGGTCCATATCCGCTTGACCGATCCCGCCCTGCCGCGCCGCCTTGTCATGTCCCCCGAACTGGCGCTGGGCGAGGGGTATATGGACGGCACCTTGACCATCGCAGGCGATGATCTGGACGGTTTCTTCACCTTGATGACCGCGAATGCCGCCCACCCCCCGACGGGGCTACGCGCGCTCGACATCCGCTTGCGCAAATGGCGCCGCTGGCTCGATCAGGCAAACCCGGCCCATAGATCGCGCGCAAACGTGGCCCATCACTACGACCTCTCGGGCGCGCTTTACGATCTCTTCCTTGATGACGACCGGCAATATTCCTGCGCCTATTTCAGCGATCCCGGCATGACGCTGGAACAGGCACAGGCCGCCAAGAAACACCATATCGCCGCCAAGCTCTGCCTTTCGCCCGGCATGAAGGTGTTCGAGATCGGCTGTGGCTGGGGCGGCATGGCGCTGAGCCTTGCGCAAGATTACGGCGTCAAGGTGCTGGGGGTGACGCTTTCGGTCGAGCAGCACAAGATCGCGACCGAACGTGCCGCGCGCGCGGGCCTGTCCGAGCGCGTGCGCTTTGCGCTGGCCGATTACCGCGAGATCAAGGGCAGCTTTGACCGTATCGTGTCGATCGGCATGTTCGAGCATGTGGGTGTGCCGCATTACGGGGAATATTTCGACATCATCCGCGACCGTCTGCGCCCAGATGGTGTGGCGCTGATCCATACCATCGGGCGCGCCGGCCCGCCGGGGGCCACCAGCCCTTGGATCACCAAGTACATCTTTCCGGGCGGCTATGTGCCCGCACTCTCGGAAATGGCGGCGGCGGTGGAACATGCCGGGCTTTACCCCACCGATCTCGAGGTCTGGCGGCTGCATTACGCCCAAACCCTGCGCCATTGGCACGACCGCTTCATCGTCAACCAAGACCGCGCCCGCGCGCTTTATGACGAGCGTTTTTGCAAGATGTGGCGCTACTATCTCAAGGCGTGCGAGCATACGTTTCGCCACAATCGCCAATGCGTCTTTCAGTTCCAACTGGCGTGCCGCCAAGACGCGGTGCCGCTGACGCGCGACTACCTGTTTGCCGCGCCATCCCCCGCTACGTTGCGCGCTGCCCAGTAGGGTGCCGCCTTTAGGCGCACCCCCCAGCCACCCAAACCCCGCATTCGCACCTTGCGCCCCGGCTGTCCCTGTCTATAACACCGCCAATTTGCGCAGAGTCTGCCGGGGGATCCCATGCCGAAAAGAACCGATATCCGCTCGATCATGATCATCGGCGCGGGGCCTATCGTCATCGGCCAAGCCTGCGAATTCGACTATTCCGGCGCGCAAGCCTGCAAGGCACTGCGCGAGGAGGGATACAGGGTCATCCTCGTCAACTCCAACCCCGCCACGATCATGACCGATCCCGGCCTGGCGGATGCCACCTACATCGAACCCATCACCCCCGAGGTCGTCGCTCGTATCATCGAAAAGGAACGCCCCGACGCGCTCCTGCCGACGATGGGCGGTCAGACCGGGCTCAATACTTCGCTCGCACTCGAGGAAATGGGCGTCTTGGCGAAATTCGGGGTCGAGATGATCGGCGCCAAGCGCCACGCCATCGAAATGGCCGAGGATCGCAAACTTTTCCGTGAAGCGATGGACCGGATCGGGTTGGAAAATCCCAAGGCCACGATCATCACCGCACCCAAGCTGCCCAATGGCAAATACGACATCAAGGCGGGTCTGCAAGAGGCCATCGACGCCATCGAATACGTCGGCCTGCCCGCCATCATCCGCCCCGCCTTTACCTTGGGCGGCACCGGCGGGGGCGTGGCCTACAACCGCGAGGAATACGAATTCTATTGCCGCACCGGGATGGAGGCATCGCCCGTCGCCCAGATCCTCGTCGATGAAAGCCTTCTGGGCTGGAAGGAATACGAGATGGAGGTGGTCCGCGACCGCGCCGACAACGCCATCATCGTCTGCTCCATCGAAAACGTCGATCCGATGG
>NZ_CBFIIK010000158.1:0-4218 GCF_965662675.1 Roseicyclus sp. | reverse complement strand
TGAAGATCATGTGGGTGCCGTAGGCCACCTGTGGTCGCGGCTGCGCGCACCGATCCATTGCCGCGCCTTCACGGCCATCCATGCAAAGCGCAAGCTCGACGATGCCGGCCAATCCACCGAACAGGTGCATGTCGCGCCCGTTTGGCCCGGCAAGATCGCCGTTGGCCCCTTCACGGTGCAATTCGCGCCTGTCAGCCACTCGATCCCGGAAGCCTCGGCCTTGGTCATCGACACGCCCGTTGGCCGCGTCGTGCATTCGGGTGATTTCAAGATCGACCGCCAGCCTGTTGTCGGCGAACCCTTCGACGAGGATCTATGGCGCCAGATCGGTCAGGATGGCGTGCTGGCCTATATCTGCGACTCGACCAATGTCTTTACCCGCCACCCCGGCCGTTCGGAAAGCCAATTGCCCGAACCCATCGGGGAATTGATCTCGGGCGCCAAGGGCATGGTCGTGGCGACCACTTTCGCCTCCAACATCGCGCGGCTCAAGACATTGGCCGATGCGGGCGTGGCCAATGGGCGGTCCATCTGCCTGATGGGGCGCGCGATGAAGCGGATGGTCAGCGCCGGCCAAGAGGCGGGTGTTTTGACAAACTTCCCTAATACGCTCAGCCCGGAAGAGGCGCTTGATGTGCCACGCGAGAACCTGATGCTGATCGTGACCGGCTCACAGGGCGAACGCCGTGCGGCCTCGGCCTCGCTTGGGCGGGGCAGCTATCTGGGCCATGAGTTGAAAGAGGGGGACATGTTCTTGTTCTCGTCCAAGACCATTCCCGGCAATGAGGTGCCGGTCAGCCGCATCAAGAACGCGCTGGCGGAAAAGGGCGTCGATGTCATCGACGATAGCCACGGCTTCTACCATGTCTCGGGCCATGCCAACCGCCCCGATCTGGAGGCGATGCATGATATCTTGCGCCCGAAGATCTTGGTCCCGAACCATGGTGAATATCGCCATTTGCGCGAACATGCGCAATTGGCGCTTGCCAAGGGGATGGCGGGTGTCGTGGCGGCCAATGGCTCGATGGTGGAGTTGTCGGGCAATGCGCCGCGCATCGTGGAATATATCGATGTGGCCAAGACCTATCTTGATGGCTCGGCATTCGTCGGCGCGCTGGATGGTGTGATCCGCGACCGGATGAAGCTGGCGCTCAACGGTCTGGTCGCAGTCGCGGTGATCGTCGACGAAGATGATGTGCTGATGGAAGATAGCTGGGTCGCACTGCGCGGCCTGCCTGAAGTGACGGGCAAGGGCGACGATCTTGCCGCCATGATCGAGGAGGCGCTGGCCGAGGCGATGCCGCGCTTCAACGCCAAGACCGTCAATGATGATGATCGTCTGGAAGAGGCCGTGCGCCGCGCCGTGCGCAACCTGTGCCTGATCGAAATCGGCAAAAAGCCCGAGGTGACGGTGCTGATACAGCGCTTGATGGCTGCCTGACGCGCGGGCCGGACGCGGGGCGGTGCGCCTGAGCGAAAAGGGATGTGCTGAAAAAAGAACGGGATCGCCTTTGTGGCGATCCCGTTTTCCGTATCAAGCCGCGCCTGCCTCGGAATTCTCGGGGGCATGCGTCGCGGTCTCGGCCTTCTTCCGGCGGCGGCGCTTGGGCTTGGGGGCCTCGGCGTCGGCGTCGCTTGTCGCAAGTGCGGCTTCTGTTTTGTCTTCGGTGACCGCGCCCTCTTGCTGATCGGCGCTGTCATCTTCGTCGGGTGTATAGGGCCGCGGTGGGCCGCCGCGCCGCTCGTCAAAGCTCAGCGCGATGAAATCGGGCAGGTGGTCACCCATGCCCGCGACCCGGTCACCGCCGCGCCCACGGTCACGGTTGGCCCAGTTACGATCCTTGCGGTCGGTCTGTGCAGCGCGCTCGAAGCGGGCGGGGGGCGGTGTCGTTTGCACGGGCTGCGATGCTACGGCGACCGCGTCATCGGCGACGGGTGCCTCAGTCTTGGGAGTGTCGGTCGCTTCGCTGCGCGCGCCTTTGCCGCGACCACGGCGTGAACGGCTGCGCCCGTTCGCGGCCTTCTCCTCGGTGCGATCCTCGGCCTTGTTGTCACTTGTTGCCGGTTCCTGTGCCTGCGGGGCGGTTTCGCGCGATGCGCTGCCCGCCGGGCTCCATGGCAGGGCGCCACGGGGGATCGGCTTGGTGATCAAAGCTTCGATCGCCGTCAGGTATTTGTCGTCGGCGGGCACTGCAATCGAGATCGCGACGCCGGACCGCCCTGCGCGCCCGGTGCGGCCGATGCGGTGAACGTAATCCTCGGCATGGCTGGGCATGTCGTAGTTGAACACATGGCTGACGCTGGGAATGTCGAGACCACGCGCGGCCACATCCGAGGCGACCAGGAAGCGCAGCTTGCCCTCGCGGAAACCGTCGAGTGTGCGTGTGCGGTGCGACTGATCCAGATCGCCATGGATCGGCTCGGCGTCGTAGCCGTATTTCTTGAGCGATTTCGCAACAATATCGACATCGACCTTGCGGTTGCAAAAGATGATGGCGTTGCTGCAGGCGGCACCCTCGGCTTCGATGGCGGCGCGCAGCATGGCGCGCTTTTCCGACGCCGCCGTCTCGCGATCCCGGCGTGAGGGGCGGAATTCCAGCAAGCGCTGTTCGATGGTTTCCGATGCGCTGGCCTGACGGGCCACTTCGATCCGGGCGGGGTTCGACAAGAAGGTGTTGGTGATGCGCTCGATCTCGGGCGCCATGGTGGCCGAGAAGAACAGCGTTTGGCGGGTAAACGGCACAAGGCCGAAGATCCGCTCGATATCGGGGATGAAGCCCATGTCGAGCATTCGGTCAGCTTCGTCGACCACCATGACCTTGACGTCGGTCAAGATCAGCTTGCCGCGCTCGAAATGGTCAAGCAGGCGGCCGGGGGTGGCGATCAGCACATCGACGCCCTTGTCGATGAGCATGTCTTGTTCCTTGAAGCTGACGCCGCCGATCAACAGCGCCTTGGTCAGTTTCACATGCTTGGCGTAAGTGTCGAAATTTTCGGCCACTTGGGCGGCCAATTCGCGCGTCGGGCACAGCACAAGGCTGCGCGGCATGCGCGCGCGCGCGCGACCACGGGCGAGGATGGTGATCATCGGCAGGGTAAAGCTGGCGGTCTTTCCCGTGCCGGTCTGGGCGATCCCCAAGACGTCGCGCCCTTCGAGGGCGGAGGGGATGGCACCGGCTTGGATCGGGGTGGGGGTTTCGTAGCCTGCTTCGGTTACGGCTTTCAGAACCTTGGGATTAAGGTTGAGGTCGGAAAAGCTTGTCATATGCGTCCAGTCTGGCCGGGACAGTCCCGGCATGGGTGAGTTGGAGCGCATGGTATCCTGCGCGCTCCGCGGATCGGTCGCCCCGACGCGGATCGCGGGGCTGGGGCTGACATAGGCGAAAACAGGTGCCGCGTCAAACGAGGTGGTGGAAGCTCACATCACACTCCCACAGCCCGGCCTGCGGCCGCGATGAACAAGCTGGCCGGGGCATGAAGGTCGATCGTGCCCGA
This sequence comes from Roseicyclus sp., assembly GCF_965662675.1. Lineage (GTDB taxonomy): Bacteria > Pseudomonadota > Alphaproteobacteria > Rhodobacterales > Rhodobacteraceae > Roseicyclus. The sequence goes on along the minus strand of NZ_CBFIIK010000158.1, from coordinate 723 downwards.
AGGACCGGTCAGCCGGGCGCGTAGCCCCGATACCATCGCAGCGCGGAATTCCGCCTCGCTCAGCAAGATCATCCCGATCGGACCATCGCGGCAATGGCCATGGCTGCAGCCCGTTCCGGTTTCACGCCGAAAGCGCAAGGGGCGGCCATCTTGCCAAGCGGCGGTGAAGCGCAAGCCATGCACCCCGTCGCGGCGATGCCCGATGACGAGCGCGCGCGCCACGGCGCTGTCGTGATGGGCGATGATGACATGGCCCATCAGCACATGATGGGGATGATCCGAGATCGGTCTTTGGGCGGAATAGACGCCGCTGATCCCGGTGTCGGGGTTGGAGAGCGCACCGCCGCTGCAGGCCATAAGGGGCAGCAGCAACAGCAGCAGGGCAGGGCGCATGTATTGGGTCATGACCATGATTGCCATGACACCGGTTAATCCTGCGTTAACTGCAACGGGGTCTCTGCGGTCGCGCCGCCCTTAGGGGCGTTTCAATTCGTCCAAACCGCCATGGCAATGCCGCCGGGGGCGAGGAACTCGAACCTGCGACCGCCGGGGAAGGCGAAGATGTCTTGGGTGATTTCCGCGCCTGCTGCGCGCACCTGTTCCAGCGCGGCTTCCAGATTATCGGCGCGCAACACGATCAGCGGCGCGCGGGCTGTGCCGCGCTCGAGCCCGCCCCCTGTTCCAGCGCCTTGAATGTCGCGGTAATCCGGCCCGTAATCCACG
>NZ_CBFIIK010000157.1:0-4612 GCF_965662675.1 Roseicyclus sp. | reverse complement strand
TGTATACAATCTTGCGTCAATCCATATGAAAACACCCGGGGGTGGGGTGTTTATGGACAGCACTGTATGCAGATAGGCGGCAAGAAGCGCCAATCAGACCGCAAGCTTGGGCCATTGCTCAGCCGGTCGGCCGCTGCTCGGAGGCGATGGCCGGTATCTCAGTGCGGTCTTCGACGGGCGCGCCACACAACAGGGCCACGGCCCGGTCGGCGGCATCCTGAAACGGCTCAAGCACCAGATCGGCCCCGGCCGTCGCCAGCATTGCGGTCTCATCGGCGCTGTGCGAGCTGACCGCGATCTTGCCGCGATACCCTGCCGCGCGGGTCAGCTGGATCAGGGTCGTGCGCGTATCCTCATGGCTCAGCCCCGTGGGATGTATCGGCACTGTCAAGACGATGCGTTCGGCCCGCGACAAGGGCAATTCCGCGATGAATTCGGGATCGCTGGCATCGCCGAACGCGGTCTCCAGACCCAAGGCGCGCCACCGCCGGATCGCCTGTGGGTTGAAATCCACGCCCAACACCGCGATGCCGCGCTTATGCAGGCGCAGCCCGATCGCCGTACCGAAACGCCCCAGTCCGAAGATAATGACCCGAAAGCCGGTTGTTGCATGGTTGTCGCTCTCGCTCGCTTCGCGCGGGGTGCCGCGCCGTTCGAAAAGGCCCAGATACGGCCCGAAGACGGCATAAAGCTGATGCGAATAGGTGATCATGTAGGTCGAGGCCGCGATGGTCACGAGGCCAACCATCGTCACCAAACCCAGCGCATCATCGCGCACATGACCCAGCGATACGCCCATCGCGATGAAGATGAGCGAAAACTCACTGATCTGCGCCACCGTTAGCCCGGCCAGAAAGCCCGTGCGCTTGCGGTAGCCCAAGGCCCCCATGATCAACAGCACGATCAGCGGATTGCCGATCAACACGAAGAGCGAAAAGACGATCGCGCCGGTGACATGGCTGCCCAGAAGCGACAGATCCAGTGCCGCCCCGAGGGCGATGAAGAAAAACAGCAACAAGAAATCGCGCAATGGTGCCAGACGCGCGGCAATGGTTTCGCGGTAGGGGGTCGAGGCCAGCGCCACGCCCGCCAAGAGCCCGCCAACCTCTTTGCCCAGTCCCACGCCATAGCCGATGGCGGCGAACATCGCGGCCATGGCGATGGCGAAGATGACCAAAAGCTCAGGCGCACGCGCCAGCCGGTCGGTCAACGGCGTCGCCACATAGCGCACGAACAAGATCACAAGCCCCACCAGCGCCACGCCCGACACCAGCACCATGCCGACCGACCCGCCACCATGCCCCTCATCGCCCGCGCCGATCCCGATCGCCGACAGCACGATCATCGCCAAGACCACCACCAGATCCTGCACGATCAGAAAACCCAATGCGATCTGGCCATGAAGGCTATCGATCTCGCGCTTGTCGGAAAGCAGTTTGACGATGATGATGGTCGAGGAAAAGGTCAGCGCCACGGCGACATAGAGGCTAGTGATCGCGTCAAGCCCCAGCGTCAGGCCGATCAAAAAACCGAAGATCGAGGTAAAGGCGACCTGCCCAAGCCCCGTCATGAGCGACACAGCCCCCAGCGAGCGGATCAGCTTCACATCCAGTTTGATCCCGACCAGAAAAAGCAGAACCGCGATGCCGAGTTCCGACAAAAAGTCGATCTGCGCATCGGCGCGCACGATATCGAGCGCCGAGGGCCCGGCAAGTAGCCCGACCGCGATGAAGCTGACGATCAAGGGCTGGCGCAACAGTACGCCGATAAAGCCGATCACGGCGGCCATGACCAAAAGCACGGCAATCTCGGCAAAGGGCGATTGGATCAACGAAGCGATCATGCCCGCACCCGCGCGGCAGCAAGGCAAACATCATCGGCGGCCGAGCCGCTCGTGCCGGAATATCGTGTCATTGCGCGCGCCTTTTACGTGTTTCTGTTTCCCTCATCGCCGGTCGCGCAAGGTTTTTTGATGATCTGGATCAAATGCCGTGCATTTGGATCAACGACGGGCTTTCACGCGCTTAGTTCAGGAATGACCGCTTGGCATCATCCGTCGTTGCCCGTGCCATCCGCGGATCGATCAGCGGCTTGCGGTTGAGCGAGTGGCGCCAACCCAGTTTGCGCGCGCGCTTGCCTGACAAAATTGGGCGACAGGCCACCGGTGTGAAATGCGGTGCGGCGAACTCGGGGAAAATGGCGTGTATCTCGGCCAACCCCTCAGGGCTCAGTGCCTTGCGGGCCTGCGTGCCGAGGTAGAGGCTTTCGGCGGGGATGCCATTGGCGAAGACGATCTCATGATCGTCGAACAAGAGGTGATGATAGCTTAGCTCTGTGACATTATCGGCGATGGCGATGCCCGCGATGGTCACAAGATCCTTGGCCGCGACCAGCACCTCCGAGCAGCCGAACATGCGCTGCGCGATGGGCGAGGCCATCATGATGCGATGCTGCGGCGATACCAACAGATCTTCGGTCATCTCGGTCATGCCCAAGGCCGATGCACACAGTCGGATCGGGCGCAGATTGGGGTTGCGGTTGAGATCATCCTTGTCCAGACGGCGCGAGCCGATCCAGCGCAGCGGTTGCAGCCCGTGATCCATGGTCATCACCAGATCGCCGGGTTTGAGATCCTCGACCTTGACCGCGCCTTGGGCTGTGGCGATGCGGGTGCCATTGGCGAAACACACCACGTTGGTGTTTTCGAAATTCAATTCATTGGCGGCGACGGGCTGCCCATCGGCCCCGCGGATCTGCAACCCGCCCACCTCGGCCAGCGCCCCGTCATCTGCATGATCGGCGCGCAGCCAATCGATAGGGCGCACGAAGGTATTGGTCGGGTTGGCCGCGTTCCATGCCGCCAGCGTTGTTTCGTTGTAAAAAGTCGAGAGATCGACGAAGTCATTGTCGGTCTGATCGGGTGTGCCGCCGCCTTGGATACCCGTGGTCGTGTCGAAATCGGTGATGATGTCGCCGCCATCATCGACGATGAAGGCATCAGCCCCGGTGCCGCCCGTCAGCGTGTCGGCACCTGCGCCGCCTTGCAGCGTGTCGCGCCCGTCGCCGCCCGTGATGACGTCATCGCCACCTTGGCCATCGATGCTGTCATCGCCCGCATCGCCCGACAGCGTATCGGCCCCGACACTGGCAAGGATCGTGTCATTGCCATCGCCGCCGCTGACGACATTGGTATTGCCGGCCGCGTCGTTACTGGTGGCAAAGGCACCGCCGTAGCTGCCGGTGACCAACAGGTCGTCACCCGCGCCACCGTCGATCGTATCATCGCCCGATCCGCCGAGGATCGTGTCGTTGCCATCGCCGCCGCTGAGCAGGTCATTGCCGAAGCCGCCATCGATCGTGTCGGTGCCTGCGCCACCATCGATGGTGTCGTTACCGCCCGCGCCATCGATCGTGTCGTTACCATCCCCGCCGACAAGGGTGTCTTCACCGCTTCCGCCAAGCAGCGTGTCATTGCCCGCACCACCCGCGATGCTGTCATTATCCGCGCCGCCTTCGATGAAGTCCGCGCCTTGACCGCCGGTGATCAGGTCGTCACCGTCATTGCCGATCAAGATCACGCCGCTGGTATCGGCACTGGCATCGACCGTGTCCGCCTGATCGCTGAGAATGATCCCCTCGATCTGGCTGAATTGCCCGTTATCGCCATCGCTATCGGTGTAGCTGCCGCTTTCATCCCCGTCATAAAGGACGTTGACCGCATCATTGGCGGTCTGGAAATCCATCAGGTCGACATCGGTATTTCCGACGTCTTCGCCACCGATCACGGTCGCGTTGCCATAGCCCAGTTCGAAAAGGTCGGAGCCCGTGCCGCCATCCAGCGTCGCGTTCCAAAAACTGTCGACAAGGATATCGTCCCCTGCGCCACCCGATAGGCTATCGCCCGCGCCGGTATTGTTGCCCGCGATCAGAACGTCGTCGCCATCGCCACCAAAAAGCGTGTCGTCGCCACTGCCGCCCGAGAGTGTGTCGTTACCCGCGTCGCCGAAGAGCAGGTCATCGCCACCTTCGCCCAGAATGCTGTCATCGCCGTCACCGCCCGAGAGCGTGTCATCGGAGGTGACGGTGACTGGCCCGGTGAGCGACACATTGTCGAGCAAGGGGCCGAACGAGTTGCTTTGGGAACTCAATTCCCGGAATTCGAGGCGATCCGTCCCGCTTCCGGTGACGGTATAGCTATAGGTCTGCCAGGCATTGGTCGTGGGCGTGATCGTGTCGATCAAGACGCCGCCGAACCAGACCTCGATCGATTGTGTGTCTCCCGCGCTGCGCTGTTGCGCCTCGAAGCTCAACGTCAGGCTTTCGCCCGCAGGGGTCGTGACATCCTGATAGATATTATCGACGGCACTATCGGCGTCGATCTCGGCCCAATTGGTTCCATCGGCGGCCGTGATCCCGGCAAAGCCGTTGCCTTGAACCTCGACAATACCGCTGTCGGATTGCCAGCCGGCCAAATTCCCGTTGCTGAAGTATTGCCATGCGCCGTCCGCAACACCTGCCTCGAACGAGCCGTTGACGATCAGGTTGGGGCTAGTGACCGTTTCGGGCGAACCGCCGAGGATCGTGTCATTGCCCGAACCACCCGAGATCGAGT
>NZ_CBFIIK010000156.1:0-4684 GCF_965662675.1 Roseicyclus sp. | reverse complement strand
TTTACAACTTTAGGGTGTTTGATGCATTTCTAAGTCATTGATTCTACTTAGAAAATGGTGCCCGGGGGCGGAATCGAACCACCGACACGAGGATTTTCAATCCACTGCTCTACCCCTGAGCTACCCGGGCATGGGAACGAATATCGTTCAGGTGCACGTCGTCTAAGCGAGGCCCTCTGCACTGTCCAGAGGGTATGCGCAAAAATTTCCGTCTGCTGGGCGGCACGGGTGGCGGGGTGAAGCTTTTGCCAAGTGGCCTTGCGCATGCGCCGCCCCGCTCTGTGTGCAGGAATTGATCTATGTCAATTTTAACATGTGACATCTTTCGTAAAGACCGGGCGCAGGATTTGACAAGACGACACAGGGAGACGCGCCATGACGGGCGATCTACACACGAGCCGCCGAAGCTTTCTGGGCCTGATCGCCGCTGGCGGTGGGGCCGCGGCTTTGGGTGTGCCGCGGGCCAAGGCCGCGATGCGCAGCACCAATGCCCGCATCGTCATCATCGGTGCGGGGGCGGCAGGAACGGCCTTGGCCAATCGCTTGGTGCGCCGATTGGAGGGCGCGCAGATCACGGTGATCGACCCGCGCGCCGAGCATCTTTACCAGCCGGGGCTTTCGCTGGTGGCCGCCGGCCTCAAACCCGCCGATTACGTCGTGAGCCAGACCGCTGACTGGCTGCCCGAGGGGGTGAGCTTGCGCGCCGAGCGTGTAGTCGCCGTCGATCCCGTGGCGCAAAACGTCACGACCGATGCGGGCGAACGTCTGGATTACGATTTCCTCGTCGTGGCACCGGGGCTTGTGCTTGATCACGACGCCATCGCGGGCTTTTCGCTCGATATGGTGGGCCAAAACGGGGTCGGCGCGCTTTACGCGGGGCCGGACTATGCCGCGCGCACATGGCAAGCTGCCGCGCGCTTCGTCGAAGAGGGCGGGCGCGGTGTCTTCACCCGCCCCGCGACCGAGATGAAATGCGCGGGCGCGCCGCTCAAGCATAGTTTCCTCATCGATGATCGCTTGCGCCGCGCAGGCAACCGGGGCGCTGCAGAGCTTGCCTACATCGTGCCGCAGACATCGCTTTTCGGCGTGCCGATCGTGGCCGAGAAAGTCCGCATGCTGTTCGAGGATCGCGGGGTAACGACCAGTTTCCAGCGCACGCTCACCGCCGTGGATGGGGCGCGCAAGATCGCCACCTTCCGCGATCAGGATGGGGGTCTGCATGACGAGGCCTATGATTACCTCCATGTCATCCCGCCCCAGCGCGCGCCTGATTTCGTAGTGCAATCGGGGCTGGCTTGGGCCGACCGCTGGGCCGATCAAGGCTGGGTCGCCTGCGATCCGGCGACATTGCGGCACAATGACTACCCCAATATCTGGGCCTTGGGCGATGTGGCGGGCGTACCAAAGGGCAAGACCGCGGCCTCGGTCAAATGGCAGGTGCCGGTGGTCGAGGATCATCTGATCGCCGCCCTCGACGGTCGCGAAGGCACCGAGACCTATGATGGTTACACCTCTTGCCCGCTGATCACCCGGATCGGGCGCGCGATGCTGGTGGAGTTCGACTACAACAACAATCTCACCCCGTCCTTCCCCGGATTGATCGCACCGCTCGAAGAGCTGTGGATCAGCTGGCTGATGAAAGAGGTGGCGCTGAAGGCCACCTATAACGCCATGCTGCGCGGCATGGCCTGAGCGGCGAAAGAAAGGATAAGCAGATGAAAGAATTGACATTCGAGACCCTGATCGCCGTGTTCGAAGAGATGTTCGGCGCGGGTCTGTTCTGGGCGATGGTCGTGGCCGCGCTGGTGATCACCGGGGCCTGGATCTACGTGCTGATCCGCGATCGCAGCCTTGGGATGCGGCAATTTCTGATCGCGCAACTTTTCATGCCCTTGGGCGCGGTCTTGGCGGTCTGGTTCGTCATGGTGATGACCGATAGCCGCTTGGTCGATATCGGCGGGCCCGTCGATCTGGTGGTGGTCTTGGGGATCGCGGCGATGGGGGCGGTTGGTGCCGCGGTTCTCGTCTATACCGTCGAGCGCCTATTCCTGCATCGTGCGACATCGGCCTGACGGCCCCCGGCACACATCGAAAAAAGGGCCGCCATTTGGCGGCCCTTTGCTTTTGTTGGCTGCGGGGGAAGGGAGGACAACACCCGCAGCCAAGCCTTGATGCGCATCCTCAAGGGAGGAGAACGGGATGCGCACCAAATTCCTGCACGCCCTACATCGGTTCGGGCCGGGGCGTCGCGTCGGTCGAGGGCGGCAAGACCGGGTGAACCACCTGCGGGATCTCGCCCGTCAGCGTCCGCAAGAAGGCCGCGATATCGGCGATTTGATCCTCGCTCAGATCGGCGCCCAATTGCGCGACACCCATCACGGCGACCGCCTCTTCCAGCGACCAGACCACGCCCGAGTGGAAATAGGGGGCGGTCAATTCGATATTGCGCAAGGGCGAGGCGCGGAAGACGTAATCATCGGTCGCGGTGCGCGTCACCTCGAAACGGCCGCGGTCACCCTCGGGCAGCACATTCGCGCCGGGGCGCTCGACAAGGCCGAAGGGGTAGTAATCCTGTCCGCCCATGTTCACCCCCGCATGGCAGGCGGCACAGCCCTCGTCGATAAAGGATTGCAGGCCGCGGATTTCCTGTTCGTTCAGCGTATCGGCCCCGTTCAGGAACTGGTCGAAGCGCGAATTGGGGGTGGTCAGCGTCGCCTCGAAAGCCTCGATGGCCAATGCGAAATTCTGGAAGGTGACGGGCTCCGCCTCGCCGGGGAAGGCCTCTTGAAAGGCCGCGACATAGTCTTCCATCGAACTCAGTGTCTCGAGCAGACGGTCGGGCGTGTTGTTCATCTCGACACCCGCCTGCACCGGCCCCATCGCCTGCTCGGCCAGGTCAGCCGCGCGGCCATCCCAGAACTGGGCGATGTTGAAGACCGCGTTATAGACGGTAGGCGAATTGCGCGGGCCTTGCTGCCAGCCATGCCCGATCGAGGTGGTCAGGCCATCCACGCCGCCAAGCCCCACATTATGGCACGATTGGCACGAAAACAGCCCCGAGCGCGACATGCGCGGATCGAAGAACAGCATGGCGCCAAGATCGACCCGCTGTCGGCTGATGATATTGCCCGCGATGTCGGGGGTCGACATCGGGATCGGCGCGAACAGGTCGTTGGAAAAGGCGCGCAGATCATCATTGGCCAAGGCCGGTGCGGCGAGAACCGCCGCGATTGCACATGTTGCGGTAAAGGTGAAATCTTTCATGGTCGGTCTCTCGCTTCGCGTTTTGCGCGCTTCCTGTGCCGCGTGGGCGGTGCGCCGCCACAAGATCGCAAAACAACCGACAATCCCTTGACATAGATCAATAATCACGCGGTTCGCGGGCGCCAAGACTGCGGCATGCTGTCATTGCTGGGCCAAGGGGCCGACGGATCGGCGGCGATAACCACACCCGGCCTCGCCCCTGCCCCTCAGTGCGGCTTTTGCGGCGCCTGTTCCAGCGCCTCGGCGGCGGCGGCGATATCTTCAGGGCTGTCGGAGGGGATCGCATAGCTACCATTGAGCCAACGCGCGAGATCGACATCGGCGCAGCGGCGCGAACAAAAGGGGCGCGCCTCGGGGCTGGGCGCTCTTGCGCAGATGGGACAAGCCATGGGCGGTGCTCCGTTGATCCGGGTGTGCCACAGTATGAAATGGCACCGCGCCGATCGCAACCATGTCGCGGCGCCCACTTGATGTCATGCACGCGGCGGATTACCCACAAGCGTGTAGGCATAGCGCGCAACGGTGGGTAAATGGCATATCCGATAACAAGGCGGGTCTTTCTCGCGAGCGCGAGCGCCACAGTGGCGACAGGATGCATGGGTGAAACCGCCACAACACGCGGCGCAGCCCCCGACCCCGCTTTTCTGCCGCAACCAAATGCCAGCTATGACGCATGGCGCGAGGCGTTTTTCGCGCGCGCGCAAGCGCAGGGCATTCGGGCCGAGACACTGAGGGCGGGCTTTGCCGGACAGGGGTTTTTGCCCGGCGTGGTCGCCCGTGACCGCAACCAGACCGAGTTCCGCCGCACGACCGAGGATTACCTAGCCCTTGTCGCAAGCGAGGATGATCTGGCGCTGGGACGGCTGCGCGTCGCACCGCAGCGCGCGACGCTTGCCGCCGTTGAGCGGCAAAGCGGCGTCGATGCCGATGTGATCGCCGCGATCTGGGGGCTCGAGACCCGCTTTGGCACGCGGTTGGGCGATATCGGCGTGATCTCGGCCACCTCCACCTTGGCGTGGGAAGGGCGGCGCGGGCGTTTCTTCGAGGCGCAGCTGATGGCCGCTTTGCGCATCTTGCAGGCGGGCGATACGACGACCGACCGGATGCAAGGCTCATGGGCAGGCGCGATGGGCCACACCCAGTTCATGCCGACCGTTTTCGAAGAATATGCCGTCGATTTCACGGGCGATGGGCGACGCGATATCTGGGGCGACGATCCCAGCGATGCCTTGGCCTCGACCGGGGAATATCTGCGCCGGCACCGCTGGCGGATGGGTGAGCCTTGGGGGATGGAGGTGCATCTGCCCACGGGTTTTGACACCGCGCGCACGGGGCGCGACAACCGCCGCCCTGTGGCCGCATGGGCGGCTGCCGGGGTGCGGCCCGCGCGCGGCGGCGCGCTGCCCGATCTGGGTGATGC
>NZ_CBFIIK010000155.1:0-4796 GCF_965662675.1 Roseicyclus sp. | reverse complement strand
CCTTTGCCGGAATAGACGGGATCAAGCAAAATCCCCTCCAACTCGGCGAACATCCGGATCGCCTCGAGCGTATCCTCGCGCGGCAGGCCGTAGCCCGCCCCGACATAATCGGTATTGGCGACCACATCCTCACGCTGCACGACACCCGCACAGCCCAGTTTCTCGGCGGTGCGACAGGCCAGATCATAGACCATCTGTTCCTGCTTTTCTTTCGGCGCACGGGTGCCGATGCCAAGCACCGGGATGCCCGCATTCAGCGCGCACATTCCCGCCACCAGCCCCGCCTGCGTGCCGGATGAGCCCGTCGCCGTCACCAGATGGTCGATCACCAGCCCGCGGTCATTGGCCTGTGTCAACAGCTCAAGCGCGCAATTCACATAGCCAAGCGCGCCGGTCGGGTTCGAGCCACCGCCGGGGATGACATAAACCGTGCGCCCCTTGGCGCGCGCGGCCTCGGCCGCCGCTTCCATCGCGGCGGGCATGTCGGTGCCGCCCTGATGCAGCTCGGTCGTCGCCCCATGCAGATGATCCAGCAGCACATTGCCGTTCTCGGTGTAATCAGGGTCTTGGTAACCTGTCCGATCCTCCAAAAGGATATGACAGCCCATCCCCAGCTTGGCGGCAAAGGCCGCGGTCTGGCGGGCATGGTTGGATTGGGTGGCCCCTTGGGTCATCACCATGTCGGCCCCTTGGGCCATCGCCTCGGCCATGAGGAACTCCAGCTTGCGCGTCTTGTTCCCGCCCGAGGACATGCCCGTGCAATCATCGCGCTTGATCCAGATTTCGGGGCCACCCAGCGCGGCCGAAAGGCGATCCATCCGTTCCAGCGGCGTCGGCAAATGGGCAAGATGGACGCGGGGAAAACGGGAAAGATGCATGGCCACGGGCTCCGCCGAAATTGTGTCTCGGGCAGTGATGCATATTTTGTCAGCAATTGACAATGCGCCGACAGGGCCATGCAAATCACGCGATGCACATCCAGACTGGCCTTGGACCGACAAAACACTAAATTGCGCCTGTCGCCGGGCAAGCGATGGCGACCAAAGGAGGGACACCCATGACAAACACACTCGCCGCGCTGATCAGCGCGCAGGATCAACGCGCGCAAGCGATCGGCGCACCGGGCCGTGATTGGCTGAGCTATGCAGGCTTGGCAGACCAAGCCGCCCATGTCGCCACGGCGCTGCACGGCGCGGGCATCGGGCGTGGTGACCGGGTCGCGATCGTACTGCCCAACGGTCCCGAAATGGCGGTGGCTTTCGTGACTGTCGCGGGTGTCGCGACCACCTGTCCGCTCAACCCCGCCTACAAGGAAGAGGAATTCGCCTTTTACCTCGAAGACCTCAAGGCCAAAGCCATCATCTTGGCCGAGGGCGAGGCTGGGGCCGCGCATGCCGCCGCCGTTTCGCAAGGATTGGCGGTGATCCGGCTTGCGTTCGACGCGGCAAAACCCGCCGGCACATTCACCCTGACGGCCGAGGGCAGCGCCGGCCAAGCCGACACCGCCGCGCCAAGCGCCGATGACGTCGCGCTGATCCTGCACACCTCGGGCACGACATCGCGGCCCAAGATCGTGCCCTTGCTGCAATCGAATGTCGCGGCTTCGGCCCGCCATATCGGCGCATCCCTCGCGCTGACACCTGCCGATCGCTGCCTCAACGTAATGCCCTTGTTCCATATCCACGGGCTGATCGCGGCCGTATCGTCCAGCCTTGCCGCCGGCGGCTCGGTCTGGTGCGCGCCGGGCTTTGACGCGATGAAGTTCTTTGGCTGGATGGAAGAGGCGCAGCCCAGCTGGTACACGGCCGTGCCGACCATGCACCAAACAATCCTGTCGCGCGCCGCGCGCAATGCCGAGACGATCAAGAATGTACCGCTGCGCTTCTTGCGCTCCTCCTCGGCCTCGCTGCCCGGCCCGGTGATGGAACAGCTTGCTGCCACCTTTAACGCCCCGGTGATCGAGGGCTACGGCATGACAGAAGCGGCCCACCAGATGGCCTCCAACCCCCTGCCGCCGCGCGCGCAAAAGCCGGGATCGGTGGGTGTCGAGGCCGGGCCGCTGGTCCGCATCGCCCATGAGATCGAGAACCGCCTTGTCGAAGGTGTGGGCGAGATCGTGATCTCGGGGCCGAACGTCACCCCCGGCTACGAGGGCAACCCCGAGGCGAACGCCAAGAATTTCTTCGAGGCCGATGGCCGCCGCTGGTTCCGCACCGGCGATCAGGGCCAGTTCGACGATGAGGGGTATCTCTCGCTGACCGGGCGGCTCAAGGAAATCATCAACCGCGGCGGTGAAAAGGTCTCACCGCTCGAGGTCGATGGCATCTTGTCCGCCCACCCGGCGGTGGCCCAAGTGGTCACCTTCGCCATCCCCCATCCCAAGCTGGGCGAAGAGGTCGGCGCCGCCGTGGTGCTGCGCGAAGGCATGGAAGCAACCGAGGCCGATATCCGCGCCTTCGCGGGTGAAAGGCTCGCCGCCTTCAAGGTGCCGCGCAAGGTGGTGATCTTGGCCGAGATCCCCAAAGGCGCGACCGGCAAGCTGCAACGCATCGGGCTGGCCGAGAAACTGGGATTGGTCGAACAGGCCTGAGGCCGGGACCAGCAGGGGGCTTTGCCCCCCGCACCCCCCAGCGTATTTTCGGAAAGATGAAGGAAGGCCGCTTTGGTGGCAAAGGGAGACGGCATGAAGATCTGTATTTTCGGCGCGGGCGCCATCGGCGGCTATATGGGGGCGAAACTGGCGGAAGCCGGGGCCGAGGTCAGCCTTGTCGCCCGTGGGCCCCATCTTGCGGCCATGCAATCCAAGGGACTGACACTGATCGAAGAGGGTGAGACCAAGACCTATCAGGTCAACGCCTCCGACGATCCGGCGGCCCTTGGGCATCAAGACTATGTCATCGTCACGCTGAAAGCGCATTCCGTGCCCCCAGTCGTGGGCAAGATGGCGCCGCTGATCGGGCCGGAAACAACCATCGTTTCAGGCGTGAACGGCGTGCCATGGTGGTATTTCCACAAGGTCGAAGGCCCGCTGGAAGGCACGCGTCTGGCCTCGGTCGATCCGGGCAATGCGCAATGGAACGGCTTTGGCCCCGACCGGGTCTTGGGCTGCGTGGTCTATCCTGCCGCCGAAGTCATTGAGCCAGGCGTCGTCAAGCATATCGAGGGTAACCGCTTTTCGCTTGGTGAGCCTGATGGCGCGAAATCCGACCGCGCCGTGCGCCTGTCCGAGGCCTTGGGCCGCGCGGGCCTCAAGGCACCCGTCCGCCCACGCCTGCGTGACGAGATCTGGGTGAAGCTTTGGGGGAACCTGTCGTTCAACCCGATCTCGGCGCTGACCCATGCCACGCTCGATGTGCTGTGTACCGATCCCGGCACGCGGGCCGTTGCGCGCGGCATGATGCTGGAAGCGCAAGAAATCGCCGAGAAGCTGGGCGTGAAATTCCCCATCGATGTGGATCGCCGGATCGATGGCGGGGCCGCCGTTGGGGCGCATCGCACCTCGATGCTGCAAGACCTCGACGCGGGCCGCCCGATGGAAATCGACGCGCTTTTGGGTTCGGTGCAAGAGCTTGGTCGCGTGACCGAGACCGCGACGCCCACCATCGACACGGTGCTGGCGCTGGTCACGCTGCGCGCGCGCAGTGCGGGGCTTTACGGCCATTAAACCATAGCGCGCGCCGGGCATGGGCCGGGCGCGCGCGAAAAGCGGTCTTATTCGGTGCCTTCGACCACCAAGATCACGCTGTCGGCGGTGCGGCGGCGGATATCGGCAACCTCTTGATATTCTGGATCATTATAGGCGGTCAGTGCCGCCTCATAGCTCGGAAATTCGATCACCACATGGCGCATCAGGGTCTCGCCCTCCATCACCTGAGCTTGTCCGCCGCGCACGATGAACCGCCCGCCAAGCGCATGCAGGATCGGCGTGTCGCGCACGACATATTCCTTGTAGGCCTCGGGGTCGTTCACGGTGATATGGCCGATGATGTAACCTTTGGGCATCGCTTGCCCCTCCCTTGCTTGATGCGTCCCGGCCCTTTTGGGGCTTGGCGCGCGCCGACGCAAGACAAGGGCGGCAAGCGCCCCCCTCAGCCCTTGCCGTAGCCGCCGCCCGTGGGCGTGATCACCGTGACCGCCTCGCCGGGGTCCAGCACCGTCTGGTCGCAGGCGCGCAGCACCTCGACCGATCCATCCTTGCGCCGCACGAAGGTCTGTCCGACCTGCCCATCACCACCGCCGACAATCCCGCGCGGGGGGGCAGCACGATGCGAGGACAAGATCGCGCAATCCATCCGCTCCAAGAACCGCAAGCGCCGCTCGGTCCCATCGCCCGCGTCAAACGCTCCTTTGCCGCCCGATCCGGGGCGCAGTCCGAAATGCTCCAAAAGCACGGGAAACCGCATCTCGAGCACTTCCGGATCGGTCAGCCGCGAATTGGTCATATGGGTATGCACCCCCGATGTGCCCGCGAACCCGCGCCCATCATTCATCACGCCAGCCGGCGCGCCCGAACAAATCGTCTCGTAATACTGGTAGGTCTGATTGCCGAAGGTCAGGTTGTTCATTGTCCCTTGGCTATTGGACAGCGTCCCCAGCGCGCCGAAAATCGCGTTGGTCACATGCTGGGAGGTTTCGACATTGCCCGCCACCACCGCGCGCGGATAGGCGGGGCGCAGCATCGAGCCCTCGGGGATGATGATTTGGATGGGCCGCAGGCAGCCCGCATTCATCGGAATGGGGGCCTCGACCATCACGCGGAAGCAATAAAGCACGGCGGCCCGCGTCACGGGTTCGGG
>NZ_CBFIIK010000154.1:0-4842 GCF_965662675.1 Roseicyclus sp. | reverse complement strand
TGACCCCCACCGATTTGCGCCCGTACTTGGCCTGAATGCCCCGCATCTTGGCCGTGGCAAAGCTCAGCGCCGCGTCCCAGCTGACCTCACGCCAGGGCTGATCGATGGTCTCGCGGATCATCGGGTTCAGGATGCGGTCGGAATGGGTGGCGTAACCATAGGCACACCGCCCCTTGACGCAGGAATGCCCGCGATTTGCCGCACCATGCTTATAGGGGGTCATGCGCACCAGCTGGTCGCCGTTCAACTCCGCCTTGAAGGAACAACCCACCCCGCAATAGGCGCAGGTGGTGATGACCGACCGCGTGGGCGTGCCCAGCTCGACCACTGATTTCTCCTGCAGCGTCGCGGTCGGGCAAGCCTGTACGCAAGCCCCGCAACTCACGCAATCAGAGGCAAGGAAATCATCGCCCACCCCACCGGCTGAGACGCGGCTTTCAAACCCGCGGCCTTCGATCGTCAGCGCGAATGTCCCCTGCACCTCTTCGCAGGCCCGCACACAGCGGTTGCACACGATGCATTTGGCCGGATCATAGGTGAAATAGGGGTTGCTGTCGTCCTTGGCGATCCACTCCGGGTTGGCGATGCCGCTCGTGTCGCGGCGGGCGAAGTGGGTGCGCATGCCGCCCTCGGGCGCCTCGTAACGCTGGTCACGCAGGCCCACGACACCGGCCATATCCTGCAATTCGCAATCGCCATTGGCGCTGCATGTCAGGCAATCGAGCGGATGATCGGAGATATAAAGCTCCATCACCCCCTTGCGGATCGCCTTGACCTGCTCGGACTGGGTGCGCACGACCATTCCCGGCGCCACCGGCGTGGTGCAGGACGCAGGCGTGCCGCGCCGCCCCTCGATCTCGACGACGCACAACCGGCATGACCCAAAGGCCTCCAGATTGTCGCTGGCACAGAGCTTGGGCACGGCAATGCCGGCAATCGCGGCGGCCCGCATCACCGATGTGCCCTCGGGCACGGTGACCTCAAAGCCGTCGATCACAAGGCTGATGGGCGCACCCTGCTTGGCGGGCGTGCCCATGTCGCGATCATCGCCCCATGGAATGATGAAATCCTTCATGCGCTTGCCCTCAACTTATCCATCTTTGCTTTCCAAATACTCCGGGGGTCCGGGGGCAGAGCCCCCGGCCGGTCAGCGCCGAAGGCGGTGATCCCGCTCATTCCGCCGCCTCCCGCCGCCCGCTGAATTCCTCGGGGAATTGTTCCAGCGCACTCATCACCGGATAGGGGGTGAACCCCCCAAGCGCGCAGAGAGAGCCATGTTTCATCGTCTGGCACAGATCGACCAGAAGCGGCACGGCGCTGGCATCGCCTGCCGCGATGCGGTCGATGGTTTCCACGCCGCGCACCGCACCGATCCGGCAGGGCGTGCATTTCCCGCAGCTTTCCACCGCGCAGAATTCCATCGCGAAACGCGCCATCGCGCGCATGTCGGCGCTCTCATCGAAAACCACCACACCGGCATGGCCGATCAAGCCGCCCTGCCCGTCGAATTCCTCATAGGCAAAGGGCGTGTCGAACTTGGCGGGTGCGAAATAGGCGCCAAGCGGCCCGCCCACCTGCACCGCCTTGATGGGCCGCCCTGTTGCAGTGCCGCCCGCGATGTCGTTGACCAATTCCCCCAACGCCATGCCGAAGGCGGTCTCAAAGAGCCCGCCGCGCGCCACATTTCCCGCGATCTGGATCGGCATGGTCCCTTTGGACCGGCCGAGCCCGAAACTTGCGTAATGATCGGCGCCTTTCTCGAAAATCACCGGAACCGTCGCCAGCGAAATCACGTTGTTGACGACCGTTGGCCGCCCCATGAAGCCTTCGAGCGCGGGCAGCGGCGGCTTGGCCCGAACCACCCCACGCTTGCCCTCGAGCGAGTTCAGCAGCGATGTCTCTTCGCCGCAGACATAGGCGCCTGCGCCAACGCGGATTTCGATATCAAATTCATGCGTTGAGTTAAGAACAAATCCTAAAATATTGTTATCAAAAGATATTTTTACTGCACGCTCCATCATCTCGATGGCGTCGGGATATTCCGAGCGGATATAGATGTAGCCCTTACTGGCCCCCACCCCGAGACCCGCGATCACCATGCCCTCGATCACGGAAAACGGATCGCCCTCCATGATCATCCGGTCGGCGAAGGTGCCGCTATCGCCCTCATCGGCGTTGCAGACAATATATTTGCGCGGGCCGTGGGCCTTTTGCACCGTTTCCCACTTGATGCCGGTGGGAAAGCCCGCCCCACCCCGTCCACGCAGGCCGCTTTCCTTCATCTGCGCGATGATCCCGTCGCTGCCCAAAGCCAGCGCGCGGCGCAGGCCAAGCAAGCCGCCATGCGCTTCGTAATCGGCTAGATCAAGCGGATCGATCAGCCCGCAGCGCGCGAAGGTGAGGCGTGTTTGGCGCGCGAAAAAAGGAATGTCCTCGACCGGCCCAAGGCTTGTCGCGTTGCCCGCCAAAATGCCCGCAACATCGGCGGGCGCCACCGGACCATAGGCGCGGCGCTGCCCATTTTCCTCAATCTCCACAAGCGGTTCCAGCCAGACCATCCCGCGCGATCCATTGCGGATCACCGCATGACCCAAATCGGCAAAGGCATCGGCCACGGCATCGGCACCAAGCGCACGCGCGCTTGCATCGCGGGGAACATAGATCTTCATGCGCCGACCTCCGCCAGCAACATCTCTGGCGTCGCGCGCGCCTTCAGCTTGCCATCCACCATCACGGCAGGCGCGCAAGCACAAAGCCCCAGGCAATAGACAGGTTCGACCGTCACCCGCCCATCACGGCTCGTCTCGTGCCAGTCCAGACCCAGCTTGGCCAGAACCGCCGCGGACAAGGCCGCCCCGCCCATCGCCTGACAGGCCTCGGCCCTGCAGATCTTGAGGACATGAACACCGGCCGGCTTGTCACGAAAATCATGATAGAAACTGATCACGCCATGCAACTCGGCCTTGGTGATGTTCAGCGCGTCGCAGATCGGCGCATGGGCGTCTTTCGGGATATATCCGAACGCTGATTGAACCGCGTGAAGGATCGGCAATAGCGGCCCCTCGCGCCAGAGATGGGCGGCGATGATGGCTTCAATCTCGGCCAGCCCGTCGGGCTGCGCTGCATTGGATGGGCTGGTCATGTCTGGCTCCGGAATTCCAAGGCCAGTGTCGCGATTGGCGATCAATAATCAATATTGATATTCCGTTAGTCGATTGAAAATATCAATGAAACATGCGCGACGATCAACGCGCGATTTGCGACGCTTTACACACCTCAAGCGCGGTTCAAACCGGCCGCTTGCGCCAAAAGCGCGTCCAGCACAGGGGTATGTGGTTCGCGAAATGGCGCCACGAGCCCCACGACATGCTCAACATGCGCGCCGATGATCGGCACGATAGCCAAGCGTTTGCCCGCGCTCAAGAATCTCGCCATGTCCGACGGCAGGATCGTGACCCAGCCGCCCTGCTCGACATGGGCGGCAAGAACAAGGGTCGAATTCGCCTCGATCAAGGCGTCCGGGGTTACATCGGCCTCCATGAAGCATTGGTTGATAATGCGTCGGTTCTGCATATCCGGCGTCAAAAGGCACAATCTTTCACCGGCAAGATCGGCCCATGTCACCTGCGCTTGCAGGGCCAAGGGGTTGTCGGCGTGGCAGACCAGCGTATAGCGCTCGGTATAGATCGGGGCGGTCGTCATCCGGCCCAAAGGCTCGTTGTCGAGATATGACAGCCCGGCATCCACCTCGAGATTTTCCAGCATTTTCAATATCTCGGAGGATGTCCGCGACAAGATCGTGAAGCGCACCTTGGGGTGGGCCTCGGCAAAACGCGCCGAAAGCTTCGCCGCCCATGTCAGCGCCGTGGGAATAACCGCCAGCCGCAGATGCCCCGACAATCCATGGCGGCTTACGCGCATCTCTTCGCGAAAGGCGCGGGCATCGCCCACCAGCCTGCGCGCCCAGACCAGCGCGCGCGCACCCTCAGGTGTCAGACCGCCATAGCGCGAGCCGCGAAAAATCAGCTGCACACCCAGCTGTTCCTCAAGCTGCTTGATGCCTGTCGAGAGCGTTGGCTGCGTAATGCCAAGCGTTTCGGCGGCGCGGCCAAAATGGCCTTCCTTGGCGACCGCGATGAACATTTCGAGCTTGTTGATCATGATCGGTATTTTGCAATCAAATTCCGCGATTTCAATAGATTTTTTGCATCAATTCCATGCGGGAGAATGCAGCGATACCAAGGAAGAAAAATCGCTTGGACATAAAGGCGGAGTTTGGCACAGTCCCACCCGACAGACTTTCGTTTAAAGATTCTTTCGAAAGTATAATATTTGTAACTAATGGGGGGGCTTGCAGCATGCCTACATTTACGCTCGGCGGAGTATCTATTTCAGAAGACACGTTTCTTGGTCTGACACAGTTCACGGTTACCGTGCCCGAAGACGCCAATATCGTTTACCAGTATTCGAACAATACGAATAACCCGGGCTTTGCGACTTCCGATTTCGGGACGGGCGGTTTGGTCGTGATCCCGGAAGTATGGCTTGGGCCGGAGAACTCACCCGTATTCGTCAGCCCCTATGGCGAAGATGAGAACGACGAATTGTATATCGTCGACCTTATCTTGGACACCAACGGCGATACTGCCCCCGATGTGGCACTGACGATCATGCTGATTTTCGATGAATCGTCGGGGGTCGATCATTTGTTCATTTTGAACAGCTCCAATCCCGCCTTCACTCTGCCATCCGATGCAGCTGGCGTTGCTGCTCTTCGCGATCAAATCATCGGCGTTTTGCCGATCAGCAGCGGCCCCTTCGCACCCGGAACTCCGTTGGATT
>NZ_CBFIIK010000153.1:0-4842 GCF_965662675.1 Roseicyclus sp. | reverse complement strand
TCGCTTGGCGCAACCGATTGGCGGGCATCGGCCGCGATCATGGTTTTTTCACCCGGATCGGTGATGAGCACCTGACCCTTTTCGTACAAGAGGGCGACACGCTGCTGGTCAGTTTCGACCGCGCCGCACGGGTCTGTCATCATGAGCCCGATGGCCTACCCCTCGGCTTCGAGGCGGTCCAGCGCAAGGAATGGTCGCTCCTGTCGATCATGTCACTGAGCGATAGCTGGTATCGCTCCGCCGATCTGGTCGCTTTTTTCGATGGTCTTGCACAGGCGGGTTTTTTCGACAGCTTTGCCCAGGTGATCTTTTTGGGCTTCGGCCCCGCGGCAGGTCACGCCGCCTGTGCCTACAGTGCTGCGGCACCCGGTGCGTTGGTTTTGGCGACGGCTCCCGCCGCCACGCTCACCCCGGAACGCGCGGGTTTCGATCGCCGCTTCCTAGCCGAGCGGAGGCGCGACTTCTCCCGCTATGGCGATGCGCCGCAATTGATCGCCACAGCCCGCGACGTCGTCATCGCCTATGATCCAACCGATGCCCTCTCAACCGCCCATGTCGCGCAGTTCCGCGGCCCGCAGGTCACGCTCGCCCCGCTGCGCTTCACCGGGACCGCCCCCGATCGCATGATCCGACAGGGCGGCCTTTTGATGCAGTTCTTGCGCGCGCTCGGTCATCAACGCCTGACCAGCGCCCGCGTCGCGGCGCTGATCCGCCCGGTGCGCCGTGCCGATGCCACCTATTTGTGGGATCTGCTCCAGCGCGCCCAACGCCAAGGCCAATTCAACCGCGCAGCGCGCATCGCCGACTACGCCGCGGATGTCACGGGCGAGGCGCGCTTTGCCACCCAAGCCGCTGACCTCGCAGAAAACAGCGGTTCATAATCCGCCCGCCTCCTTCAAGAATGCCACAACCGCATCGACACCGCGGTCTTGGCGCAAGGAGGCCATGACAAAGGGGCGCGCGCCCCGCGCCGCACGCGCATCCGCCTCGAGCTGCGCGGGATCGACGCCGACATGGGGGGCAAGATCGATCTTGTTGACGATCAAGAAATCAGACCGCGTCACCCCCGGCCCTTTCTTGCGCGGAATATCCTGACCCGCGGCCGTGTCGATGACGTAAAGCGTCAGATCGGCCAACTCGGGCGAAAATGTCGCCGCCAGATTGTCACCACCCGATTCGATGAAGATGACATCGAGATCTGGGATACGTGCCCGGAACTCGGCCACCGCCGCAAGGTTGATCGAGGCATCCTCGCGGATCGCGGTATGCGGACAGCCACCTGTCTCGACCCCCATGATCCGGCTGGCAGGCAACGCCTGCGCACGCAACAGGTAATCGGCATCCTCGGATGTATAGATATCATTGGTGATGACGGCGACCGAATACTGCGCCGCCATGGCACGGCAGAGCTTTTCGGTCAGCGTCGTCTTTCCCGCGCCGACCGGCCCGCCGATCCCGACCCGCAAAGGCCCATGTGCACTGGCCATCGCTTGACCTCCTTCATCCATCATTCAGGGTGACGCGCTGCGCGCGCCCCTTCTCCGTTTCCCAAATATCCCGGGGGAGGCGCGGCACGCGACGGGGGCAGCGCCCCCTCTTCGCTCGGTCGCCGCATCATGTCCGGAATATCCGCACCTCCTGCACCTCATGCTCCATCGCGGCCAGATCGGCACCGAAGACCGCCGTCCCGATCCCCGCCAAACCCGCCTCACAGGCCGCCTCGGCCAGCATCATGATCCGGCCTTGCAAAGCCGCCATCACCCTTTGCCCCTCGGCCTGCCCCAAGGGCATGAACCGCACCGCCGCCGAGACAAGACTTGCCGCAAAGGATTGCAGGTAAAGCGCGCAAACCGTCCGATCCTCCAGCGCAAGCGCTCGCGCCGCGGCGCCCAGGACGACCGGATAGGGGCGTGCCACCCCGTCACCCACCCCCATCGCGGCCAATGTCTCGGCCAGCGCCCGTCCTTGCGCGCTGGTCTCGGCAACACGTTCGCGCGAACCGGCCAAAGCCAGTGCCAGATCGGACAGCGCCGCAAGATCGGCCGCGCCGCGCCGCGCGGCAAGCATCAAGATCGCATCGCTGCGCCCCGCGCCTGCGGCCAGCACCGCATCGATCCAATCGGTCAGCCCGGCGCCATCGCGCACCCGCCCCGCCACGATCTCGGCCTCGAGCCCGTGAGAATAAGCATAGGAGGACACCGGAAAGGCCGGCGAGAGCCATTGCGTCAGTTTCAACAGATCGGCGTGCTGCATCATCAGCCGTGATCATGCCCATGGTGATGCCCGTGGTCATGCGCATGGCCATGACCCGGCCCGTGATCATGGCCCATCGTCCGGCCATGACCATAGGCTCCACCTTCGGGCGTGAAAGGCCCGGTCACCGCCAAAACCCCTGCCCCCAATTGGCGCAGCATCGCGGCCAAGACATGATCGTCACGGATCAGCAGGTAATCATCTGCAATCTGGCAGGGCGTATGGCGATTGCCGATATGCCATGCCAGCCGCACCAGATCACCCGTCACCCGCAACAGGGGCTCATCGGCGGCAACGACCGCGATCAGCGCGCCGGCCGTCGTCTCCAGCGCGTCACCCGCGCCCAAAGACGTCGTCTCGGGCAAATCCACCAAGACCGCAGCGCCCGAGGCCATGACCAGACGCTTGCGACGCAAAAACCGCCCCTCGTAATCGAGGACGAGGCGATCTGCCGCCTGCCCCGTCCAATGGCCCGCCGCATGGCGCCGTTGCACAATCATCGTCTCTTGCATCGACAACTTCCCTCGTGCCGCACCGCCGGAGGCGGCCGGATCAATACATGAAATAGCGCTGCGCCATCGGCAATTCCGTCGCGGGCGCGCAGGTCAGCAACTCGCCATCGGCGCGCACCTCGTAGGTTTCGGGATGCACCTCGACATGGGGGGTGGCGTTGTTGTGGATCATGTCGCGCTTGCGCACCGATCTTATGCCCTCAACCGCCAGCGTATCCTTGGCCAAGCCCAGCCGCGCCTTGATGCCCAAATCCTGCGCCGCTTGGCTGACAAATGTGACCGAACCGCGCTCGACCGAGCGGCCATAGGCCCCCCACATCGGGCGCGAATAGACGGGTTGCGGCGTGGGGATCGAGGCGTTGGGATCGCCCATTTGCGCGACCGCAATCGTGCCGCCGATCAAGACCATCTCGGGCTTCACCCCGAAGAACGCCCGGTTCCACAGCACCAGATCGGCGCGCTTGCCCACCTCGACACTGCCGATATGGCGCGAGATCCCATGCACAAGGGCCGGGTTGATCGTGTATTTGGCGATGTAGCGCTTGACGCGGACATTGTCGTTATCGCCTGTCTCGTTCGCCAGACGCCCGCGCTGTTGCTTCATCTTGTGGGCGGTCTGCCAAGTGCGGATGATCACCTCGCCCACCCGCCCCATGGCCTGACTGTCCGACGCCATGACCGAGAACGCGCCCATATCGTGCAGGATATCCTCGGCAGCGATCGTCTCCTTGCGGATGCGGGACTCAGCAAAGGCCACATCCTCGGGAATGGATTTGTCGAGGTGGTGGCAGACCATCAGCATATCGAGATGCTCTTCCAGCGTGTTGACCGTGTAGGGCATCGTCGGGTTGGTCGAGGATGGCAGGATGTTCTGAAACCCCACAACCTTCATGATGTCGGGCGCATGCCCGCCCCCCGCGCCTTCGGTGTGAAAGGCGTGGATGCAGCGATCGCCGATGGCGGCGAGCGTGTTCTCGACAAAGCCGGACTCATTGAGCGTGTCGGTGTGGATCATCACCTGCACATCCATATCCTCGGCGACCGACAGGCAGCAATCGATGGCACCGGGCGTGGTGCCCCAATCCTCGTGTAGCTTCATGGCGCAGGCGCCGCCTTCGATCTGTTCGATCAACCCCTCGGGGCGGGAGGCATTGCCCTTGCCCGCAAAGGCCAGGTTCATCGGAAAGGCGTCCGCCGCCTGCAACATCCGCCCCAGATGCCACGGCCCCGGCGTGCAGGTGGTGGCCAGCGTGCCATGCGCCGGCCCCGTGCCGCCGCCCAGCATGGTGGTCAGCCCCGAATGGAGCGCATCCTCGATCTGCTGGGGACAGATGAAATGGATATGGCTGTCGAACCCGCCTGCCGTCAGGATGCGCCCCTCGCCCGCAATCGCCTCCGTGCCCGGTCCGATGATGATATCGACGCCCGGTTGCGTGTCGGGGTTGCCTGCTTTGCCGATGGCGTGGATGCGCCCATCGCGTAGGCCGATATCGGCCTTGTAGATGCCCGAATGGTCGATGATCAGCGCATTGGTGATGACGGTATCAACCGCGCCCTCGGCCCGCGTGCGCTGGCTTTGACCCATGCCATCACGGATCACCTTGCCGCCGCCGAATTTAACCTCTTCGCCATAGGTGGTCAGGTCGCGCTCCACCTCGATGATCAGATCGGTATCGGCCAGCCGCACCCGATCGCCGGTGGTGGGGCCATACATGTCGGCATAGGTTGTCCGGGGGATGCGGGTGGGCATGGGATCACTCCTTCGCCTTGAAAACTTGGACCATCATAGCTTGCCCATCACGGCCTTGTTGAAACCCCAGACCGCGCGGTCGCCGCCATAGGGGACAAGCGTCACCTCGCGCGTCTGGCCCGGCTCGAACCGCACGGCGGTGCCCGCCGCGATATCAAGGCGGTGGCCCCGCGCTGCCACCCGATCGAACTCAAGCGCGGCGTTGGTCTCGGCGAAATGGTAATGGCTGCCAACCTGCACCGGCCTGTCGCCCGTATTGGCCACCATCAGCGTGATGGGCGTGCTGCCCGCGTTCAGCTCGATTTCGCCCGCAGCAGTAAAGATTTC
>NZ_CBFIIK010000152.1:0-4855 GCF_965662675.1 Roseicyclus sp. | reverse complement strand
CGAGATGTCGGCGGCCGAGGATCTGATCTTGACCATCACCGCCAGCGGGTCGGGCAAGCTGTCCTCCAGCCACGACTACCCGGTGCGCGGGCGCGGCGGCCAAGGCGTCATGGCGATGGACAAGGCGATGCGCGGCGGCGCACTCGTGGCTAGCTTCCCGGTGGAAGTGAGCGACCAGATCATGCTCGCCACCTCCACCGGCCAATCGATCCGGGTGCCGGTTGCGGGCATTTCCTTCCGCTCACGCAGCGCGGGCGGCGTCAAGGTCTTGAACACCGCCAAGGGCGAAGAGGTGGTCAGCGTCGCTTGGATCGCCGATCAGGGCGACGAAGAGGGCGATGACATCGCCCCCATCCCCGACACACCCGCCGCAGAGGGCTGAGAGGCCCTTTGCAACCCAACTCTTAGGCGCTACATGCCCGGCATGACCGAGAAAACACTCCAGATCATCGGCGGCGGCATGGCCGGGTCCGAAGCGGCATGGCAAGCCGCTCAAGCGGGCATCAAGGTCGTGCTGCATGAGATGCGCCCTGCGGTCGGCACCTTTGCCCATCGCACCGGATCGCTTGCGGAAATGGTCTGTTCAAACTCCTTCCGCTCGGATGATGACGAACAAAACGCCGTGGGCCTCTTGCATTGGGAAATGCGCGCAGCAGGTTCGATCATCATGGACACCGCCTATGATCACCGCCTGCCCGCAGGCGGCGCGCTGGCCGTCGACCGCGACCCCTTCGCCGAAGCGGTGACCGCCAAGCTGCGCGCGCACCCCAACATCACCATCATAGGCGGTGAGATCACATCCCTGCCCGAAGGACCTGCGATCATCGCGACGGGGCCGCTCACATCGGGGGCGCTTGCGCAAGCCATCGCCGCCCAAACTGGCCACGATGCGCTGGCTTTCTTCGATGCCATCGCCCCGATCGTCTATACAGATACGATCGACATGTCGGTGGCATGGGAACAGTCCCGCTATGACAAGGGCGAAACGCTCGAAGAACAACGCGCCTATATCAATTGTCCGATGACGCGGGATGAATACGAAGCGTTTATCGACGCGCTTCTCGCCGCCGACAAGACCGAGTTCCATGAGGGCGAGACCGCGGGATATTTCGACGGTTGCCTGCCGATCGAAGTGATGGCCGAACGTGGCCGCGAAACGCTGCGTCATGGGCCGATGAAACCCGTGGGGCTGACGAACCCCCACAACCCAACGGTCAAGCCTTGGGCCGTTGTGCAGCTGCGCCGCGACAATGCGCTGGGTACGCTCTACAATATCGTCGGCTTCCAGACCAAGATGAAGTACGGCGCACAAACCTCTGTTTTTAAAATGATACCTGGACTGCATGATGCCAGCTTCGCGCGTCTTGGCGGCATCCATCGCAACACCTTCATCAATTCCCCACGCCTTCTCGACGCGCAGATGCGCCTGCGCGCGCGCCCCAATATCCGCTTTGCGGGTCAAATCACCGGGGTGGAGGGTTATGTGGAATCCGCCGCGATGGGGCTGTTGGCCGGTCGGCTTGCCGTGGCCGAGATTTGCGGCAAGACCCTCGCCCCTGTTCCGCAAGAAACGGCCATGGGCGCGCTTGTCCACCACATCACCGGCGGGGCCGAGGCCAAAACCTTCCAGCCGATGAACGTGAATTTCGGCCTCTTCCCCCCGGTCGAGGGGCTCAAGGCCGGTCGGCGTGGCCGCAAGGACCGCTACAAGGCCTATACCGACCGCGCCAAATCGGCATGGGCGGCCTGGCTGGGTGAAAGCCGCGCCGATGCTGCCTGAACGGGCATCGGACAGGCCCAAGGGCGCGTGACATGCGCTTTCGCACCCGCTTTGCCCCATCACCCACTGGACCGCTGCATCTGGGCCACGCCTATTCCGCCATTCTTGCCCATGACCGCGCCCGCGCGGCGGGTGGCGCCTTCATGCTTCGGATCGACGATATCGACCAATCCCGCGCGCGCCCGGCATGGGAGGCGCAGATCATCAACGATCTGGCTTGGCTTGGGCTGACATGGGACGCGCCGCCGCGCCGTCAA
The DNA here is from genome assembly GCF_965662675.1 of Roseicyclus sp. GTDB lineage: Bacteria > Pseudomonadota > Alphaproteobacteria > Rhodobacterales > Rhodobacteraceae > Roseicyclus. The sequence goes on along the minus strand of NZ_CBFIIK010000152.1, from coordinate 2,818 downwards.
TCCGATCACCTTCCCGCCTATCGCGCCGCCATCGACCAATTGCGCGGACTGGGCCTCACCTATCCATGCTGCTGCACAAGACGCGATATCCGCGATGCCGCCTGCGCCCCGCAAGAGGGCACGCCCCCACCGAGCGGGCCCGATGGGTTGCTCTACCCCGGCACCTGCCGTGGCCGCGCGATGGCCGAAGCGGGCCCAAGCGATGCGATCCGCCTCGACATGGCCAAGGCAATGGCACTGCCGCGCCACACGGGCGGCTTTACCGAAACCGGCCCAGCCCATACAGGCCAGCACGCCATCACCCCGGAGATGATGATCGCCACCATCGGCGATGTGGTTCTGGCCCGGCCCGGCATGGGGGCCTCCTATCACCTATCGGTCGTGGTCGATGATGCGGCTCAAGCGATCACCCATGTGATCCGCGGCGAGGATCTCTTCGCCGCTACCCCGATCCATGTGCTGCTGCAAAGCTTGTTGGGCCTGCCCACACCGCAATATCATCACCACCGCTTGATCCGCGACGCGGCGGGCAAGCGGCTGGCCAAACGCGACGATGCGCGTGCCATCGCACAATACCGCGATGCAGGTGCAACCGCCGCCGATATCCGCCGCATGGTCGGGCTTTAGTCCATCTTTGCTTGTGAAATACTCCGGGGGAGGCGCCGAAGGCGACGGGGGCAGAGCCCCCACAACGCAAAAACGCCACCCAGAGCGTTTCGCGTTTGATCAATCCGACCTCTTGATCGGGGCAGGCGAGGCAGCGTTTGCTACGCACAATGCGTTCGCCTGCCCCGGTGCATGCGACAGAACGCGACACGCTCTAAGGCATAGGTGCCATCAACTCCACCTCGGCCCCATCCCGCACAGCCGTGTAGAAACACACAGCCCGATTGGTATGGCAGGCCGGCCCCGTCTGACGCACCAGCGCCAAAAGACAGTCGCGGTCGCAATCGATGCGCAGCTCGACCAGCTCCTGCACATGGCCCGAGCTTTCGCCCTTGATCCAGAAATCTTGCCGCGAGCGCGACCAATAGGTCACCCGTCCGTTTGCCAGCGTGCGGGCCACGGCCGCGGCATTCATCCATGCCATCATCAGCACAGCGCCGCTTTCGACCTCTTGCGCGATGCAGGGGATCAAGCCTTGCGCGTCATAACGCAGCGTGGCGGGATCGAACTTAACCATGGTCCACCTCTTTGCAAAACCGGGCAACACCGCTACCTATAGGGCCATGACAAGACAGGCGGAACCCATGTCCGGCGAGAGCGATCTGATCAAACTCTATTCCCAGCGTATCCTCGCCTTGGCGGCGGATATTCCGCATCATGGGCGGCTGGATACGCCACAGGCCAGCTTGCGCAAGCGCGCACCGCTGTGTGGCTCGACGGTGACGGTCGATCTCGATATCGAGGATGGCCGCATCGTCCGCTTCGCCCAAGATGTCAAAGCTTGCGCATTGGGACAGGCGGCCGCGGCCCTCTTGGGGGCCGATATCATCGGGCGCAGCCGCGATGAGGTGGCCCAAGCCCGCGACGCGCTGCGCGCCATGCTGACCGAAGGCGCCGCGCCGCCGGCGGCACCGTTTCACGGCTACGAGGTGCTGACCCCGGCCCGCGATTATCGTAACCGCCACGCCTCGATCATGCTGTCGCTCGAGGCGACGCTGGAAGCGATGGATGCCGCAGCCCAGGCGCAAAGCGCCTGAACACCCACCCACGAAGGCCAAAAAAACGCCGCACCTCGGGGACGAGGGCGGCGCAAGTCAGCGTGTCTTGGGCCATGCCCGCACCCTCTCAACAAAGGGGCGACATGCGGCGGGACAGAGGGGGCACAGCCGCATCAAAAGCATGACCAGACCGCAGGCAGAAATCGCAGTCAGATCAAACCGGGCAGATACAAAAGGCCATAGGTGAACACCGCAAGCGCGATCACACCAGCGGCGTCGCCGACGAATGTGTCGCGCGAATGGGTAATGATTTCAGCAATCCGGGTCATGTCATGGCCTCCTGAGATGAGCGTGTTGCCCATTTGTTCTCATTTTCGCCGCAACATGTAAAGAACTTTTTAAGAACATTTGTGAACAAAGCGGATCAGCCCGCCGAAATCAGCCGGATCGCCTTGTCTTGCTCCAACAACCACAAGAGCACGCGCGCCGATTGTCCTTGTGGCCCCAAAAGCCCCGGATCGCGCACCAGAAGCGTGCGTGCGGCCGATTGCGCCAAGGCCATGAGCCCGGTCTGCGCCTCAAGATCGGCGATCCGAAACCGCGGCAATCCCGATTGCGCCGTGCCGATTACATCGCCCGCGCCGCGAATGGCCAGATCTTCTTCTGCGATGACGAAACCGTCCTCGGTATCGCGCAGCACCATCAATCGGCGCTTCGCCGTCTCGCCCAAGGGCGGGCGATACATCAACAGACAGGTCGAGGCCGCCGCACCCCGCCCGACCCGCCCGCGCAGCTGGTGCAACTGCGCCAGCCCGAAAATCTCGGCCTGTTCGATGACCATGATCGAGGCATTGGGCACATCAACGCCCACCTCGATGACCGTGGTCGCCACCAGCACACGGGTCCGCCCCTCGGCGAAATCGGCCATGGCGGCGGCTTTGTGATCGGGGGCCAATTGGCCATGCACCAGCCCCACCACCCCCTCGCCCAAGGCCGCGCGCAAAAGCTTGAAGCGTTCTTCGGCGGCGGTGGCGTCGAAATTCTCGCTCTCTTCGACCAGCGGGCAGACCCAATAGGCCTGCCGCCCCTCGGCCACGGCGCGGCGCAGATGATCGATCACCTCATCCATCCGCGCGGTCGACACCAAGGCCGTG
>NZ_CBFIIK010000151.1:0-4901 GCF_965662675.1 Roseicyclus sp. | reverse complement strand
CCATCGACTCGAGGATGAGCGAGGAGCTTTCGATCTCTTTCGTGCCGCCCGACAGATAGGGGTTCAACGTCGAGGGGGCTTGCCAATAGATGATGTTGAGATGCCCCGAAGAGCCGCGCTCGGCCATCGCCGCGGCTGGCGCAAGCGCCAGTGCCGTCGCACCGAGCAGAAGTGAATAGCGTTTCATTTTTCTGTCTCTCTCCTTGTTGGTCGCTCAGACCTCGGTGGGTTAAGCCGCATGCTCTGCGGTCTTGTGGGTGTCTTCGGCATAGAGATGGCAGGCCACATGGCGGCCCGGCGCGATCTCGCGGATTTCGGGGTCGATCTCGCGGCAAATCTCCATCACGCGTGGGCAGCGTGTGCAGAAATTGCAGCCTTTCGGCGGATTTGCGGGCGAGGGGACATCACCTTGCAAGATGATCCGCTCGGCATCGTCATGGCTGGTCGGGTCGGGTTCGGGCACTGCCGAAAGCAGCGCGGTCGAATAGGGGTGAAGCGGTTCGGCGAAAAGCGCGTCGCGCGGGGCCAGTTCTACTACGCGCCCCAGATACATTACCGCCACCCGGTCCGCGATATGGCGCACCATGCTGAGGTCATGGGAAATGAACAGGTAGGTCAGGCCAAGCCGGTCTTGCAATTCTTCCAGCAGGTTGACCACCTGCGCTTGGATCGAGACATCGAGTGCGGCGATGGGCTCATCGCAGACGATGAATTTCGGGTTCAAGGCCAGCGCGCGTGCGATCCCGATGCGCTGGCGCTGCCCGCCCGAAAACTCGTGCGGGTAGCGGTTGGCGAAATCCCGGTTCAACCCCACCGCATCCATCAACTCGTAGATACGCTCGAGCCGTTCGGCGGCGCCAAACTTGGTATGCTCCATCAACGGTTCGCCGATAATGCCCGCGACCGTCATGCGCGGGTTCAGGCTGGCTTGCGGGTCTTGAAACACCATCTGCATCTTGGGGCGCAGGCGGCGCAGCGTCTCGAAGGGGGCATCGGCGATCTCTTCGCCCTCAAGCCGGATCGAGCCGCCTGTCGGATCGTAAAGCCGCAAGATCGCCCGCCCGCAGGTCGATTTCCCACAGCCCGACTCGCCCACAAGGCCCAAGGTCTCGCCCTCGTAGATATCGAAGCTGACGCCATCGACCGCCTTGACCGACCCGGTCAACCGACGCAACAACCCCGTACGGATCGGGAAATGCATCGTGAGGTCACGCACCTCGACCAGCTTTTTCGCGCCGCTTGTGTCAAACATCGCGCCCGGCCCCCGCCTTGAAATCCCAAAAACACGCTGCGTCATGCAAAGGCGCCACATCGAAGCGCGCCGGGTTTTCGCGCGCGCAGCGCTCAAATGCCTGTGGGCATCGTGCCCGGAAGGGGCAGCTTTCCGGCGCGCGCGACAAGATCGGCGGTTGGCCTTGGATTACCCGCAACTTCGCGGCGCGCTCACCGCGGATATGCGGCACGGTTTCCAAAAGCATGCGCGTGTAGGGGTGCTGTGGATTGGCAAACAATTCACGCACGGGCGCCTGTTCGACCACTTGGCCGCCGTACATCACCATGACCCGGTCCGCGATGCCCGCGATCACACCCAGATCATGGGTGATCCATACGATCGCCATGCCAAGTTTCTGGCGCAGGTCTTTGACCAGCTCAAGGATTTGCGCCTGAATCGTCACATCGAGTGCGGTGGTTGGCTCATCGGCGATCAGCACCTTGGGATCGCAGGCAAGCGCGATGGCGATCATCACGCGCTGGCGCATCCCGCCCGAGAATTGGTGCGGATAATCCGAAAGACGACGCCGCGCATCAGGGATGCCCACCAGATCGAGCAATTCGGCCGCGCGGGTCGCCGCTTGCGCCTTGCTCAGCCCCATATGGCTGCGCAATGGCTCCATGATCTGGTAGCCCACGGTGAAGACGGGGTTGAGGCTTGTCATCGGGTCTTGGAACACCATCCCGATCCGTGCGCCACGGATATCGCGCATCGTTTCTTCGGGCACGCGGGCAAGGTCTTGGCCCTCGAACATCACGCTGCCGCCGCGGATCTCGGCGGGTGGCATTGGCAAAAGCCGAATGAGCGACATCATGGTTACGGATTTGCCGGACCCAGACTCACCCACCACGCCCAGCAGTTCGCCGGGTTTGAGCGTGAAGCTCACATTGTTGACCGCATGCACCTCGCCACCGCGGGTGCGGAACACGGTCTTCAAGTCCTTGACATCAAGGACAAAGGGGGTGGCCCCATCGGGCATCGGCAGATGCTCCCCAACCTGTTACTGTGCCACCTCTTGTCGATGCTCGGGTGGCTATATTGATGGTGACGCTAACATGAAAATTGCACGTCACAAGCTGCAATATAACAGCCCATGCAACTCTAGGCGGCATCTGCCTATCCTTTGAGCATCTTGATCTGCGCGGGCTTGACGATGCGCCACGGCTGGCACAGGCTCGGCCCGCATATACCCGGAGCGCCTAGCATGACCGATGTCTTGAGCCCGCGGGCTTTGTTGGACAAACTCGTATCCTTTCCCACGGTCAGCCGCGACAGCAACCTCGCGCTGGTGGATTGGGTCGCGGATTATCTGGCCAGCCATGGCATCAACAGTCACCGCGATTTTGACCCCACGGGGAAAAAGGCAAGCCTTTATGCCCATGCCGGACCCGAGATCGCGGGCGGCGTGATCTTGTCGGGCCATACCGATGTCGTGCCCGTCGATGGGCAGGCATGGGTGACCGATCCGTTCAGCGTGGTCGAGAAAGACGGCAAGCTGTTCGGGCGCGGCACCTGCGACATGAAGGGGTTTGACGCGCTGGCGATCTGGGCCACGGTCGCGGCGCAGCGCCGTGGCGTGAAGCGACCGCTTCAGCTCTGCCTCTCCCGCGACGAGGAAATCGGCTGCACCGGCGCGCCGCCCATGATCGAAGCGATGCAGGACCATATGCCCAAAGCTGCGCTGGCGATCATCGGCGAGCCGACTGAATGGGGCATCGTCAACGGCCACAAGGGTGGTGTCGGGCTCGACCTGCATTTTCACGGGTTCGAGGTGCATTCATCCATCGCCTATACCGGTGTCTCGGCCATCATGGAGGCGGCCAAGCTGATCGACTGGGCCAACCGCACCAATGCCGAAAACGCCGCCAATGCCGATCCCGCCTGCGATTATGACCCGCCCTATACCACGCTGCATGTCGGCATGATCCAAGGCGGCACCGCGCATAACATCACCGCCAAGGATTGCACCTTCGTGCTGACCGCGCGCTGCATCCCGCAAGAACCCAACGCCGAATGGCAGGCCCGCATGATGGCCGAGATCGCGCGGATCGAAGCGGGCATGAAGGCCGTGCGCCCCGAGACCGGCATCACCGTCCTTCCACGCTGGGATGTGCCGGGGCTACGCGCCGAGCAAGACGGTATGGCGGAGGCGCTGGTGCGCCGCCTGACCGGCGAGAACGGCAGCGCGGTCGTCAGCTACGGCACCGAGGCGGGACAATTCCAGCGCGCGGGCTATTCCGCGATCATCTGCGGGCCGGGCAATATCGCGCAGGCCCATCAGGCCAATGAATACATGTATGTCGACCAGCTGACCAAGGGAGAGGCGTTCATGGAACGCCTGCTCGCCATGCTGCAGGAGGGATAGCGCCATGCCCGTGAAGAACCGCCTTGCCGAACTCCATGACGAGATCACCGCCTGGCGCCGCGATCTGCATGAGAACCCGGAAATCCTCTATGATCTGCCGCGCACCTCGGCGCTGGTTGCCGAACGCCTGCGCGATTTCGGCTGTGACGAGGTGGTCACAGGCGTGGGCCGCTCGGGCGTGGTCGGCGTGATCCGGGGGCGCATCGACACCAAGGGGGCGGCCATCGGCCTGCGCGCCGATATGGATGCGCTGCCGATGTCCGAGAAAACCGGGCTGCCCCATGCCAGCAAGACAGCGGGCAAGATGCATGCCTGCGGCCATGACGGCCATACCGCGATGCTGCTTGGTGCTGCCAAGTATCTGGCCGAGACGCGCAATTTCGACGGCACCGTGGTCTTGATCTTCCAACCGGCGGAGGAGGGCGGCGCGGGTGCGCTTGCCATGATCGAGGATGGTTTGATGGAGCGTTGGGGCATCCGCGAGGTTTACGGGATGCACAACGAACCCGGCCTTCCCGTGGGCGAGTTCGGCGTGGCGCCCGGCCCGATCATGGCGGCGGCCGATGAATTGCGCGTGGTCATCCGGGGGCGCGGCGGCCATGCGGCCCAACCCCATAACGTGATCGATCCGGTGCCGGCGGCCTGTGCGACGGTCATGGCGCTTCAGACCGTGGCGAGCCGGTCGGTCGATCCGCTGAAATCGGTCGTGGTCTCGATCTGCGTGATGCAGACGGAATCGGCGGCCACCAATGTCATCGACGACAGCGTGACGCTTGCTGGAACCGTGCGTACGCTGGATGAGGGCGTGCGCGATCTGGCCGAGGCGCGTATCGCCGCGATCGTGCAAGCCACCGCCGAGGCCTATGGCTGCAGCGCCGAGATCACCTATGAGCGCGGCTATCCGGTGACGGTGAACCACGAGGACAACGCCCGGCTCGCGGCGCAGGTCTGCGAAGCCGTGGCGGGGCAGGGCCGCGTCCGCTGGGGCCGCCCGCCGCGCATGGGGGCCGAGGATTTCAGCTACATGCTGCAAGCCCGCCCCGGCGCTTTCGTGCATATCGGCAATGGCGACACGAAAAAGGTCCACCACCCCGAATATGATTTCAACGACGACGCCATCCCCTATGGGTGCAGCTTCTTTGCCGAGCTGATCGAGCGACGCATGCCTGCGGGCTGAGGAAAACCCATGCCGATCAAGAACCGCTTCGCCGAAATGCTGCCGGAAATAATGGGCTGGCGGCATCATCTGCATGAAAACCCCGA
>NZ_CBFIIK010000150.1:0-4957 GCF_965662675.1 Roseicyclus sp. | reverse complement strand
TAGGCGCGTTCGGGATCACCGGGGCGGCTGATGATCCCGGCATTATGCCCGCCCGTGGTCAGAACGAAGCTGATCGCGGTCTCGGCCAATTGGTGCAGCTTGTAGACCGAGCGCCAAGGCGCGACATGGTCGGTCGTGGTGGCCACGCAAAAGATCGGCACCGCGATATCGGCGATGCTAACGGGCGTGCCGTCCAAGGCGAACTTGCCCTCGGCCAATTCGTTATCCAGATAGATCCGGCGCAGGTATTCCGCATGCATCCGGTAGGGCATGCGCGTCGCATCGGCGTTCCATGCCATCAGGTCGAACATCTCTTGCCTGCGACCCATCAGATATTCATGCACATAGCGCGACCAGATCAGATCGGCCGACCGCAACAGCTGAAAGGCACCGGCCATCTGCTTGGTGTCGAGATAGCCTTGGTCCCACATCATGTTTTCAAGGAACGCGATCTCGCTTTCGCTGATGAATAGCTGTAGCTCGCCCGGTTCCGCGTAATCGGTCTGGGTCGCCAGCAAGCTGAGGCTGGCCAGCCTGTCATCGCCCGCGCGCGCCATTTGCGCGGCCTTGGCCGTCAACACTGTGCCGCCCAGACAATAGCCCACCGCATGCAGCTTGCGCGCGGGCAGGATGGCTTGGATCGCGTCTATCGCGGCGTCGATGGCCGTGGCGTAATCATCAAGCCCCAGATCGCGATCTTCGGCTGTCGGGTTGCGCCACGACATGATGAAAACGCTAAAGCCCTGATCGACCAGATAGCGGACCAGCGAATTCTCGGGGCTGAGGTCGAGGATGTAGTATTTCATGATCCATGCCGGCACGATCAGCACCGGCTCGGGATGCACCGTCTTGGTCGTGGGCGCGTATTGGAGCAGTTCGAACAGGTGTTCGCGCAACACCACCTGTCCTTGCGTGACGGCGACATCGCGACCGGGCTGGAAATCCTCTGTGCCGACCGGCCCTTTGCCTGAAATGGCGCGTTCCCAATCCTCGAGAAAATGCTGGAAGCCCCGCGCAAGATTGCCCCCCCCCTCGCGCCAAGTGGTGGCGGCAAGCTCGGGATTGGTCAGGATGAAATTCGCGGGCGACACCATGTCGAGCATTTGTCGGCTGACAAACGAGACCACCTGTTCCTCGCGCGCGCTGAGCCCGTCGATATCGCGCGCGGCATTGTACCACCATTGCTGGGTCAGCAGGAAAGACTGGGAGATCATCGTATAGGGCCAGCGCCGCCAACCCTCATGAGCGAAGCGGTGATCATGGGGCAGGGGCGCGATGCAGGGTGGCGTATCGGGATCGCGCAACACCTCGCCTGCATGCACGGCCAGCCGCATCGCCTTGCGCGCGGCCTTCTCGATCAGTTGAAGCTGTTTTCCCGGTGCGCCCATCAGATGCACCCACCATGCGAAAAAGGTTGTGCTCAACCCGAAGGGCGAGATGCCCAGTGTGAAACGTGCCAGATGCGCATGCGCCGCGCGGTCGAGGCTTTTGGTGCTGTAGCGATCGGCAAAATCGACATCGGCATGGCGGGCGATCTCGGGCGGTTGCGCATCCAGACCGGGAAGGCCCGCGCCTTGGCCGGGGCTGTGCGGGCTATGCGCGATGCGGCGTGGCGGGGACATCTTGATCCTTGCTGCGGGCTACGACAAGGATCGGGGCTTTTGGCCCGCGCGGCATTAACCCGCGTCAAGCCGGATGTTCAAATCGCCACTTGGTCGAAGATATCCTGCCGCGTCACCTCGGCGGCCTGTGCCGACAGCACCACGCGCCCACGGTTCAGCACGCAAAACCGATCGGCGAGCCCATAGGCGAAATCGAAATACTGCTCGACCAAGATAATGGCGATCTCGCCCTCGTCGCGCAGCAGTTCGATCACCTTGCCGATCTGCTTGATGATGTTGGGCTGGATGCCCTCGGTCGGCTCATCGAGCAACAAGACGCGCGGCCGCGCAATAAGCGCGCGCGCGATGGCAAGCTGTTGCTGCTGTCCGCCCGAGAGATCCCCGCCCCGGCGATTTTCCATCTGTTTGAGGACCGGGAAGAGATCATAGATCCGGTCGGGGATGCGACGGTCGGCGCTGGGTAGGCAGGCAAAGCCCGTCTGCAAATTTTCGGTCACGGTCAAAAGCGGAAAGATCTCGCGCCCTTGCGGCACATAGGCGATGCCCGCGCGCGCGGCCTGCACCGCCGTGGCTTGGCCCAAGGGCTTGCCATCAAGCGTGATCGTGCCGCCCGAATGGGGGTGACGCCCCGCGATGGCGCGCAAAAGGCTTGTTTTGCCCACGCCATTTGTGCCCATCACGGCGGTGACCGTCCCGGGGCTGGCCGAGACCGACACCCCGTGCAGGATTTGCGAGCCGCTGTAATGCAGCGTCAGGTCGGTCACATCGAGCATGGTCTAGCGCCCCAGATAGACATCGATCACCTGTTGGTTCTTGGTGACATGGTCAAGCGAGCCTTCGGCCAGCACCGATCCCTCGTGCAGCACCGTCACCCGGCAATCGAGGCGGCGGATGAATTCCATGTCATGCTCGATCACCATCACCGCGCGGGTCTGGGCTGCGCGTTTCAAAAGGTCGGTGGTGTGTTCGCGCTCGGCCGGCGTCATGCCGGCGGCGGGTTCATCGACCAGCAACAGGCGCGGATCTTGTGCAAGAAGCATCCCGATCTCGAGCCATTGCTTTTGCCCATGGCTCAGATCGCCCGCGCGGTCGTCAAGGCGGTCGCTCAGACCGATCTCTTCGGCCAGCTCCGCGATGCGCTGGTGATCTTGGGCCGTGGCTTTCCAGATCAGCACCGCGAAAGGCCCGCGCTTGTTACGCACTGCCATCGACAGGTTGGCGCGCACGCTTTGATCCTCGAACACGGTGGGTTTTTGGAACTTGCGCCCGATCCCTTCGCGCGCGATCTGGCTTTCGGACAGGCGCAACAGGTCGATCTGCCGCTCGCCCCACAAGACCTGCCCGCTGTCAGGCCGCGTCTTGCCGGTAACGATATCCATAAAGGTGGTCTTGCCCGCGCCGTTGGGCCCGATTACCGCGCGCAGTTCCGGCTCGCCGATCGAGAGCGACAGGTTGTTGATCGCGCGGAACCCGTCGAAACTGACCGAGACATCGCGCACTTCCAACAGCGTCATCATGGCTGTTTCCTCACCAGCTGGTCGAAGAGCCCGCCGATGCCCTTCGGGAAGAAAAGCGTGACCGCGACGAACCCAAGGCCCAAAAGGACCAGCCACCAATCGGCCCACATCAGGCGAAAGGCCCCGATCTCGATATTGGGCGCGCCGCCGCCGGTCAGCCAACTCGACAAAAGCGAGACGGTCGCCGCCCCGATCACTGCGCCGTAGAGCCGCCCGCGCCCGCCGATGGCGACCCAGACGGCCAAGTAGATCGAGGCGATGGGGGCGAGTTCGGCCGGGTTGATGATGCCCGCCTGCGGGTAATACAGCGCGCCCGCGATGGCCGAGACGATCGCGGTCAGCGTGAAGACGAACAGCTTGTAGCCCTCGACATTGTAGCCAAGGAAGCGCACGCGGGCCTCGTTGTCGCGGATGGCGCGGATGACCGAGCCGAACTTGCCCGACACGACCCACGCGAAAAGCAGGTAGCCCAACCCCAGCGCCAAGGCAGAGGCCCAGAGGAACCACACCGCCAGCACCGCTTGCGGAACATCCAGCAAGCCGGGGATGTTCTGCAACCCCGACAGCCCGTTATTGCCGCGCAGGCCGGTGTCGTTCTGGAACAGGTAAAGCGCCAAGGCGAGCGTCATGGCCTGCGTCAGGATCGACAGGTACACGCCCGTCACCCGGCTGCGGAAGGCCAGCCAGCCAAAGACCAGCGCCAAAAGCCCTGGCACCGCCACGACCAGCGCCAATTGCGCGGGCAGCGAATGGGCGAAACTCCAGATCAGCGGCAATTCCGACGATCCCACCACGCCGAAAATCTGAGCCGCGACCGCCTCGGAGAGTTCCGCCTCGGTTGGTGGCAACACGGCGCCCGCAAGGCTGTCGCGGATCACGATTTCCGTGCGCGCATACATCAACCACATGCCGATGGCGTAGCCGCCAAGCCCGAAGAATGCGAAATGGCCCAACGACAAGATCCCGCAATAGCCCCAGACCACATCCATCGCGATGGCGATCAGGCACAGGCACAGCGTCATGCCAAGGATCTTGACCATCGAGGTCGAGAGTGCGCCGATGCCCAACCCTTCGGACAGAACGCTGACGATCAGGGTGAAGATCGTCAGAAGCCCGAGGAACCACGGGATCGAGGGGTTCTCGCGCAGAAAGCTGCGCCTTGCGGGGGGCGGGGTATCGATGCCTTGGGCCAGGATCGGCGGCGTGGCGGCGACGGGGGGGCGGTTGATCAGTGTCATGGTGTCATTCCCCCGCCGCGCGGCCCTTCAGCGCGATGATGCCGCGCGGCCGGAACTGGATGAAGAGGATGATGAACAGCACCATATAGGTCTGTGCTGCCAGCGTGTTCGATGGGTTGAACCATTCGATGCCCTTTTGCAGGAAGCCAATCAGCCCCGCACCCGCCAGCGTGCCCCAGACATTGCCGACGCCGCCCACGACCACGGTCATGAAGCTTTGCACGATGTAATTGGCCCCCATCTCGGATGTGACTTGGGCGTAAAGCCCGATAGCCACGCCAGCCACGCCCGCGATCCCCGAGCCAAGGCCGAAGGTCAGCATGTTGATACGGTCGGGGTTGATGCCCATCGAGGCCGCCATGCCGGGGTTCTGCGTCACCGCCCGCACCTCGAGTCCCAGCCTTGTGCGCTTGAGCATGATGAGGAGCGCCGCGAGAAAAATCAGCGCCAAGACAAAGATCGCCACCCGGATCGTGCTGATCGAGACGACATCGTTGAGGCTGATGGCCCCCGCCAGCCAATCGGGCGCGGTGAGGGGGCGGGCCTGTGTGCCGAAGATGTTCTTGGCCAATTGCTGCAG
>NZ_CBFIIK010000149.1:0-4964 GCF_965662675.1 Roseicyclus sp. | reverse complement strand
AAACCCTTCCTTGTCGTTCTCATCTTGGGGGAAATTCAGCGCCTTGATGAAATCGAAAACCGAGATCGGCGGCCGTTCGACCGGCGCGGCCAAAGCAAGCCCGGGTTGCCGTGTTTCAGTTGATGCCGCGCTGACCGGAGGGCGTGAGGGGGCTTGGGGTCGGACACGCTGCGATGAAAAAACCGCCTGATCGCCCTGCGCGGCGACAATGCGGCTTTGAACCAACTCATCGAGCTTTGCCACCATGGCGGGCTTGATCTCGACACCGTCTTGCGGCGCAAGTGCCGCTTGACTGGCGCGCATCGCGTCGATGGCCGATTGCAGGCCCGCAGCCTCCATGCGCAAGATGCGTATCGCCCTTGTGGTGCGCGCAACGACCCAGATCAAGACGACGGGCATTGCGAGAAACACGACCTCGACCAGCCCCGCCTCCCCATCGTCGCGGCCGAAAATGACGGCCATGACAAGCCACGCGAGTGTCAGAATTCCCGCGATAATCTCAATGCCCGTTATCCGCGCCATAGCCGTTTCCCGGGCATCTAGGCCCATTGCGAGGAATGAAGCTGTCTCGTCGTCACGCATCCGGCCAAACACAATCCACCATAAGGGGGGCGTTGCTCAGATATAGGTGACCGAAACGATCTCGTAATCCTTGTCACCGCCCGGCGTCTTGACCTCGACGCTATCGCCCTCGTCCTTGCCGATCAAGGCGCGCGCCAAGGGCGAGTTGATGTTGAGCAAGCCCTTTTCGATATTCGCCTCGAATTCGCCGACGATCTGAAAGGTCTTTTCAGCATCATCCTCATCGACCAGCACCACGGTCGCGCCGAACTTGACCGGGCCGGACAGTGTCTTGGGATCGATCACATTGGCACGCCCGATCACGCCTTCGAGTTCCTTGATACGGCCCTCGATGAATGACTGCTTTTCCTTGGCGGAATGATACTCGGCATTCTCGGACAGATCGCCATGCGCGCGCGCCTCGGCGATGGCCTGAATGATGGCCGGACGCTCGACGCTCTTGAGGTGCTTCAGCTCCTCGTTGACGGCCTTGTAGCCGCCGGGGGTCATTGGGATCTTATCCATGAAAACGCCTTGATGTCTGGAGGCAAAGCAACACTTGAACGGCGAGGTTAGGGCCGAATGCGATACTGTTCAACGGGGAAGGTGGCGATCATCGGTTTCTGCTGGAAATCCCCGCGCTTGCATCGACCGTGACGGTGATGCCCGGGGTGCTTCGGGGTTCGGGCCGTTCGGGTATGCCATCGGCACCACAAGCGGCAAGCGTGGCCAAAAGCGCGGCAGTCGGCCAAATCCGGGCGTGGATCATGCAAGCATCTCCTTCCAACGGGCGATCTGGGTGCGCACCTGCGCGGGTGCCGTGCCGCCATAGGACATACGCGAGGCAACCGAATTATGAACGCCGAGAACGGCAAAGACATCATCCGTGATGCCCGCATGCACGCTTTGCATCTGCGCAAGCGTCAGGTCGGGCAGATCGACACCCGCCCCTTCGGCCATGGCGACAAGGCTGCCCGTGACATGATGCGCCTCGCGGAAGGGAAGGCCCAGAACCCGCACGAGCCAATCGGCAAGATCGGTGGCGGTCGAAAAGCCAGATCCGGCGGCACGTTCCAAAGCCTCGCGGTTGGCGGTCATGTCGCGCACCATGCCCTCCATCGCGGCAAGCGCGAGCATCAGGTTGTCGGCGGCGTCAAAGACCTGTTCCTTGTCTTCTTGCATATCCTTTGAATAGGCCAGCGGCAGGCCCTTCATCACCATCAACAGCGCGACATTGGCCCCGAAAATCCGCCCGATCTTGGCGCGGATCAACTCGGCGGCATCGGGGTTTTTCTTCTGCGGCATGATTGAAGAGCCGGTGGTGAAGCGGTCCGACAGCCGCACGAAACGGAACTGGGCCGAAGACCAGATCACCAATTCCTCGGCAAAGCGCGACAGATGCATCGCGCAGATCGACGCCGCCGCCAGATACTCCAACGCGAAATCGCGGTCGGATACGGCATCGAGCGAATTGGCCATGGGCCGGTCAAAACCCAAAGCAGCAGCCGTCATATGCCGGTCGATGGGGAAAGAGGTGCCGGCCAGTGCCGCCGCCCCCAAAGGAGACTCGTTCATCCTTGCCCGCGCATCGGAAAAACGCGCCCGGTCGCGCGCCAGCATCTCGACATAGGCCATCATGTGATGGCCCCATGTGACGGGCTGGGCAGTCTGTAGATGGGTGAAACCCGGCATCACCCAATCAGCGCCCGCCTCGGCCTGCGCGATCAGCGCGCGCATCAGCGCCTCAAGCCCCGCGATGGCCGCGTCGCATTGTTCGCGCACCCACAGGCGGAAATCGGTCGCGACCTGATCGTTGCGCGAGCGCGCGGTGTGCAGGCGGCCCGCCGGGTCGCCGATGATCTCTTTCAGCCGCGCCTCGACATTCATATGGATGTCTTCGAGCGCAGTCGAAAACTGGAATTGCCCTGCCTCGATCTCTGACAAGACCGTGAGCAGCCCTTTCCGGATCGCCTCCACGTCGTTATCACTCACGATACCCGTGGCCGCCAACATCGCCGCGTGGGCGCGGGAGCCTTGGATATCCTGCTTGGCCAGTCGCTTGTCGAAGCCGATCGAGGCGTTGATCGCCTCCATGATCGCGTCGGGACCAGCGGCAAAGCGGCCGCCCCACATGGCGTTGGTCTTGGTATCAGTCATGGCTGTCGGCCCTTGGAGGAATTCGTGATGAACCGCCGGATGCGATCTATCGTGCTCTACCTTGCCACGGGCTTGGGTGCAAATGTTGCCGCAGCGCAAGACCTCTCGCCCTATCTGACAGGCGAGATGCGCGGCCTTGTGATCCATGACGCGCCCGTCGCGGCCTCGGGCTTGCCGTTTCAGCGTGTCGATGACAGCGAGGGCGCGCTGGCCGATTACGCGGGCCAGATCGTCGTCTTGAATTTCTGGGCCACTTGGTGCGCGCCCTGCCGCGAGGAAATGCCCTCGCTGCAAAACCTGCAAACGGCCCTCGGGGGCGAGGATTTCACCGTCGTCACACTCGCTACCGGTCGCAACCCGCCGCAGGCCATCCGGCGTTTCTTCGAGGAAATCGGGGTGACCGAGTTGCAGCAATACCGCGACATCAACCAACAGATCGCGCGCGAGATGGGGGTGTTCGGCCTTCCCATCACGGTGATCTTGAACCGCGAGGGACAGGAAATTGCCCGGCTTCGCGGTGATGCCCATTGGGACAGCCCCGAAGCCTTGGCGCTGTTGCGCGCGGTGATCGACCAGCCCGAGGGCTGACCGACCACCGCCTTTTGCAAGCCTTTACTCTGCCGCGTCCAGATAGGTTTCCAGCGGCGGGCAGGTGCAGATCAAGTGCCGGTCGCCATGCACATTGTCGACCCGGTTGACGGGGGGCCAATACTTGTCGACGCGGAAGGCACCGGGTGGGAAACAGCCCTGTTCGCGGCTATAGGCGCGGTCCCAATTGCGGATCAGATCTTCCATCGTATGGGGCGCGTGGCGCAGCGGGCTTGCCTCGATCGGCATGCGGCCTGCCTCGACCTCACCGATCTCGGCGCGGATGGCCAGCATCGCCTCGCAAAAGCGATCGATCTCGGCTTGGGTTTCTGACTCGGTCGGCTCCACCATCAGGGTTCCCGCCACGGGCCAGCTCATCGTCGGCGCATGGAAGCCGCAATCCATCAGCCGCTTGGCGATGTCATCGACACCCACGCCCAACTCGGCAAAAAGGCGCGTGTCGAGGATGCATTCATGCGCCACCCGGCCCGATTTGCCCTTGAAAAGCACGGGAAATGCCCCCTCCAGCCGCTTGGCGATGTAGTTGGCATTGAGAATGGCCACCTTGGTCGCCCGCGTAATCCCCTCGCCGCCCATCAGCCGGACATAGGCATAGGAAATCGGCAAGATCGATGCCGACCCATATGGCGCGCCAGACACTGGCCCCGCATACCCGCTTTTGTCGCCTCCGGCGACGGGGCCCCCCGTTTCGGGATGACCCGGCAGGTAGGGGGCCAGATGCGCCTTGACCCCGATGGGCCCCATGCCGGGGCCGCCGCCGCCATGCGGGATGCAAAAGGTCTTGTGCAGGTTCAAATGGCTGACATCCGCGCCCACATCGCCGGGCCGCGACAGCCCCACCATGGCGTTCAAATTCGCCCCATCGAGATAAACCTGCCCGCCATACTGGTGGGTGATCTCGCAGACTTCGCGCACGGTTTCCTCGAACACCCCATGGGTCGAGGGGTAGGTGATCATGCAGGCCGCCAGAGCGTCGCCCGCCGCTTGCGCCTTGGCGCGAAAATCGGCCAGATCGACATCGCCATTCTCGGCGGCTTTCACCACCACCACCTCCATCCCGCACATTTGCGCGCTGGCCGGGTTGGTGCCATGGGCCGAGACCGGGATCAGACAGATCCGCCGATGCCCTTGACCGCGCGCGGCGTGGTAGGCCGCGATGGTCAACAGCCCCGCATACTCACCTTGCGCGCCCGAATTGGGCTGCATCGACATGGCGTCATAGCCGGTGATTTCGCACAGCTTGGCGGACAGATCGGCCAGCATCTCGGCATATCCCTGCGCCTGATCGGCGGGGGCAAAGGGGTGTAGGCTGTTGAATTCGGGCCATGTGACGGGCATCATCTCGACCGCAGCATTCAGCTTCATCGTGCAGGAGCCGAGCGGGATCATCGCCCGATCCAGTGCCAGATCACGATCCGACAGGCGGCGCATGTAGCGCATCATCTCGGATTCGGCGCGGTTCATATGAAAGATCGGATGGGTCAGGTAGGGGGTGCTGCGCAGCATCGCCTCGGAGATGGCAGGCGCGCCGATGGGGTCCAAAAGCGCCACATCGAAGGCCGCGCAAACGGCGGTCAGATTCGCTTCGGTTGTGGTTTCATCGACGGAAATCCCAATCCGATCACGCCCCACATCGC
>NZ_CBFIIK010000148.1:0-5078 GCF_965662675.1 Roseicyclus sp. | reverse complement strand
TCGGGAAGCCCGCGCATCACCTCGATGCAATCGCCGGCCAGAATCGTATTGAGCGGCAGTTGCGCTGCCTCGGGTTTTGTCTTGGTTTTCATATCTGCCTCTGTTCCGCGCCTCTGACGGGCTTTCGCGGTGTTCGGGGGCAGAATCGCTCAAAGGTGATTCGCAGTCAATTTATTTTTTGGAATCAATATGTTGCGCGGCTTGCGATAGCAATATGTTGTGTACGGGACGGAAGGATCGTCTATGATGGGGCGTGACCCCCATATCTTGTAGGGCGGCCAGATGCGCCGCCGTTGGGTAGCCTTGGTTGACCTCCCAGCCATATCCGGGATGGTCTTTCGCCAAGCCCGCCATAAGCCGATCGCGCGCCACCTTGGCGATGATCGAGGCCGCCGCGATCGACAGGCTCTTGGCGTCGCCCTTGATCAGCGTGACACCCCGGCAAGGGAGATCCTTGGGACAGGCATTGCCATCGATCAGCGCCGTATCGGGGCAGATCGGCAACCCCTCGACCGCGCGCCGCATCGCCAAAAGCGAGGCCTCGCGAATGTTGAGGGCATCAATTTCGCCCACGCTGGCCCAACCAATCGCGACGCTGGATTGCGCTTGGATCAGATCGAACAAGATCGCCCGCCGGGACGCCGACAACATCTTGGAATCGTTCAAACCGGGTGGAATATTGGCTGGGTCCAGCACCACCGCCGCGGCGGTGACAGGCCCCGCCAAGGGCCCGCGCCCCGCCTCGTCGACACCGGCAATCACGCCACCAAGGGCGTCTTCATGGCTGAGATCGGGAATGGACCGAGGCATGATCCCTCATCCCACAGCATGGTGCGGCGAACAAGATCGAGCGGCCCCTGCCGGGCCGCCCGTGATTGCTAAAGTGTCAGATCGCGCGGCTCAGGGCCGAAAGCCCGCCTCGCGCACCCAACCGTTATTGGCAAGGCAGCGCCCGGCGTAGATCTCGCGCGGGCCGCGCTGCGTATGAACCGTGGTCAGGCAGGCCTGCGGCAACAGCCGGGGGCGGGCGGTGTTGTTTTGCATGCAGCGCCGCCCATAGCCGCGGAAGGAACCGTTGCGATCGCGGCCCTCGACGAAGCAACGGGCAGGTGCCACGAGGGCGGGCGGATGCGCCGGCGCATGCGGTTGTGGGCGGATGACCGACACATGCGGCGCCTGACGCGGTGCGCGATCATTCTGGCTCAGCTCAATGGCACGCCCGATGGCGTAAAGGGCGATGACACCGCCAAGAATACGCGCCGCATCGCGGCTGTCGGCTTGGGCTGGTGCGGCGCTGGCCGAAAGAGCGCCCAAAGCGATGACGCCGCTCAGGGCCAGGGCGGAAAGGGTTGGGTGAAGTTTACGGAACATGAGACGTCTCCAATCAATGACAATGAGCGTCTGTCGCGACGCCATGCCCGAGATCTCGACCGCAAGCGCAATGCCGCACAATATCGCCCGACCGCTATCGGATAACATCGCATCAGCGGGTCGCTGCCATTGCATGACAGCCCCGGCATGGCCATCCTGATCCCACAACCCCGCAATGTCGGGGACGCGTTCAACCGATGGATGATCCCATGTCGCCGCGCATCGTTACACTTACCTGCCTTTCCCTGCTGGTCGCGGGGCCCGCCCATGCCTGCTACGCCGATTATCGGGCCAAGATGGATAACCCTTTGCGTTTGCATTACGGTGTTATCGATCTGCCAGATACGGCCTGCACCATGGACGCAGCCCACCCGATCGTCGCGACACGGCTTGCCGCGTCAGGATGGGAGCTGCTTCAGATCGTATCGGTTTTCGGATCAGATGGTCTTGCCACAAGGAGGTCCGATGCCGGATCGTATTTCCTCCGTTTCTGAAACCCGCACGGCAACGGGCCGTGTGCTGGCCGTGGGCATCCTCGCCGTGGTCGGCGTGCTCGGCCTTTCGGCGACCCTGCTTTTCGTGAACCTGCCCGATGCAGGCGCGTTCAACGCCGCGGTAGCCGATGTGTTCGTCTTGATGGATGTGCGCAACCCCGATGCGACACGCGTGCTGGAGATCATGGCCCAGACCGGCACCGCCTTTTCGCAGGTGCTTGAAAGCTACCGCGCGGTGATCTTCGTACTGATGGTCTTCGCCACGGCCTTGCTTGTTGCTTGCTTGGTGTTTCTCGTGACCATCGTCACCCTCAACCGACGCATGGGCGAGATCGAGCGCCAGGGCATTCAGGTTTCGTCGCTGGTCCTCAGCCGCGAGGAACGCGTGGTGCTGATCAACAACCTCGCATTCAACCTGACGGATGCGGCGATGGAAACGCTCGCGGTTCTGGCCGAGGCGCGTTTGGATGACGAGGTCTTGAGCGGCGCACAGATCGAGGCGATGGTCGCGGGCAAGCACGCCTCCGACGCCGACGAGGCCGCGGGGGCCACGCGGATCAAACGCCTGCGCGACAGCCTCGGCAACCAGATCGTCAGCGAGCTTCTGGTCAAGAACATCGCGCGCCACGGTTATGTGCTGGCGATCGACAAATCCGTGATCCGGATGATCTGATCTCGGGATCGCGGAACGCACATTGGGGGCGCTGCCCCCGACGCGCCCTTGGCGCGCCTCCCCCGGGATATTTATGAAACGAAGAAGGCTCTCAACCTTTTGTTAACCGCGATCGGCGAGCCTGACGGGGCGGTACAGGCGGGGACGCCGATGACCGTAAACGGAGAAGCCCCGACCGCGCGAAAAATGGTCGGGGTGGACCCGGCCTCATGTTTCTCCGTTTCTGAAATATCCCCGCCGGAGGCCGCGACCCTTGCAAGCCGCGCCAATGGCAACCACGGCGAACCCCCTACGCCGCCTCCCAACTGAGCTGCGCCCCAAAGGGCGCAGGCGAGGTCAAGGAAATGCGCGCCAGGGTACTTTTTGGTTGATGGTCACTCGCCGCGGGTTTCACGCGCGCCCGGCACAAGGCCGTAACGGGCAGCCACCCGCCAGACATGGTCCGGGATCATGTTCTTGACCCTCGCGGGATGGGCGCGGCGCAGATGCAAGATCGACTCGATCGCCTTCATCTCGACGCGTGCGCGGGCGAATTCGAGACCACGGGGTCCGATCCGCGGCTGCAGGAACGCAACGATGGGGCGCGCCCAATCGGGCATCGCACGCAGTGGCAAGCCACCCGCCGCACGTGCCGTATTGGCTAAAAACCCTTTGACCGCACCCATGCGGCGGCCCTTGTCGGTCAAGGGGCGCTCTTCCAATCGGCCGGCGATACCCGAAAGCATCTCGGCCCCGCGATGGTTGCGGGTGATGACCCATTGCTCACCATCCCCGCCCATGTAACCCACCGTGATATCAGCCAAGCGGTTAGTGTAATCGACACAGGTCTTGCAGGTCATGGGAAAGAAATCGGCTGGCAATTTCGATATCGGCAGCTTCAGGAACGGCACCACGCGATTGGGGCGACCATCGTCGAAACGCATTTCCACACGGTAATCGGCGCGGAACTCGAGGTAAGACACAGTTTCGGGCCGGGGGTCGAGCAAGGCGAGAAAGGCGTGGAAACTTTCGGTCGTGGTATTGTCCGAACACGGCGTGCCGATGACATAGATCCGTTTGAACCCAAGCTCCGCTTCGATCTGGCGCAGCGCATAGACCTGGCACGGAATGCCGATCACGGCGATCCGCTTGTGGCCTGCTGCGGCGGCCGGTTCCAGCGCGGCCAGCGTCGGCGCATAGCCCATACGCATCCCCCGGCATTGTGCCAACGCTTCGGGGTCGGTCACGATCACCGGCTCGGGCCGCCAGCGATCAAGCGGGTCGGCGCGCACGGCCAGCACGGCATCGACCTTGCCGCGGCGCAACAGATCGGCGGCAAGTGCTGTGGTGATCCCGCTCCACTGGGCGCCTTCGGCCGGTGGTGTCAGCCGCAAACGTTGCATCGCGAGGGTGACGCCGAAGAAGGCCTCATCCCCCAACGAGGGGTCAGCCACCCGGCCATGTACGCGATGCTCGGCAGAGGCATAATCCGGCTGTATGAACTGGCAGGCCGTCCCACAGGCACGTCCATCGCCGATGCGGCTGACGCCGCAATCGGTGCAAAGCCCCGGACGCGCAGCACCCGAAAGAACGGGAACGCTGAAGCCGGGTGCGGGATGATCCTTTGGCATTTTTGGAGGTATCTCCTCGGGCGAGGGTGAGTATCATGGCGAAGAGGAAATATGTCAACTTTGGTTTACACATTGGCATGACTAGCGGATGATCGGGCGGCAACCATTGCATCCCGCCCCTGAGGCGGTCACAACTGCCTCAGGCACCTTGGCTGCGGGGAGGGCAGATGAGGCACCAAGACATCTCCGTCGATCTGTCGCCCAAGCTGTCCGATCAGACGGCCAAAACGACCTGTTACATGTGCGCCTGCCGTTGCGGCATCAATGTGCATCTCAAGGCAGGCCGCGTCGCTTATATCGAGGGCAACCGCGATCACCCGGTCAACAAGGGCGTGCTGTGCGCAAAGGGCGCGGCGGGGATCATGCAGGTCACCGCCCCCTCGCGCTTGCGCGCGCCCTTGCGCCGGGTCGGACCGCGCGGGTCGGGCGAATTCGAAGAGATCAGCTGGGACGAGGCGCTGGCAACGGCCACCTCATGGATGGCGCCCTTGCGCGAGACCGCGCCCGAGAAACTCGCCTTTTTCACCGGGCGCGACCAGTCGCAATCGCTGACCGGCTGGTGGGCGCAGCAATTCGGCACGCCCAACTACGCGGCGCATGGAGGGTTCTGCTCGGTCAACATGGCCGCCGCCGGCATCTACACCATGGGCGGCGCGTTCTGGGAGTTTGGCCAGCCAGATTGGGAACGGACCAAGCTTCTCCTCCTTTTCGGCGTGGCCGAGGATCATGACAGCAACCCCATCAAGATGGGGCTTGGAAAGCTGAAGGCGCGCGGGGCCAAGGTAATCGGCATCAACCCGATCCGCACGGGCTACAACGCGGTGGCCGATGACTGGGTCGGCATCACGCCGGGCACCGATGGGCTTTTGATCCTGTCGCTGATTCATTGCCTGCTCAAGGCGGGCAAGATCGATCTCGACTATCTCGCGC
>NZ_CBFIIK010000147.1:0-5143 GCF_965662675.1 Roseicyclus sp. | reverse complement strand
GATCTTGCGCGCGACCATGGTCAAGATCGCCGATGGCGAAAGCTTCAAGATGCCCGCCACCATCGACGATCCCGCGATCTTGGATGAAATCCGCGCGGCGCTGGCTGGCTTGGGCTATCCCGCCAAGGCGTGATCGCACGTGATCACGGCCCATCCACCGCCGCGCTTGGCCGTGGGTGGGCGGGCTGATAGACTGCATGGTGAGTGTGCAGAGGTAATGGTGTTATGGCCGAGCGTTTCATGGCCCCCGAGCAAATGCCCGATGCTGCGCGTGTCGATACGCGCGCAGATGCCTTGCAATTGTTCAGCCATGACATCCGTTCAGCCATGTCCGATGTGATCGGCGGGCTGCGGCTGCTGGATCGCCACAGGCTTGCACCCGAAGAGCGGTTGCAGATCGACCGTGTGCAGGCGGCCGCCGATACTTTGGCCGGTCTGGTCGATGGTGCGCTTCTGGTCGCGGCCGGGGATCGGCTTTTCCAATATGAAGAACCGGGGTTTTACCTCGATGACTGGCTTAACGCGCTGGGCGGGCGCTGGTCGGGCAGGGCGCGTGCGGCCGGTGCGACCTTTGCGATCGAGCGCGGCGCCGACCTGCCATTGGCTGTGGCGGTGCCGCAGTTGATGCTGGACCGGATCATCGGCAACCTGATTTCCAATGCTTTGCTGCATGCGCCGGGCGTGCCGGTGATGCTGCGCGTCGCGGCGCTGTCCGATCAGGGGGTCCAGATGACCATCCGCGATCGCGGCCCCGGTTTTGCGCCGCAGATCTTGGCGCTGATGCGCGACGGGGCCGACATCGGGCCGCATGGCCCGCATGCGGGTGCGGGGTTGGGCCTGCGCATCGCGGCAAGCCTGTCGGCCGAGATCGGCGCGCGGTTGATGTTGTCCAATCATCGCGATGGCGGGGGCGAGGCCTGTGTGATCTTGCCCGCTGCGGTGATCGCGCCGATCCATCCGCGCCGCGATGCCGATACGCCCCCCGATCTGGATGGGCTGCGCATTCTGGTCGCCGAGGACAATCTGACCAATCAAACCATCTTGCGCCAGCTCCTTGGCCGGATGGGGGCCGAAGTCACCTGTGTCGCCGATGGGCTGGCGGCACTCGATGCGCTGTCGCACGAGGTCTTCGACATCGCGTTGATCGATATCGAAATGCCGCGCCTTTCGGGGCTTGAGGTGATGACCTGCGTGCGCGCGCGCAAGGATGCGGTGGCGATGATGCCGATGGTGGCACTCACCGCCTATGTGCTGCGCGACAATCGCGAAGCGATCTACTCGGCGGGCGCTGATGGTATCATCGGCAAGCCGATTTCATCGGTGGCCGATTTCGGGCGCGCGATCTTGCGCTATGCCGGCCGCCCCTCCGGCCTGCCCGAACCCGAGGATGTGCTGAGCGACGAGATGGGGGCGACGGGCTTCGGCAAGGTGTTGGACCAAGAGCGCTTCGCGGCCTTGCTGGCCGTCGCGGGTGCCGAGGGCGCGCCGGAATTGCTGATGCGCTTGCAAGAGGATCTGGACGCGGTTCTTGCTGCGCTCGACCGTGGGATCGCGGCCACCGATCTGGCCGAAATTCGAAGCCAGACCCACATCCTCATCGCGCTGTCGGGCGCTGTTGGCGCCGAACGCCTCTACCGCTTGGCCGAAGTGCTCAATATCGCGGCCAAGCGGCGCCGGGTCGATGATCTTGCAGCACTTTATGCGCCTTGCCGGGCCGATCTGCAAAGCTTGATCGCGACCGTGGCTGGTCATGCCGCGCGCATCCCGCCCCCCATCCAGAATGCATAACCCGTGCTGCACGGCCTTGCGCTGGCCTGCGCTGCGCACCAGACTGGGCGCACCCAAGCAAGCGCCGCAGAAAGGTCCATGCCATGTCGCTGATCCAAGATGCCGCCCGCGTGCGCGAAAACGCCCACGCCCCCTATTCCGGTTTCAAGGTGGGCGCGGCCATCCGTTCGGTCGAGGGGCGCGTGCATCTGGGCTGCAATGTCGAAAATGTGGCCTATCCCCAAGGCACCTGTGCCGAGGCCGGTGCCATCGCCGCGATGATCGCCGCGGGTGACCGCCGTATCGCCGAGGTCGCCGTGATCGCCGATTGCCCGGCCCCCGTGCCGCCCTGCGGCGGGTGCCGCCAAAAGCTTGCGGAATTCGCGGCGGGCGATGTGGTCGTGACAATGGCCACCACCTCGGGTGCGACATTGCGGATGACGGTGGCCGCGCTCTTGCCCGGTGCCTTTGACGCGGGCTTCATGGTCAACGCCGAAAAGGGCGTATCGTGATCGATGCCAGATCCATCCTTGCCCGGCTGCGTGATGGTGAGACACTGCGCGAGGCCGAGATTTTCTGGTTCGCCGAAGGGCTGGCCACGGGGGAAGTGACCGATGCACAGGCGGGCGCATTCGCCATGGCGGTCTGTGCGCGTGGGCTGGGGCCGAAGGGCCGGGTGCAACTGACTACCGCCATGCGCGAGTCGGGCCGCGTGCTGAAATGGAACCTCGACGGGCCGGTCATCGACAAGCATTCGACGGGCGGTGTGGGCGATTGCGTCTCGTTGATCTTGGCACCGGCCTTGGCGGCCTGCGGGGCCTTCGTGCCGATGATCTCGGGGCGCGGGCTTGGCCATACGGGGGGCACGCTTGACAAGCTCGAGGCGATCCCCGGTTACCGCACCCAGGTTTCGGCCGATGATCTGCAAGAGCTTGTGGCCGATATCGGCTGTGCCATCGTCGGGGCGACCCATGATCTGGCCCCCGCCGACAAGCGGCTATACGCGGTGCGCGATGTGACGGGAACGGTCGAAAGCATCGACCTGATCACCGCCTCGATCCTGTCCAAAAAGCTGGCCGCCGGGCTCGAGGCATTGGTGCTTGACGTCAAGATGGGTTCCGGCGCCTTCATGGGCACCCAGGACGAGGCGCTGGCCTTGGCCCAAGCGCTTGTCGATACAGCCCAAGGCGCGGGCTGCATGACCACCGCGCTGATCACCGACATGAGCCAACCGACCGTGCCTGCGGCGGGTAACGCGCTGGAGGTGATCGAGGTGATGGAGGTGCTGACCTCGGGCGATCTGGCCTCGCCCTTGGCCAAGCTTGCGCAGGCCCTGGGCGGCGAGGTGTTGGCGCTGGGCGGGCTGGCCGCTGACGCCGCCGATGGTGAGGGGCGCATCGCCGAGGCGCTGACCTCGGGCGAGGCGGCCGATGCCTTTGGCGAGATGGTGGCGGCTTTGGGCGGCCCGCATGATTTCACCGATCGTTGGCGCGACCGGCTGCCAGCTGCGCGGGTGATGGTCGATGTCCACCCGGGCGAGGCGGGCTATATCGGCCAGATCGACACCCGCGCCTTGGGCGAAGTGGTGGTGCGCTTGGGCGGCGGGCGGCAAAAACAGGATGACAAGCTCGATCTTGCAGTGGGGCTCAGCGATATCGCGCGGCTGGGTGAGACTGCCGATAGCGCCCGGCCCTTGGCGCGAATCCATGCCGCCAGCGAGGCGGCGGCGCGCGCTGTTGCGGGCGATGTGCGGCGCGCCTTTGTGCTGACCGATACCGCCCCCGTTCTGCCGCCGCTCATCCATGAAAGGATCGGCTGATGGCGCGCGCCTTTCTGGTGGTGATGGATAGCCTCGGGGTTGGCGGCGCGCCCGATGCGGGCGGCTATTTCAACGGCGACCTGCCAGACACAGGCGCCAATACGCTGGGCCATATCGCCGAGGCTTGCGCAGCGGCCCGCGCCGATCTGGGCCGTGCGGGGCCGTTGCGGCTGCCCCATCTCGACGGATTGGGGCTGGGCGCGGCGCTGCGGCTGGCCTCGGGCGCGCGGGGGCCTGGGTTGGAGGCCGACCCCGTGGGGCTGTGGGGTGTGGCCCAAGAGGTGTCCAAGGGCAAGGACACCCCCTCGGGCCATTGGGAATTGGCGGGCCTGCCCGTGCCGTGGGACTGGGGCTATTTCCCGAAAACCACGCCCTGCTTCCCCGATGACATCGTGGCCGAGGTGATGCGCCTTGCCGGCACAAATGGCATCTTGGGCAATGAACATGCCAGCGGCACCGAGATCATCGACCGCCTTGGTGCGGCGCATCAGGAAACCGGCTGGCCGATCTGCTATACCTCGGTCGACAGCGTGTTCCAGATCGCGGCCCATGAGGAAAGCTTCGGCCTCGACCGGCTTTTGGCGCTTTGTGCAGCACTTGCCCCCATGCTGCATCAGCGCCGGATCGGCCGCGTGATCGCGCGCCCCTTTGTCGGGGCAGCGGGCCGGTACAGCCGCACCGTCAATCGCCATGATTACGCGCTGGCACCACCCGGGCCGACGCTTCTGGACCGGGCGCAGGCGGCAGGTCGCACCACCTATACCATCGGCAAGATCCGCGACATCTTTGCCGGGCGGGGGGTGGATCACGCGGTGACGGGGGCGGACCACGACCTGATGGGGCATCTGGCCGAGCATATCGCGACCGCAAAAGACGGCAGCCTGACCTTCGCCAATTTCGTCGAGTTCGACAGCCTCTACGGCCACCGCCGCGATGTGGCGGGCTATGCGCGGCATCTGGAATGGTTTGATGCAGAACTTGGGCCGATCCTGTTGGCGCTCAGGCCTGATGATCTGATGATCCTGACCGCCGATCACGGCAATGATCCCACATGGCCCGGTACCGACCACACCCGCGAACGCGTGCCCGTGCTTGCCAAGGGCCCCTATAGCGGGCAGATCGGCATCCGTGCCTTTGCCGATGTGGGGGCGTCGCTGGCCGCCCATCTGGGCTTGCCCGCCCAAGAGCTTGGCCAAAGCTTTCTGTGAGGGGACATGACCACCGAACCCACCCATTACATCGTCGGCATCGGGTCAGAACTGATCTATTTCCTCATGACATTGATCGTGGTCACGCTGGCGGTGCGCTATATCGGCCCGCTGATAGGGCGGCCGCGCACGCCGTGGCGGGGGGCCATGCTGTTTGGCTTCATCATCGCGGCCATCGGCTGGCTGATCGGAGCGTAGGATGAAAGACATCCCCAAGGTCGAACTTCACCTGCATCTTGAAGGAGGGGCGCCGCCGGCCTTCATCCGCGGGATCGCGCGGGAAAAGAATGTCGATCTCTCGGGCATCTTCCGCCCCGATGGCGGCTATGCCTACCGTGATTTCTGGCAT
>NZ_CBFIIK010000146.1:0-5157 GCF_965662675.1 Roseicyclus sp. | reverse complement strand
CGGCTTCCATCGCAGCAAGGCTCATATTGGCCTGTTCGTCGTCATCCTCATCATCGTCGTTGTCACGCGACAAGGGGTTTCCGTCGGCGTCCAGCTCTGGCTCATCTTCGCCACCGCTGCGTGGCGCGTTGGTGCCGACAGCTGCGACATCGGCCACGACGGGGCCATCCTCATCATCGCCCAGCGAGCGGCCGAAGGTTGCATCAAGATCGATCACATCGCGCAGCAAGATATCTTCATCGAGAAGTTCGTCGCGCCAGATGGTGATCGCCTGAAAAGTCAGCGGGCTTTCGCAAAGCCCCGCGATCATGGTATTGCGGCCAGCCTCGATACGCTTGGCGATCGCGATCTCGCCCTCGCGCGACAAAAGCTCGACCGAACCCATCTCGCGCAGATACATCCGGACCGGATCATCGGTGCGGTCGAGTTTCTCGGTCTCGCTCGAGGCGAGTGTGACCTCACGCGAAGACGACGCCTCGACAAGATCGGTGCCGCCCTTGGCGCCATCGCCGTCCTCGTCGGCCTCATCATCCTCGATGACGTTGATGCCCATTTCCGACAGCATCGACATCACATCTTCGATCTGCTCGGAAGAGACCTGTTCAGGCGGCAAGACGGTGTTGAGTTGGTCGTAGGTGATATAGCCGCGCACACGCGCCTCGGCGATCATCTTCTTGACCGCGGTCTGGCTCATATCGAGACCGATTTCGGTTTCCTCGCCGTCCTGGTCCTTGCTCTCGTCGGTCTCTTTGGCCATGGGCGATTGTCCTTCGGCGTCGTGTGGCGGCAGAATGGCCGCCATTCCAACAGCCAATTCCTTGCTACTGCAAGTTATGTAATGCGAATCACTGATTCGCATAGGTCAGTCAGCGGCTTTTCTTCTCCCAGACGCGCGCCTCTATCAAGGCTTGCAAGCCTTTCGACAGGGCGGCTGTGTCTTCGCTGACAGTGCCGCTTGCCTGAAGCGCGGCACCGCGCCCCGCCCGATGGCGTGTCTGTACGGCGTGATTGAGCCTGCGAACAAGGCGATAATCGCCCTCGGGCAGGTTTTCGAGGTCTTCCAGCGCCTCGGTCATCTCGGCGGCGAGCGCGCGGCTGGCGTGGTATTTCGCGAATTCCTCGATCAGGCAAAGCCGCGCTTTCTCGGGGTCGGGCGGGCCGATCAGGATAGGTGTGATGCGCAGATGCGGCATGGTTCTGAGTGATTCGCGCGTCTCGCCCAGCCCGGATTTCACGCAATCGGCGGTCACCATCTCCGCGTCGCCGGCGCTTGTGGCGATCAACAGATCGGCCAGCGCGGCATATTCGGCTTGGCTCGGGGCCAGCCGCTCGAGATCATCCTCGAAAGCGGGGATCAGTGCAGGGTAGCGGCACAGCGTGGCCAAGATCAGTGTGATGCGCAGGTCATCGGCACCAAGCGCGCCCGACCCCAAGGCCGAGTTGCGCGTTTCGGCCAAGGGCGTCTGTGCTTCGGCAAAGCCGCGCGGTTGCCATGCGCCGCGCCCTTGCCGTGGCCCTTGGCCTTGCTGGGGTGGGCGAAACAGCGCCCGACGCAGATCGGCCAAGGCCTCGCCGTAATGGCGGCGCAGCCCTTGGTCGGGGATGCGCGCGATGCATTTGCGCAAGCGCTGGTCGAGGGCCGCGCGCCGCTCTGGGCTGTCGAAAATCTGCCCTTCGGTCTCCCGCCGCCAGAGCATGCGCACCAAAGGCTCGGCCCCGTCGAGCAGCGCCCGCATCGCATCGGCCCCGCGCGCCTTGAGCAGGTCGTCGGGATCTTGCCCCTCGGGCAGGATGCAAAAGCGCAGGCTTTTCCCCGGTTCAAGCATCGGCAGCGCCAGATCGACAAGCCGCATCGCCGCGCGCAGGCCCGCCTTGTCGCCGTCGAGCGCGATGATCGGCTCATCGGCCATGCGCCACATCAGGCGTAGCTGATCCTCGGTCACCGCGGTGCCGAGCGGAGCGACGGCGGCGGCGAAACCGGCTTTGACCAGCGCGATCACATCCATGTAACCCTCGGCCACGATCACGGGCTGGCCCTTGCCCGCCGCCTCGCGGGCGGGTCCGTGATTGTAGAGCGCGCGGCCCTTGTCGAAGAGCGGTGTCTCACGCGAATTGAGATATTTGGCCCGCGCATCGGCGGCCATCGCGCGGCCACCGAAACCGATGCAGCGCCCGCGCGTGTCACGGATCGGGAACATGATCCGGTCGCGAAACGCGTCATAGGGTGCGCCGCCATCATCAGGGCGGCTGGCGATGCCCGCCGTGATCAGATCTTCGGCGGCGATACCCTTGGCCGTCAACGCGCCAAAACCCGCTTGCCGGGCGGGGGGCGCAAAGCCGATTTCGAACTGTGCGATGGTGGCCGCATCCAAGCCGCGTTTTTCCAGATAGGCGCGCGCATCTGCGGCGGCCGCGGTCTGAAGCTGCAGCTTGAAAAAGCCGACCGCCGCCTCGGTCGCGGTGACGAGACGCTGGCTTTGATCGGCCTTTTGTGCGGCTTGCGGGTCACGGGCTGGCATCTGCATGCCGGCCTCGCGCGCCAAAAGCTCGATCGCTTCCATGAAACCCATGTTCTCGGTGTTTTGCACAAAGGAAATGGCGTCGCCCTTGGCGTGGCAACCGAAGCAGTAATAAAACCCTTTGCGGTCATCGACGTGGAAAGACGCCGATTTCTCTTGGTGGAAGGGGCAGGGTGCCCACATGTCGCCCTTGGCTTGGTTCGATTTGCGGTTGTCCCAGATCACCTTGCGCCCGACCACCTGCGTGATCGAGATACGGGTGCGCAGCTCATCAAGGAAACCGGGTGGCAGACTCATGATCTCAATATCGGGAGCCGCACCTGCCCTGTCCAGCCCGTCCACCGATAAAGGCTGGGGATGAAATCGTGAAGCTTTCGCGCTTTTGTCCCAATCCTGCCGCAGTCGGGTGCAAATCTCAGCTCATGTGGTGGATCAAGTCAGACATCGGCGCGTTTGCGCGTGCCTTTCGCAAAAGCGAAAACGGCGCTGTGGCGACGCAAACGGGATTTGGCATCGCCGCTGTGGTCGGCGTCGCCCTCGTGCTTGTTTTCTTGGCGATGGGTGGCGGTCGTGCCGCCCCCGCGCCGGTTGTCACAGACCCTGTCGAACGGGCGGTGGCCGAGCTGATGCAGCGTCCGATCCAAAGCTTCAATGAAACCCAAATCCGTGTGCGCCTGATGCGCCATCTCGACGCCAGCCAACGCACCAATGCGCAGCTGCGCAATGCCCATCGCGTCTGGGCGCGGCGGGTCACGGATATGCGATACAGCGACCCTGTGATGGCGCGTGATATGGAGGCGATCACCGCCACGGCATTGGCGCTGCGCGGCTTGCGCCCGCATCCCGACGCCTAAGCTCGGATCGTTGCCCGCGCGTCGACCATCCGCATGACCTGCGATAGCTCATGCACCGCCGTCGCCGTCATGGAGCGGTAGATCATCAGCGTGAACACACGATCTTCGGCCTGCAGGATCAGCGTATTCATGTGACCCAGCATGCTGCGTGCCGCAGCACCGACCGGAAAAGCCGCGACCGATAGGTCTATCGGCACCAGCCGTGCCAAGACCGCCCGCGCCAATGGGCCGGACAAGACCAGCTGGGCCCAAGCATCGGATTGGTCGCTCAGCGCCGCATGTGCCGATAGCCTCGCATCGGGTGCGGCACCCATCAAGAAGGCTTGATCATAGCCAGACCACGCGATGCTGACCGCCCCTTTGGACAACAGGGCACCGGGGGCGGGAAAGCCGAGCCCCAAGCTTTTCTTCAATTGTGCCGTCACATTCTCTTCCTGCCCGCGATAGGGCGCGATCGACCAGATCGGGATCAGCGGCGCCTCGTGCAACGCCACATCGGCAAGCGTGACAGGGGTCAGCCCATGGGCAGGCGAGATGGGGATCAATTCAGCCACGCGCGCGCCCTCCCTCGGGGTCGAAAAAGACCGGATCGACCACCGACACCACGGTGCGCAAGCCGCGCAGGTGATCGACCATCACGATCTCTTCGCCAATCCGCTCGGGGCCGTGGCGCAGGAAACCCAAGCCGATCATATGGCCCAGCGTCGGCGAATGCCCGACCGAGGTAACATAGCCTTTATCGTGGATGCGGTCATGCGGTTCGCCACCGTTGAACAGCCGCGCCCCGGCGCTGAGAACCCCGTCGCCCGTCATGGGTTGCAAGCCCACCAATCGCTCGCGTCCCGGTTCCAGCAGGCCCGGGCGCTGGGCCGCCGCCTTGCCGATGAAATCCTTCTTGGGCGACAGCATCCTTTGCATGCCGATATCATAGGCGGTGACCCGGCCATGGATCTCGGCATGGGTGATGAAGCCCTTCTCGATGCGCAGGACGTTGAGCGCCTCCATCCCGTAGGCGCCGCCCCCCAGCGTCTCGGCGCGCGCCACCAGATCGCGGTAAAGCGCCTCGCCAAAGCGGGCGGGAACGGCGATCTCATAGGCCTGTTCGCCCGAGAACGAGATGCGGAACAGCCGCCCCGGCACCCCATGCACACCAACCGTGCCGCAGGCCATGAAGGGAAAGCTTGCATCGTCGATAGGCTGATCGAGGACGGTGTTCAGCAGGTCGCGCGCCAGCGGCCCCGCGACCGAGAATTGCGCCCAAGCCTCGGTGGCCGAGATGATACGCACATCGAGATCGGGGCGTAGCCCTTGCAACACCAGTTCCAGATGCGCCATGACTTGGGCCGCGGCGGCGGTGGTGGTGGTCATCACATAATGATGCGCCCCCAGCCGCGCGGTGGTGCCGTCATCCATCACATGCCCATCTTCGCGCAGCATCAAGCCATAGCGTACGCGCCCGACGGGTAGCGTCGAGAACATATTGGCATAAACGAAATCAAGAAATGCGCCGGCATCGGGGCCTTGAATGTCGATTTTTCCCAAGGTCGACACCTCGACCACGCCCACGGCGCTTCGCACCATCGCCACCTCGCGGTCGCAGGCTTGGCGCCATGTCGTCTCGCCCGGCAGGGGGACGTAGCTGGGGCGATACCACAGCCCCGCTTCGATCATCGGCACGCCGCGCGCGGTCAGCGCCGCATGGCTTGTCATCCGCCGCTCGGGAGCGAAGCCATGGCCTTGGCCAAAGGCCCCGATCGCGCCAAGGCTGACGGGTGCGAAGGGGG
>NZ_CBFIIK010000145.1:0-5163 GCF_965662675.1 Roseicyclus sp. | reverse complement strand
ACGCGCTTGATGCGATGCGGATGCATGCCGCGTGAGGCTGGCCCGAAGTTCCGCTTTCGCATGCTTGCGCGCACGGGTATCCAGCGGATCATATCGATGAATGAAAGCTGATAATGCCCTATGATTTCAGCCAAATTATGCCGATGCTTGCGCTCGTCGCGATGATCGGTGCCTTTGCTGGCGTGATCGCGGGGATGCTGGGCGTGGGGGGCGGCATCATCTTGGTGCCGGCCTTTTATTTCGCCTTCATCAGCTTGGGCTATGGCCCGGATGGGTTGATGCAGATCTGTCTTGCGACATCGCTGGCCACCATCGCGGTGACGTCGTGGCGCTCGGTTTTGGGCCATCATCGGCGCGGTGCCGTGGATTGGGTGATCTTGCGGGGTTGGGCTTTGGGGATCGGCGCGGGTGCGGTGCTGGGCGTACTGGTCGCCAGCGGCCTGCGCGGTGAGGTCTTGATGGTGCTTTTCGGCATTCTTGGCCTGATCGTCGGGCTTTATCTTGCCTTTGGGCGCAATGAGTGGCGCTTGGGTGATACGATGCCGACAGGGCTTGGTCGGTCGATCACGGGGCCTGTGATCGGCTTTCTTTCGGTGTTGATGGGGATCGGTGGCGGCAGTTTCGGTGTGCCGTTGATGAGCCTCTACAACGTACCGATCCACCGCGCCGTGGCCACGGCTGCAGGTTTTGGACTGGTGATCGCGATCCCTTCGGTTCTGGCCTTTCTGGTGATCCCGGCATCGGGTGGCAATCCGCCGCCCTTTACCGTGGGACAGGTCAATCTTGTTGGCTTTGTCGTGGTGGTGGCGATGACCTTGATCACCACGCCTGTCGGGGTGCGCATGGCCCATGCGCTGGACGGCAAACGGCTCAAGAGGATTTTTGCCGCATTCGTGCTGGTGATGGCGCTCAACATGATCCGCAAGGCGATCTGGGGATGAGTTGGCTTGATCGCGGCTTTGCGGTTTTCGCGCGCGAGGATGCGGTCGCCGATTGGGCCCAAGCCGCGATTGCACCGGCCTTGGCCGCGATCCGTGACCCGGCGATCCGCAAGGCATGGCTACGCCATGGCGGCACGTGGTTTGCGGGTGTCGACCTGTTGGAGAATGATGCAGCAGGCAAGGTAGGGGCGGGGCCGCCATTGGCCGGTGCGGCGCTGGATGCAGCACAGGCGGTTTGCGGGCCCTTGGCCTTGCATCGCGCGCAGCTTTCGGTGACCTATCCGGGCTATCCGGCCCGCGACGCGGCTGACAGTGATACGGCACATCGCTACCGGCTGACGCGCGACGCGGCCCATCTTGACGGGCTTTTACCCGAAGGGCCGGACAAGCGCCGCCACCTGCGTGAGCCGCATGGCTATATCCTTGGCGTGGCGCTGACCGGCGCGGGGGCGGGAGCCGCGCCGCTTGTGGTCTATGCGGGGTCACACCATGTGATGCGCGCCGCTTTCACGGCCGCCTTCTTGGGCCATGGCCCTGCATCATGGGGCGATCTGGATGTCACCGAGGTCTACCAAGAGGCGCGGCGACAGTGTTTCGCGCGCTGCCAGCGGGTCGAGGTCGTCTTGGAAGCGGGGCAAAGCGTGCTTGTTCACCGGATGGCGTTGCACGGCATCGCCCCGTGGGCGGAGAATGCACAAGCCGGGCCTGATGGCCGCATCATGGCCTATCTGCGCCCCGTACTGCCCGATATCGGGAATTGGTTGGCGCTGCCCTAGCTTTCGCCGCCACGCGAAAGCCGGGCTGCGCGCCCACCGCGCCGCACCGATAGCGCCGCGCGCCGGTCGGGCAGGGCCGCCATCACAGCGCGGCGCGCATCCGGGGTCATCCGCGACCAGCTTGAGATTTCGTCGATCGTGCGCCAGCAACCCGTGCAGGTGCGGGTTTCGGGATGGACCACGCAGATCTTGACACAGGGGCTTTCGATCTCGTCGCGCTTCCAGATGTTATCGGTCATGGTGATCCGCCCGCAAATGCCGGAGCCGGTCGAGGGCCCCTTGCAGGATATAGCCCGCCGCGACCGCGTCGATCACCTCTGCGCGACGTTTTCGTGACGTATCCGCCTCCAACAGTGCCCTTTCTGCCGCAACCGTGCTGAGGCGTTCATCCCAAAAAGCGATGGGCATGGCCTTGAATGCGTCGCTTTGGGCCAAGTTGCGGGCGAAGGCGCGCACGGATTGGGCGCGCGGGCCTTCGCTGCCATCCATATTGGCGGGCAGGCCGATGATCATGCCGCCGATCTCGCGATGCGCGGCCATGGCGCCAAGCTGCGCTGCGTCGATGGTGAATTTCACCCGCTTGACGGTTTCGAGCGGCGTGGCGGCCGACAAGAGGCGGTCCGAGACCGCGACACCGATGGTCTTTGTGCCGGGATCAAGCCCCATCAGGGCCCGACCTGCGGGCAGGGCAGCGGCGAAATCGGCGATATCGTCGAAGATCACGGTGCGCGGACCGTCAGCGGGGCGGCGGCAGCCTCGATTTGGGCCAGTGCATCGGGCATATCGGCAAAGACGAGGCGCGCCTCGTCGACGATCATCATCGCCTCGTCGGTGCGGCCAAGTACGATCTGCGCCCCGATCAGGCGTGCCCAATCCTCGGGCGGGCCACCCTCAGCGGCCAGCCGTGCAGCCAGACCCGCCACCATGCCTTCGATCATCGCGGCTTGGTCTTGGGCCGACATATCCTGGGCTGCGGCGATATCGGCGGCACTCGGCCCGCGCGGTGCGATGGGTTGGGGGAGTTCGGCCAAGGTGACGTTCACACCGGCAAGAAACGCGACCTCTTCGATCTGGAGGCGGATCGCCTCGAGCCAAGGGGCATCAGGGGTCGATTCGGCCAGAAGGTTGCGCCAGATCGGGAACGCCAGATCGGGCCGGCCCTGTTGGGCATACATCAACCCGATATAGTAGCGCGCCGTGCCATTGCGCGGCGCAAGCGCCAACCCGCGTAGCAGCGCCGCCTCGGCCTCGGGGCTGACATAGCCACCTGCCGCGAGGATCATCATTTCGGCCAGATCGATATATTCAAGTCCGGTCGCCGCATCGCCAAGCACGCCGATCAGCCGCGCCTGTGCCAAGTGGCCGGCACGGAAATTTCCAAGTGCAGCCTCGTTTTGTGCAAGTAGCGCAAGGCCTTGCGGGTCATCTGGGCGTTGTTCCATCACTTGGCGAAGCTGGATCACAAGCTCTTCGCGGCGCGGGTCGACCGCGACGCCTTCGCGAAAGGGCACCTGTGCCTCGGCGCTGCCTTGATCGGGCCGTGCCGCGCGGGCGGTTTCGACCTGTTCGAGCCGCCCGGCGATGGGCAGATCGGGATAGCCGGGCGCGCCGATGGTCAGATAGATCGCAAAGCTGCCCGCCACGCTGGCGGCAAGGACCGTGCCGATGATTAACTTGTCATGGCGCCCCGCGCCCGACGCGGTCGCGCCCTGTGCTTGCAGCGCGCGATCCGCCTCGAGCAGGCGGCGCGAAACCTCGGCGCGGGTGCGAGTGGCCTCGTCCTCGGTCAAGACGCCGCGGGCGACATCGCGCTCGACCTCTTTGAGTTGGTCGCGATAGACCTGCAGATCATAGGCGGCGGCCGGTGTCGCTGCCCGTTGCGGACGCGATGCCGCCAAGAGCAGCAGCATGACCACCAGCCCCGAGAATAGTACCGTCGCGATCCAAAATCCCATGTGTAGCGCATCCCTGTCTTCAGCCGTCGCGCTACACATAAGCGCAGATCATCGCCCAGAAAACTGGGCGTCGGGCCGCAGGGGGGCAAGATTGTGCGGCTGCGTCGCATTTCGCGATAAACTGGTCGCGCGCAGTATGATGTTTTCGCTGCACCTGCGACACAGCTTGCAGGCAGTTCGAGGGAGCCGAAACATGCGCCGCTATTCCGCCTTTGCCATCGCCCGAGAGGCCATGCGCCATCATTTGGGCTGGGAACGTGCCTGGAAAAGCCCGACGCCCAAGGCGCGCTACGATGTGGTCATCGTCGGGGCGGGTGGCCACGGTCTGGCCACAGCCTACTACCTTGGCAAGAACCATGGGCTCCGCAACGTCGCCGTGATCGAAAAGGGCTGGCTGGGCGGTGGCAATACCGGGCGCAACACCACGATCATCCGCTCGAACTACCTGCAAGATCCCTCGGCCGCGATCTATGAGAAGGCACGCAGCCTTTACGAAACACTCAGCCAAGACCTGAACTACAACGTCATGTTCTCTCCGCGCGGTGTGTTGATGCTGGCCCAGACCGAGCATGAGATCCGCGGCTACCAGCGCACCGCACATGCCAATGCGCTGCAGGGGGTCACGACCGAGTTCATCAACCCCCGCAAGGTCAAAGAGCTGTGCCCCATCATCAATATCGACGGGCCGCGCTACCCGGTCTTGGGCGCGCTCTGGCAGCCGCGCGGCGGCACCGCGCGCCATGATGCGGTCGCTTGGGGCTATGCGCGGGCATGCTCCGACATGGGGATGGACATCATCCAGCAGACCGAGGTGACGGGTGTTAAGCGCGAGGGCGGCAAGGTGGTCGGGGTCGAGACCAGCAAGGGCTATATCGGCTGTGGCAAGCTCGGCATCGTAGTTGCGGGCCATTCGGGCGTCATGGCCGAGCGCGCGGGCTTCCGCCTTCCGATCGAGAGCGTGGCGTTGCAGGCGCTGGTCTCCGAGCCGATCAAGCCGATCATGGATGTGGTCGTCATGGCCAACACCGTGCATGGCTATATGAGCCAGTCCGACAAGGGCGAGATGGTGATCGGCGGCGGGGCCGACAATTACAACAACTACACCCAGCGCGGGTCGTTCCAGCATGTCGAGGAAACCGTGCGCGCGCTGATCGAGACCTTTCCGATCATCTCACGCCTGAAAATGCTGCGCTGGTGGGGGGGCATCGTGGATATGACCGGCGACCGCTCGCCCATCATCTCGAAAACGCCGGTCGATGGCATCTTCGTCAATTGCGGCTGGGGCACGGGCGGGTTCAAGGCCATTCCGGGGTCGGGTTGGGCGATGGCGGAATTGATGGCCAAGGGGCATGCGCCGCTGGCTGATGCGTTCTCGCTGGACCGCTTCCGCGAGGGCCGCTTTATCGACGAAAGCGTGGCGGCGGGGGTGGCGCATTGATGGGTCGGGCGCGCATGGCGGCGGTGGCAGGGGGGCTGTCTGCCCCCCTCCTG
>NZ_CBFIIK010000144.1:0-5198 GCF_965662675.1 Roseicyclus sp. | reverse complement strand
TCGTAAAGGCCCGGCAAGGACCGCCGCGCATTGGCGAGTACCGCGTCGATCTTGCGCTCCGCCTCCGGGTCGGGGTCGAAAACCGCCACATCCCAGCCATTGAGCAAGAAGCGCGCGGCCCAACCGCCGCCGATCACCCCACCCCCGATAATCGCCGCTTTCCGTCCCATCATGTCGTCCTCTCGGTATGTCCATCGACCGCCATCGCCTGTCCGCTGATCGAGGCGGCACCGGGCGAGGCCAAGAAAACCGCCATCGCCGCGACCTCATCGGCGGTAACGAAGCGGCGCAGTGCGACGCCATCGGTAAAGCCTTTGCGCACATCGGCCTCGGACCTTGATTGGGCTTGCGCCTCCATCGCGATGACGCGGTCCATGCGCGGCCCCTCGACAGCGCCGGGGCAGATCGCATTGACCCGCACGCCATAAGGCCCCAGTTCCGAGGCCAACGCCTTGGTCAGCCCCACGATTCCCCATTTCGCCGCCACATAAGGCGTGCGCCACGGAAAGCCGAACAGGCCCGAGACCGAGCTGGTGAGCAAGAGGACGCCCGCGCCTTGCGCCTTCAGAACCCGCGCCGCCCAGCGGCAGGTCAGGAAGGCGCCGTCGAGATTGACCGAAAGACAGCGCTGCCAATCGGCGAAATCCAGATCCTCGATCGGCCCGGCTGGTCCGCCGATCCCGGCATTGGAGATGACGATGTCCGCGCCGTCCCAATCGGCCTCGATCCGGCCGAGAAAATCGCTCATCGCGACCTCGTCGGTCACATCGGCCACGACGGCCAAAATCGCGGGCGAAACAGACGCCACCGCCGCAGGATCGGCATCGCACACAGCCACTTGATCGCCCATGGCGACAAAGGCCTCAGCCATCGCAAGGCCAAGGCCCGAGGCCCCGCCGGTAATAACGACCCGGCGGCTCACCTTGGCGCTCGTTTCACAAGGCCAAGCTTGGCGCGCACCTCGGCCGGCGTCATGATCCGCGCGCCCATGCCTTCGATCACACCGACCGCGCGCTCGACCAGCTGTGCATTGGTGGCCAGAACGCCCTTGTCGAGCCAGAGATTATCCTCAAGCCCGACCCGCACATGGCCCCCCGCCAGAACGGCGGCAGCCGCATAGGCCATCTGGTTGCGCCCCAGCGCAAAGGCCGAAAAGGTCCAGTCGTCGGGCACATTGTTGACCATCGCCATGAAGGTATTCAGGTCATCGGGCGCCCCCCACGGCACGCCCATGCAAAGCTGCACCAAGGCGGGGCCATCCAGAACCCCCTCCTTGACCAACTCCTTGGCGAACCACAGGTGGCCTGTATCAAAAGCCTCGATCTCGGGCTTCACGCCCAAATCGGTCATCATCCGCCCCATGGCGCGCAGCATGCCCGGCGTGTTGGTCATGACGTAATCGGCCTCGGCGAAATTCATCGTGCCGCAATCGAGCGTGCAGATTTCCGGCAGGCAGTCGGCCACATGGGCGACGCGTTCCTCGGCTCCGGCCATATCGGTGCCCTTGGGGTTGAGGGGCAGCGGCGCGTCGGTCGGGCCAAAGACGATGTCGCCCCCCATTCCGGCGGTCAGGTTCAGAACGACATCGACATCGGCGTCGCGGATACGGTCGGTGACTTCGCGGTAAAGCTCGATCCGGCGCGATGGCGCGCCCGTGTCGGGGTCGCGCACATGGCAATGCACGATGGCCGCCCCCGCACGTGCCGCCGCGATGGCGCTGTCGGCAATTTCCTTGGGCGAGCGCGGCACATGGGGGCTACGGTCTTGGGTGGCCCCCGATCCGGTGACGGCGCAGGTGATGAAAACCTCGCGGCTCATGGTCAATGGCATGATCTACTTTCCTTTCCAAACCGGGTCGCGTTTCTCGGCAAAGGCGCGCGCGCCCTCTTTCTGATCCTCGGATCGATAAAGCCGTTCGACCGTTTCGAACTGGCTTTTCGTCACCTTGTTCATCGCATCCTGAAAGCACATCGCTTCGGCCTCGCGCACGATTTCCTTGATCGCGGCGAAGACCAAGGGCGGGCCTGCGGCCAGATCATCGGCCATGGCGCGGGCCGTAGTCATCAGATCCTCGGCGGGCAAGACGCGGTTGACCAGCCCCCAGCGTGCAGCCTCTTAGGCGTCGATCCAGCGCCCGGTCAGCAGCATCTCCATTGCGATATGATAGGGAATACGCTTGGGCAGCTTGATCGAGGCGGCGTCGGCAACCGTGCCCGAACGGATTTCTGGCAGCGCGAAGCTGGCGTGGTCGGCGGCCAGGATGATATCGGCGCTCAGCGCCAGTTCCAGCCCGCCCCCGCAGCAGATGCCGTTGATGGCCGCGATCACCGGCTTGTTCAGCCCGCGCAACTCCTGCAATCCGCCAAAGCCGCCCTTGCCGTAATCGCCATCGACCGCCTCGCCCCCAGCGGCGGCCTTGAGATCCCAACCGGGGCAAAAGAATTTCTCGCCTGCCCCGGTCAGGATCGCCACGCGCAGATCGGGGTCGTCGCGGAACTGGGTAAAGACCTCGCCCATCAGGCGACTGGTGGCGAAATCGATGGCGTTGGCCTTGGGCCGGTCGAGCGTGACCTCCAGCACCGCGCCACGGCGCTGGGTCTTGATCGGTGTGTCGGTCATGGCATTTCTCCCAATCGGATCAGGGCATCGACCGCGACGGCGCGGTCAGCTGTGGCGATCAGCGGGTTGATCTCCAACTCGATCAATGCGCCGGCATGCGCAATGGCGCAATCTTGCACCGCGCGGATCGCCGCGACCAGTGCCGCCATGTCGGCGGGTGGCTTGCCGCGATAGCCATGCAACAACGGCGCGATGCGCAGGTTGTGCAGCGCTGTGGCAATTTCGGCCTCGCTTGCGGGCAGGATGAGCGAGGCGGTGTCGCCCATGATCTCGGCCAGAACACCCCCCGCCCCCAGCGTCATGACGAACCCATGCGCCGGGTCGCGGATCACGCCCACAAGGATTTCGGCCACGGCCCCCGTCACCATTTCTTCGATCAGAAAGGCATTGCCCCCAATGCGCGTGGCGGCAGCGTGAACGGCCTCATCGCTCGCAAGGTTCAGCGCCACGGCGCCTGCCTCGGTCTTGTGGGCATGGCCCAGCCCCTTGAGAACGACGGGAAAGCCCAAAACGCGCGCTTCATCTGCCGCTGCATCGGGGCTTGCGGCCTTGGCCCCGCGCGGCACCGGCACGCCGTGGGCGGCGAGGATCGCCTTGCCCTCGGCCTCGGACAACAGGCGCGGCGCGATGGGCTCTGGCCCGGGCAGGATCAGGGGGGTGGCATTGGGGTGATGGCTACCGC
Source organism: Roseicyclus sp. (assembly GCF_965662675.1). Lineage (GTDB taxonomy): Bacteria > Pseudomonadota > Alphaproteobacteria > Rhodobacterales > Rhodobacteraceae > Roseicyclus. Next base: position 1,897 of record NZ_CBFIIK010000144.1, on the reverse strand, counting down.
TGCGCGCGCAAGCGGCGATGGCGGCCAAACCCTCGGCCATTCCCGACAAGGGCACGATGCCGCGCGCGATCATGTCGGCCGCGACCCCCTCGGGCATGGTTTCGGGCAGGCTGGCCATGATCGCCATGGGCCGCCCGGTCGCCGCACGCGTCGCCTCGACCGCGTTGACGACCAGATCCCATGCCGACCCATCGCAGCGGTCGGGGCGCGGGAAATCCAGCACCACCACCCCCAGCGCCAGATGCGGGGCCATCATCGCGCTGAAGGCGCGCGTGATCGCTGCCTCATCACCCCAGATATAGGTGTGGTAATCCAAGGGGTTGGCGAGTGCCACCTTGGGACCAAGCGCCGCGCGCAGATCCTTGTGCTGGCGCGAAGTAAGCGCCGGATACCTCAGCCCCGCCCGTGCGCCCAGATCGGCCATCAACCCCGCTTCGCCCCCCGAACAGGACATCGAGGCGATATCGCTTGATCCAAGCGGCCCTACCACATGCAGGATTTTCAGAGTCTCAAGGAGTTCGGCCAGCCCCACCACCCGCGCGATGCCCAGCCGGGCAAACAGCGCATCGGCACCTGCATCGCTGCCCGCAAGCGAGCCTGTGTGCGACACGGCGGCCACCCGCGCCTGATCAGAGGCGCCAGCCTTGACCGCGACGATGGGCTTGCCGAGCGTCTGCGCCCGCGTCGCCATGGCGGCAAAGCCCGCCAGATCGCCGATCCCCTCGATATGCAGGCCAAGGGCGGTGACGCGGGAATCCTCGATCAGCACCATGGCGATCTCGGCCAAGCCGGTCTGGGCCTGATTGCCCGCCGTCACCACATAGGCCAAGGGCAGGCCGCGGGTCTGCATCGTCAAATTGATCGCGATGTTAGAGGATTGGGTGATGAGCGCCACACCGCGCTCTACCCGCAAGGCGCCGTGTTGATCAGGCCAAAGGGCCGCCCCGTCGAGCAGGTTCAAAAAGCCATAGCAGTTTGGGCCAAGAATACGCATCGGCCCCGCCGCCGCGACCAGTTCCGCCTCAAGTTCAGCCCCGTTCCCGGTTTCGGCCGCCGCTTCGCGAAAGCCCGAGGCGAAACAGACAGCGCCGCCCGCCCCCCGCGCGGCAAGCGCGCGCAGCGTGTCGATGCTGGCCTCTCGGTTCACACCGATGAAGCTGGCATCGGGTGCGGCGGGCAGGTCGGCGATGGTGGCATAGGCGCGCAGCCCCGCGATCTCTGCCTTGGTCGGATGCACCGGCCAGACCGGCCCTTCAAAGCCGATCTTGCGGCATTCGGCGATCACATTGGCGCACCATGCCCCCCCACCAATCACCGCGATGGAGGATGGCCGCATCAGGCGCGAAAGCGGCTCCATCCCTCAGGCCCCAAGAGGACGGAAAATCTCGCGCCCGATGATGTGGCGCTGGATCTCGGAGGTGCCGTCCCAGATGCGTTCGACCCGCGCATCGCGCCAGAACCGTTCGATGGGCAGATCATCCATCAACCCCATGCCGCCATGGATCTGCAGCGTGGTGTCGGTGACGCGCGCCAGCATCTCGGTGGCGTAAAGCTTGGCGCTGGCGATCTCGCGGTTGGCGGGCAGGCCTTGATCCAGCCGCCAAGCGGCCGAAAGCGTCATCAGATCGGCGGCGTCGATCTCGGTGATCATGTCGGCGATCTGGAAGCTGACGCCTTGGAACTTGGCGATCTGTTGGCCGAATTGGCGGCGTGCGGCGGCCCATTCGACGGCGTGATCGAAGCAACGCCGCGCGCGGCCCACGGAGAACGCCGCAACCGTCAGGCGGGTGGCGTAAAGCCATGTGTTCATCACGTCGAACCCGCCATCGACCACACCCAAGACCTGAGCATCGGGCAATCGGCAGTCGTCAAATTCAAGGATGCAGTTCTTGTAGCC
>NZ_CBFIIK010000143.1:0-5425 GCF_965662675.1 Roseicyclus sp. | reverse complement strand
CGCGTGCGGGCCTCGGCCTGTGTGACATCCATATGGGTGCGGATCGTCTCGGTCAGTTGTTGGGCGATGGTGTAGAGCGGGTTTAGGCTGGTGAGCGGATCCTGGAACACCATGCCGATCCGGCGGCCCCGCACCCGGCGCATTGCCTCGGGCGAGAGTTGGTCGATGCGGGTATCACCCAGCCAGACCTCGCCGCCCGCGATGCGGCCGGGCGGCTCGATCAGGCCGATGATCGCCGCGCCGGTGATGGATTTACCGGCCCCGGATTCGCCCACCACCCCCAAAACCTCGCCCGGGACGATATCGAAGGACACGCCATCCAGCGCGCGCAGGGTGCCGCGCCTTGTGGGAAACTCGACAACCAGATCACGAACGGAAAGCAGGGGCTTGGTCATCAGCGCAGCCTCGGGTTCAGCGCGTCGCGCAGCCAATCGCCCAGCATGTTCACCGACAAGGCCAGCGACAGAAGCGTCAGGGCGGGAAAGAGCAAGATCCACCATTCGCCCGAGAACAGGAATTGCTGGCCGATACGGATCAGCGTGCCAAGGCTGGGCTGGGTCGGCGGTACGCCCACGCCAAGGAATGACAGCGTCGCCTCGGCGATGATGGCCAAGGCCACGCTGATCGTGGCGATGACCAGCACCGGGCCCATCACGTTGGGCAGGATGTGGCGGATCAGGATGCGCAAGGGGCTGACACCGATCACGCGGGCGGCCTGCACATATTCCTTGCCCTTTTCCACCATGGTGGCGCCGCGCACCACGCGGGCGAATTGCACCCAATCACTCAGGCCGATGGCCACGATCAAGACCCAGATCGCCATTGCCTCGCGCTGGGTGGGCGGGATGATCCCGCGTGCCACACCAAAGATCAACAGCGCGATCAGGATCGACGGAAAGGATAGCTGCACATCGGCCACGCGCATCAAGACCGCATCCACCCAGCCGCCGCGATAACCCGCGACAAGCCCCGCGCTGATCCCCAAGACCATCGCCAAAAGCACCGCCGAGACCCCGACAAACAGCGATATCCGCGCGCCATAAAGGATGGTGGAAAACACATCCCGCCCCTGATTGTCCGTGCCCATCAGGTAGCTGTTGCCGGTGAAGGCGTTGGGCTGCATCGGGGGCGTGAACCCATCCATCAGGTTCAGGCTGGAAGGGTCATAGGGGTTGGTCGGCGCGATCAACGGCGCGAACACGGCCGCCAGCACGATCACAAGCGCCACCACACCCGAGACGATCGCCACGGGTGATCGCCGGAACGAGGCCGCGACATCGCTGTCCCAGATGCGGAAAAGGCGGCTTTGGGTTTTGGTATCAGCCATGTCCGACCCTCAGTGACGCGCGCCGCCACGCTCGACGCGCAGGCGGGGATCGACGGCATAGTAAAGCAGATCGACGATCAGGTTGATGATGACGAAGATCAGCGCGATCAGCACCAGATAGGCCGACATCACCGGCACATCGACGACGCGCACCGAGTTGATGAACAATGCCCCCACGCCGGGCCATTGGAACACGGTCTCGGTGATGATGGCAAAGGCGATGATCGAGCCAAGCTGAAGCCCGGTAATGGTGATCACGGGCACCATGGTGTTTTTCAGCGCATGGCCGAAATGCACGGCCCGATTGCTCAGGCCCCGCGCGCGGGCAAACTTGATGTAATCGGTGCGCAAAACCTCGAGCATTTCGGCCCGCACCAGCCGCATGATCAGCGTCATCTGGTAAAGCCCCAGCGTGATCGCGGGCAAGATCAGCGACATCCGGCCCGATTGTGTCAGGAAACCGGTTTCCCACCCCCAAGGCAGCACCACAGTGTCGCCCCGGCCAAAGGAGGGCAGCCATTGCAGCTCGACCGCGAAAACCCAGATCAGCAGCACCCCGATCAGAAAGGTGGGCAGCGATACGCCGATCAACGAGACGGTCATGATCGCGGTCGATAGCGCACCCCGCCGCCTGAGCGCGGTATAGACCCCGGCCCCGACCCCGAAAACAAAGGCCGCAAGGCCCGAGACCAGCGCAAGCTCAAGCGTCGCGGGCAGGCGCGACAGGATCAGCTCCATCACCGGCTGTTGCAGGCGGTAGGAAATGCCGAACTCGCCCTGCACCGCATCGCCGACGAAACGGGCGAATTGCATGACGAAGGGATCGTTCAGCCCCAGCGCCTCGCGCAGTGCCGCGCGATCCTCAAGCGATGTTTCCTGGCCGACCATGGCGTAGATCGGATCGCCCACGTAGCGAAAAAGCGCGAAAGCCACCAGCGCCACGGCCAGCATCACAAGGACCGACTGCACGATCCGGCGGATGATATAGGCAAGCATCATATGCCCCTGTGGTGGCTTTCGGGATGAAAACGGCCCGCATGGGGAGTATCCCATGCGGGCCGCAAGCTTGGTATCGGATCAGCGCGTGAAGGTCACATCGGCCATCGAGGGCTGGTTTTCGGGATGCACGGGCAGATTGATCCCGTCGCGCACGGCATAGGCCAGCAGCTGGTTATGCACGTTCAGGAAAACGCGGTCTTCCATCACCTGGTCCCAGATTTCCGCGATCACCGCATCGCGCGCGGCCAGATCGGTCATGGTCGCCAGCGACTCGATCTTGGCATTGACTTCCGGGTTGTCATAGCGCGCGCCATTGTAGCTGCCATAGCCCTCTTCGCGGCCATGCACGAGGAAGTTGAAGACATAGGCGCTATCGAAGGTCGGCACGCCCCAGCCCAGCAGGTAGAAATCGGTCTCCCAGCGCTCGATCAGCGGGAAATGCTGCGAGCGGGTCTGCGAGATCAGGTTGGCGCTGATGCCGATCCGGCCCAGCATGCCGACGAATGCCTGACAGATCGCTTCGTCGTTGAGATAGCGGTCATTGGGGCAATGCAGATCGACCGAGAAACCATCGGGATAGATGCCGCGCACCAGCGTGTTGGCGCGGTCGTAATCGGGCGCGCCATAGGCGTTCAGATCCGCGCGCCAGCCATTGACGAAGGGCGGAAGCGGTGCGGCCGAGGGCTGCGACTGGCCGCGCATCACGACCTGCTGGATCGCGTCACGGTCAAGCGCCAGCGCCATCGCCTCGCGGATCTCGGGATGCGAGAAGGGGTTATCCTCGACATTGGCGCTGATCAGCTTGGGCGATGCCTGGTCATAGCTGAAAAAGATATTGCGGTTCTCGGGGCCGGTGGCCACCGTGATGCCATCGGTCTGCTCCAGACGCGCGATATCTTGCACGGGAACGTCCTGGACCACATCCACCTCGCCCGACAAGAGCGCGGCGACGCGGGTCGCGGCCTCGGCGATGGGGGTGTAGATGATTTCGGTCACTTGCGGATCGGCATCCCAATGGCCATCGAAATGCGCCAGCACGGTGCGCACTTCGGGGTCGCGCGACACGAGTTGATAGGGACCGGTGCCATTGGCGTTGCGCACGGCGAAGTTTTCTTCACCAGCGGCGAAATTCTGCGGCACTTCCACAGCATTTGCCGCGGCCCAGCCGCTGTCCATGATGAAGAAGTTGGTCAGGTTCTGGACATAGAGCGGCGACGGGCCGGCCATCTGGATATGCACGGTATAATCATCGATCGCGGTGGCGCCGGTCACGGCGGAATGCAGCGCGCGGAAGCCCGAGCTTTCATGGCGCACGCGGTCCATCGAGAAGACCACATCCTCGGCGGTAAAGGCGCTGCCATCGTGGAAGGTCACGCCTTCGCGCAGCTTCAAGACCCAGATCGTCGGATCATCGGCATGGATTGACCATTCGGTCGCAAGGCGTGGCTTGAGCGAGCCATCAGTGTCGCGGCGCACCAGTGTTTCGTACATATGGTGCAGCAAGGTCGAGGTCGGCCCCTCGTTCTGGCTGTGCGGGTCGAGCGTCAGCGCATCGGCAACGCGCGCCCAGCGTAGCGTCTCGGCTTGGCTGGCCGTGGCACAAAGTGCCAAGGCAAGGGCCGACACCATCAAGCGGCGCGGCGCGGTCGTCAGAAATGAAGTCATTGGTCGTCTCCCGTTGAATTAGACAGCTTTTTGGGCCTCCTGCCCCATCGTGCAGCAAAGAATGATGGGGTGAAACCAATAATTTGAACAGGTGGTAAAAGACGCGTCCGCAAGGGTCAATCGCCCATGCGGCCTCTGCGGATTTCCGCCGCCAAGACCCGTATCACCCAAGTGAACATAACGGTTCGTCGCGCCGCGGATGTCAATCCGCCTTGCGCGGATTCGCCCGTCTGACAAGGGCGCCATGCACCCTGCCCGCCGATATCAAACCTTGCAGATGCCGCGACAGACCTTAACCTACGCATGCGTGCCGCTGTTGACGAAACGCAACGCCGCAGGCGCGACGTGACACCAAGTATCGATGGGATGCGGAAGGGGAGAACATGGCCGAAGATGCGACGCTGGATACCTTGGGTCTTTTGTGCCCCCTGCCCGTCCTCAAGGCGCGCAAGCGGTTGAAATCCATGCAACCCGGCCAAGTGCTGCGGCTTTTGGCCAGTGATCCGGCGGCGGTGGTGGATGTCCCGCATTTCTGCGCGGAAAGCGGCCATGAGCTTTTGGGGATGGAAGACGCGGGCGATGGCGCGCAGGCCTATCTCATCCGCCGGAGCTGACCCCAAACGACGCATAGGGCAGATAACGCACTGGATCGCCGGGGGCGATCAGGGCGGCCTGCATCGCCCGAACTCAGCCCCGACAAGAACGGCAATGGCCGTGATAGGTTTCTGATCGCGGCGCGGACCTTCGGGTTTGCTTGAATGGTCGGCGTGCTTGATCATTGAGACACGCAGGTCTTGGCCAGCAAGCGCGGCCACCAGCCGTTCAGTCAAGATGGTCTTGCCGTTATTCTTCCAGCCGGTGACGCCGTAGACCTTCATGCCGCCCCCATCAGCGCTTGGGCGGTTTCGATATCCTCGGGCGTGTTGACGTTGAAGAAGGGATCGAAGGGGGTGGCGTCAAACACCGCCTGCCCTGCGGCATGGCCATCGCTCCAGATCACGACCTTGCGCAAGCCCCCCTTCAGCGCCGCGCGCAGATCGTCGCGCAGCGCCACGGGCCAAAGGCCAAAGGTCGGGTGGCGCTGCACGCGGCCTGTCTCATCCGAGCTGGCCGCCAGACACAGGCCCGAGGGGCCCGCCCCCGCCACCAGCCGCGCCACCAGATCTGTGGGAAAGAACGGGGTATCGGCGGCAGCCGTGACAATGGCCGTGGCGCCCTGCCCCGCCGCCCAATCAAGGCCCGCCAGCACGCCCGCCAATGGCCCCGGATGATCGGCCAGACTATCGGGCAGGACGGGCAGACCAAACTCGGCCAGCCGCGCCGGATCGCCATTGGCGTTGATCGCAAGCGCGCCGCATTGGGGGCCAAGCCGGTCGATCACATGGTCGAACAGCCGCCGCCCGCCCACCACGCGCAGCCCCTTGTCGCCGCCAC
>NZ_CBFIIK010000142.1:0-5448 GCF_965662675.1 Roseicyclus sp. | reverse complement strand
CACGGTCACCCCGTCTTGCCGCGCGTGGCCAACACCATCGCAAGCCGTCATGACGTCTTTCGCGATGAATGGCCGACATCTTTCGCCACTTGGCTACCGGGCGGGCAGGCCCCCGAGGCGGGGCGGCTCTTCAAGAACCCCGATCTGGCCGACACATGGGAGCGTGTGCTGGCCGAGGCCGAAAGCGCCCAAGGCCATGCCGCCCAGATCGCGGCTGCGCGCCGCGCCTTCTATGAGGGGTTCATCGCCGAGAGCATCGACGACTACCTGCGCGAGGCCTGCGTGATGGATGCCGAGGGCGAGCGCCGCAAGGGCGTGTTGACGGGGCAGGACATGGCCGATTGGCAAGCCGCTTACGAAGACCCGCTGCATGTGGATTATCACGGCTGGCGGGTGTGGAAGCCGGGCGTCTGGACCCAAGGGCCGACACTTCTGCAATCGCTGATGACGCTCTCGGGCATCGATCTTGCTGCGATGGACCCGCGCGGCGCCGATTTCGTCCATCATGTGACCGAGGCGATGAAACTCTCCTTCGCCGACCGCGAGGCCTATTACGGCGATCCGGCCTTTGTCGATATCCCGGTCGAAACCCTGCTGTCGGCCGATTATGCCGCGACGCGGACGCCCATGATCGGAGCCAAGGCCTCGTTGGAGCAGCGCCCCGGCCATATCGCGGGCTTCGAGGCATGGGCCAAGGCCGCGATCGCACGCGCGGGCCAAGACCATGCCGAAGGGCCGGGGATGGGTGCGGGTGAGCCCACGATGGCGCATCTGACTGAAAAGCGCGGCGATACCGTGCATCTGGATGTGATCGATCGATGGGGAAACATGGTCTCGACCACACCATCGGGGGGCTGGCTGCAATCCTCGCCGATCATTCCGGGGCTGGGGATGCCGCTCAATTCACGGGCGCAGATGTTCTGGCTGGAAGAGGGGCTGGCCACCTCGCTTGCACCGGGCCGCCGCCCGCGCACGACGCTCTCGCCCTCGATGGCCGAAACCGAGGGGCGCAAGCTGGCCTTCGGCACGCCCGGCGGCGATCAGCAAGACCAGTGGCAGTTGATCTTGTTGCTGCGACTGGTGCATGGGGGGATGAACCTTCAGGAAGGGATCGACGCGCCGCTGTTTCACACGGCGCATTTCCAATCCTCCTTTTACCCGCGCGGCACACGGCCCGGCCATCTGATGGTGGAACCTGCCTTTGGCGAGGCGGTGCTGGCCGATCTTCGCGCGCGCGGCCATGAACTTGAGGTGTCGGAGCCTTGGGCGGTGGGGCGTCTGACGGCGGCCTCGCGCGATACGGACGGGCTGCTCAAGGCTGCCGCGACCCCGCGGCTGATGCAGGCCTACGCGATTGGGCGGTGACATGCGCCAAGTAGCGGGGTCGGCGCGCGCTGGCAGGTGCCGCCATTGGCTCGGACTGGCCATCCGGCCCGGCCAAGGCAAGCTGCATTCTTACCCGCAGGCCCCCTTGGGTGGCATCGCTCGGGTCGATCTCGAGCGTGCCGTCATGGGCTGCCAATACGGCGGCGGTGATGGATAGACCAAGCCCCGATCCCTCGGCGGTGCCGACCTGCCCGAACCGCGCAAGCGCCAGCGGCACCTCCTCGGGGCGAAGGCCACGGCCATCGTCTTGGACCCACAAGCAGGCATGATCATCTTGCTGACCAAGGCCGATAGTGATGCGCGAAAGGGTCGGCCCACCATGGCGCAGCGCATTGTCGATCAGGTTCAACACCGCCTCGCGCAGCATCAGCCTGTCGGCCATGACCACGGCCTGCGTGCCTTGAAAATCGCGCTCCAGATCGACCGATTGCGCGGCACATGCGCCCTCGCGATCCGCGCCGATCTGGGCAAGCAATGCGGCCAGATCGACCCTTTCGCGCGCTTGGCCAGCAGCGCTGGCGCGTTCCAGCGTCAAAAGCCGGTTGGCCAGATCGCGCACCTGACGGGCCGAGGTCAATAACTCGCCCGCCCTTGCACGGGTATCTTCGGGCGTGGGGGCGCGGCGGACCGCCTCGGCCATGGCCAGAACGCCAGCGATGGGGTTGCGTAGCTGGTGAGCGGCGTTCGAGACGAAACTCGCCTGTGCCTGGATCGTCGCCTCGACCTGTTCGAAGAGCGCGTTGAGGCGCAAGACAAGCCCGCGCGCCTCGGGTGGCACGCGCCGCCGGATCGGGCTGAGGTCATCCGCGCTGCGCCGCGAGATCGCATCCTCGAGATTGAGCAGCGGGCGCAGGCCCAGATTGACCCCGAACCAGACCACCAGCGCCACCGTGCCAATCAACACCGCCATCACCACCTTCACCTGCCAAGCCAGATCGCGCGCCAAGGCGTCAAGCACCGCGCGCTCTTGCCAGACGGTATAGGTATAGGTGCCGGAAATGCCGCTGACGGTGTTGACCTGCCGCAGGCGCAGTGCGCGCACCGGGCTGCCGAAATAGGTCGAATCGTAAAAGCCGTAGAACCCGTCACCAATGGCCGCGACCGCCTCGGGGGGGCGGGCAGGGGGCGTGGCATAGCCCGTTACATAGACGCCCGAGGGTGCGAAGGCGTGATAATAGACCTGGCCGCCCGATGTGTCGTTCAGCAGATCGCGTGTTTCCAGCGACAGCGCGTCCCCGCCCGAGCGCGCCACATCGGCGGCGATGGCAAGTCCGGTCGACAAAAGCGAGCGGTCGAAAAGCCCCTCGGCCTTTTGGCGGGTATAGTCGAGTTGCCAGATGCCGACCGCCATTGCGATGATCATCAGCGGTACCAAGATGATCGCCGTCAACCTGACCCGGAGCGAGGTCGACGGCCTCGCGATCTTGGGGGATGGTCGCGTGTTCATGCGCTTTTTTCCGGCATGACAAGCGCATAGCCCAGCCCGCGCGCCACCTGGATTGCCAGCCCATAAGGTCGCAGCCGTTTGCGCAGCCGCGAGATATGCACCTCGATCGCGCTTTCCTCGATATCGGCGCCGGTGCCGTAAAGATGTTCGATCAGATCGTTCTTGCTGACGGTGCGGCCTTGCGCGCCCATCAAGACCTCCATCACGCTGACCTCGCGCCGTGGCAAGGCCAGCGCGGTGCCAGCTGCGCTGACCGCGCGCGCATCGAGATCGAGGGTCACAGCACCCAGTGTGATCTGGCGGCGCAACGGGTTGGGCTGTCGCCGGGCCAGCGCGCGGATGCGCGCCTCCAACTCGTCCATTTCGAAGGGTTTGACGAGGTAATCATCGGCCCCCGCATCAAGCCCGCGGACCCGGTCATGGGTTTCGGCGCGTGCCGTCAGCAAAAGCACGGGCCGCCCATCGCCGCGCTGGCGCATCGCGCGCAGGATCGACAGCCCGTCCAGCCCCGGCAAGCTGATGTCGAGAATGACCAGATCGCCGCCGCCCGCGCGTAAATGCTGATCAGCCGCCAAGCCATCCGAGATCACATCCACCGAATGGCCCAAATCCTCCATCCGGTAGCAGATGCCCTTGGCAACGCTATCATGGTCTTCGACCAAAACGATCCGCATCCGTGGTTCCCCCAATCGATCAAGGCCCGCCTGCCGCATGTCATTTCGCGTTGAAATCGTTTCAGACGACAAAAAGCCATTCCTGTAAGCTTGGCGAAAGCTTCGCAAGTCACAAGGGCAGCATCAAGGGTGGTAAAACGCCTTGAGGTAAGCCGCGCGACCCAGACCGGGCCCGTGCGGATCTAGGGAGGAAGACATGACCAAGATCAATACCCCGCGCCTTGGCGCGGCACTTGTTGCGGCGTCCGCCGCGGCCTTTGGCTTTGCGGCCCCGCTTGCGGCACAGGATCTGGCGGGCAAGACCGTCGAATTCGTGATCCCGTTTTCGGAATCGGGCGGCTCGGCGCGCTGGGCGAATTTCTTCGCGCCGCTTCTGGCCGAAGCATTGCCGGGCAACCCCACCACCATCGTCGGCTACCGCCCCGGCGGCGGTTCGACCACGGGGGCCAACTGGTTCCAGGAACAGACCACCGATGACGGCACGCTGATCTTCGGCACCTCCGGCTCGACCCAGTTCCCCTATCTCTTGGGCGATCCGCGCGTGCGCTACGAATACCGCGACTGGCAGCCGGTTCTGGCCTCGGGCACGGGCGGCGTCGTTTATCTGCCTGCCGATCTGGGCGCGCGCTTCGATGGCGACATGGATGATCTACAGGACGAGTTCTTCATCTTCGGTAGCCAAGGTGCGACCACGCTCGACCTCGTGCCGCTTCTGGCCTTCAAGATGCTGGGCCTGCAGGTCGAGCCGGTCTTCGGCATCGAAGGGCGCGGTGATGGCCGCCTGATGTTCGAACGCGGCGAGGCCAATATCGATTACCAGACCTCGTCGGCCTATATCTCGAACGTGGTGCCGTTGGTCGAGCAAAACCTTGCCGTTCCGGTGATGAGCTGGGGCATCTTGGATGATGCGGGCAATGTCGTGCGTGACCCGACCTTCCCCGATATTCCGACCTTTGCCGAGATCTGCGAAGCGACCGCGGGTTGCGAAACCTCGGGCGTGGCGTGGGATGCATGGCGGGCCTTCTTCGTGTCGGGCTTTGCGGCGCAAAAGCTGGTCTACCTGCCCGGAAGCGCATCGACCGATGTCGTGGGCATGTACAACGCAGCCTTTGCCGAGATTTTGGCGCGTCCCGACTTCGCGGAGCTTTCGGCCCGTGAATTGGGCGTCTATCCCCAGATGATCGGCCCTGCGGCCCGCGTGGCTCACGAGGCGGCAATCACCGTGTCGGACGCGGCACGCGCCTATGTGCTGTCGTGGCTGTCCGACGCTTACGGCGTCACGATGCAGTAAATCGCTGCACGGATCCGGCGACTGCCTTGCGCGTCGCCGGATTCATTTTTTTCGTGCGAGACAAGACGACCCGTGCGTGCCGCGCGGAGCATATAACCACGCGTGTTCGGGCGGCCGATCGCGTGTGAGGGGAGGGCGCCGCCATGGATATCTTGACTGTTGCGCTACCGGCGCTTGGCGATGCGTTTTTGACCGTGATCCAGCCCCAGCACCTGATGTACATGGTTGCGGGTGTGCTTTTGGGCCTGTCGATTGGCGTTTTGCCGGGGCTTGGCGGGATCGCGGGCCTGTCGCTTGTGCTGCCCTTCATGTTCGGAATGGACCCGGTTTCAGGTCTGGCGCTGATGGTGGGTCTGATCGCGGTGATCCCCACATCGGACACGTTTTCCTCGGTGCTTTTGGGCATTCCCGGAAGTTCGGCCAGCCAAGCGACCGTGCTTGACGGTTTTCCCCTGTCGCGCAAGGGACAGGCTGCGCGTGCGCTGTCGGCGGCCTTTGTTTCGTCGCTGTATGGCGGCATCCTTGGGGCCTTGGTGCTGACGATGATCATCTTCGTCGCCCGCCCTCTGATCTTGGCCTTCGGCCTGCCCGAGATGCTGATGATCACGATCCTCGGCATGTCGATGGTGGCGATCTTGGCGGGGCGCATC
>NZ_CBFIIK010000141.1:0-5500 GCF_965662675.1 Roseicyclus sp. | reverse complement strand
GGTGAAATCCGCGCCGTTCTCGGCCATGATCGCCAAAAGCGAGCGGGCCAAATCGCCATCGCTTTCATCCTCCGCGGCAAGGCCCATCTTGGCGCGCAACACGCTGTCCCATGCTGTATCGAAGCGGTCGGAAAAGCCGTTGATCGCATCCGTGAAGGCGTCGATCCCCGCCTCGCGGTCGGGGATCAGCTGCAACAGCGCGGTCGCCAGTTGCGCAAGGTTCCAGACCGCGATCTGGGGCTGGTTGGCATAGGCATAGCGGCCGAACTGGTCGATCGAGGAAAAAACGCGGTCGGGGTGGTAGTCATCCATGAAGGCGCAGGGGCCGTAATCGATGGTCTCGCCCGAGAGCGTCATGTTGTCGGTATTCATCACGCCGTGGATAAAGCCCAAGCCCATCCATCGCGCGACAAGGCGCGCTTGCGCGTCGATCACCGCGTTGAGCAGGCCAAGTGGGCCATCGGCCTTTGGGTAATGGCGCGCGATTGTGTGATCGCAGAGCGCTTGTAGCGCCGCGCTGTCGCGGCGGGCGGCAAAGTATTGAAAGGTGCCGATGCGGATATGGGAGGCGGCCACGCGGGTGAAGACCGCGCCCGGCAGGGGGCGCTCGCGCAGCACGACCTCGCCCGTGCTGACGGCGGCCAGGGCGCGCGTGGTGGGAACGCCAAGGGCGGCCATCGCCTCGGAAATGATATATTCGCGCAAGACAGGCCCCAGCCATGCCCGCCCATCGCCCATCCGGCTATAGGGCGTGCGCCCCGATCCCTTGAGCTGGATGTCGAAGCGCGCCCCGTCAGGGGCCAGAACCTCGCCCAACAAGATCGCGCGCCCATCGCCCAGTTGCGGCGACCAGCCGCCGAATTGGTGGCCGGCATAGACCTGCGCCAAGGGATCGGCCCCTTCGGGCAGGGCGTTGCCGGAAAAGATTCGGGCGATCTCGGCCGGGTCATCGGGAAGCGTGATGCCCAACCTGTCCGCCAGCGCATGGTTGAGCGCGATCAGCCGCGGCGTGGCCACGGTCGCGGGGGCTTGGCGCGTGAAAAATCGCTCGGGCAGGCGCGCATAGCTGTTGTCGAACGGGAAATGGGCGGTCATTGGTCATCCTTTGCCTGCCCAAGATAAGCGCACGGGGCAGGCGGCGAAAGGGTTAGATCTGTGCCAGCCGCGCAGTCAGAAGTTCGTAAAAGCCCGCCGCATCGACATCGCCCATGAAGGTCGCGTTCTTCGGACGCGTGGTCACGCCCCACCAATCGGCGACCGTCATGCCCCGGGTGAGCGGCGAGCCGGTCTCGATCTCGACATTGATATGGCGGCCGGAAAAGAGGTCGGGGGCCAAGAGGTAGGCGATGACGCATGGGTCATGCAGCGGCGCACCTTCGGCCCCGTATTTCGCCATGTCGAAACGCTCGAAGAAATCGGTCCAAGACACCACGGCATGGGCCACGGGGCTGCCTATGGCGCGGATCGCGTCGATCCGGGGGCGAGTCGTCAGCACCTTGTGGGTGACATCAAGCGGCATGACCACCAGCGGCACGCCGGATTGAAACACGATCTTTGCCGCCTCGGGGTCGACATAGATGTTGAATTCGGCCGCAGGGGTGATGTTGCCCACTTCGAAATAGGCGCCGCCCATCAGTATGATCTGCTGCACGCGGGCGATGATCTCGGGGGCCTTGGCAAAGGCCGTGGCGATATTGGTCAGCGGGCCGAGTGGGCAAAGCGTGACAGTCCCCGAAGGTTCGGCGCGCAGCGTGTCGATGATGAAATCGACCGCGTGGCGATCTTGCAGGGGCATCGTCGGCTCGGGCAGGGCAATGCCGTCAAGCCCGGTTTTGCCGTGGACATGCTCGGCCGTAACGAGGGGGTGGATCATGGGGCGGTCGCAGCCCGCGAAGACGGGGATATCGGTGCGCCCCGCCAATTCGCAGATGATGCGGGCGTTCTTTTGGGTCAGCGCAAGCGGCACATTGCCCGCGACCGCGGTGATGCCCAGCACCTCGATCTCCTTGGGCGAGGCCAAGGCAAGCAAGATCGCCACGGCGTCATCCTGGCCGGGGTCGGTGTCGATGATGATCTTGGTTGCCATTTTGCCCTGCTCCTGCGTCCGGGTGCAGGTTTCACCGGGGGAAGGAAAACTTCAATGCCTCCGGCGGGGATATTTTTGAAACGAAGAAGACCGCAGCAAAAAGGCCGCCCGGTGCGGGGCGGCCTGTTGTCGGGGTGATGATGCCGCGGTCAGCGGTTTTCGATCTCGACATAGTCGCGCAGCGTTTCGCCCATGTAGAGCTGACGCGGACGGCCGATCTTCATGGCGGGGTCGGCCAGCTGTTCCTTCCACTGCGAAATCCAGCCAACCGTGCGCGAGACCGCGAAGATCGGCGTGAACATTGCGGTGGGGAAACCCATCGCCTCGAGGATGATGCCCGAGTAGAAATCGACATTGGGGAAGAGCTTTTTCTCGATGAAGTAGTCGTCGTTCACCGCGATGCGCTCCAACTCCTTGGCGATCTGGAGCAGCGGGTTGTCTTCGACGCCCAAGAGATCCAGCACCTCGTCGGCGGATTTCTTCATCACCGTCGCGCGGGGGTCGAAATTCTTGTAGACGCGATGGCCGAAGCCCATCAGGCGGAAGGGGTCGTTCTTGTCCTTGGCGCGCGCGATGAATTCGGGGATGCGCGCGGGATCGCCGATTTCCTTGAGCATCTCGAGGCAGGCTTGGTTCGCACCGCCATGCGCAGGCCCCCACAGACACGCGATGCCGGCCGCGATGCAGGCGAAGGGGTTTGCGCCAGAAGACGAGGCCAGACGCACCGTTGAGGTGGAGGCGTTTTGCTCGTGATCGGCGTGCAGCGTGAAGATGCGGTCCATCGCGCGGGCGAGGATCGGGTCGACGACGTAATCCTCGGCCGGCACCGCAAAGCACATGCGCAGGAAGTTCGAGGCGTAATCGAGATCGTTGCGCGGATAGACGAAGGGCTGACCGATCGAATATTTGTAGGCCATTGCCGCGATGGTCGGCATCTTGGCGATCAGGCGGTGGGATGCGATCTCGCGCTGGTGTGCATCGTTGATGTCGGTGCTGTCATGGTAGAAGGCCGACATGGCGCCGACCACGCCCACCATGGTCGCCATCGGATGCGCATCGCGGCGGAACCCGCGGAAGAAGTTGTGCATCTGCTCATGGATCATCGTATGGCGGGTGATCGTGGTCTCGAACTTTTCCAGCTCGGCCGCCGAGGGCAACTCACCGTAGAGAAGCAGGTAGCAGACCTCGAGGTAATGCGATTTCTCGGCCAGCTGGTCGATCGGGTAGCCGCGGTGCATCAGCTCGCCCTTGTCACCGTCGATGAAGGTGATCGCGCTGTCGCAGGCGGAGGTCGAGGTGAAGCCCGGATCATGGGTGAACACGCCCGCTGCCGCATAGAGCTTGGTGATGTCGATGACGTCGGGCCCGGCGGTTGGTGAGTAGATTGGCAATTCATAGGTCTTGCCATCGATCGTCAGGCTGGCGTTGCGTGTCGAATGTGCCATGGTCGTCCCCTTTTCGTCGTGGCCGGGCGGACACCAGCGGGCCGCGCGCGGAAGCATCGGGCCCCGGTCAGGTGAACGGGCCCCCTCGGTCGTGTCGCGCCCGCAAGTTCAGCCGTCGCGGGTGGCCGCGTCCTCGAGCCGGGCAAGCGTTTCCGCGCGGCCGATGACGCACATCATGTCGAAGACGCTGGGCGTCGCGCTGCGGCCTGCAAGTGCGGCCCGAAGCGGGCCTGCGAGCTTGCCGAATTTCAACCCGTGATTTTCAGCGGCTTGTGTCAGCGTCGTCTCAAGCGTGTCACGATCCCAGCTAGCATGCTGCAACTGCGCAGTCAATTCACGCAGTATACCACGGGATACCGCATCGAGATGCGCCGCCGCAGCCGCATCGGGCACGATTGGGCGAGAGGCCAATGCGAATTGGCCCTTTTCCAAGATCTCGGGCAGCGATTTCGCCCGATCCTTGAGGCAATACATCGCATCCGAAAGCAGATCATGCTGCGCCTGCGAAAGGGCGGGCCGATCAGTGAGCGCGAGATAGGCGGTCAACTCGGCCATCAATGCGGCATCATCGGCATGCGCGATGTGCCAGCTTGCCACGCTCTCGAGCTTCTTGAGGTCAAGCCGAGCAGGGGCGCGGCCGATGCCTTGCAGATCGAACCATTCCAGGGCCTGGGCATCGGTGAACAGCTCATCGTCGCCATGGCTCCAGCCCAGCCGGGTCAGGTAGTTGCGCATCGCCGCGGCCGGCACGCCCATTTCGGCATATTCCATCACGCCGGTCGCGCCGTGGCGCTTGGACAGCTTCTTGCCGTCCGGCCCGTGGATTAGGGGGATATGCGCCCAGACCGGTTCCGCCCAGCCCATGGCGCGATAGATCTGCGCCTGACGCGCGGCATTGTTGAGGTGGTCATCGCCGCGGATCACATGGGTGACGCCCATATCGACATCATCGACCACGACGGCCAGCATGTAGGTCGGCGTGCCATCCGAGCGCAGGAGGACCATATCGTCGAGCTGGTCGTTGCGGAAGGTGACGCTGCCCTGCACGGCATCGTCGATCACCGTTGCGCCTTCGCGCGGGGCCTTGAGGCGGATGGCATAGGGTGCATCGGGCTGGCTTGCCTCGGGCGCGTCGCGCCACGGGCTGTGGTAAAGCGTCGAGCGCCCCTCGGCGCGGGCGGCCTCGCGGTAGGCTTCGATCTCGTCTTGGGAGGCGAAGCATCTATAGGCGTGGCCGCGGGCCAGCATCTCGCGCGCGATCTCGGCATGGCGGGGAACACGGGCGAATTGGCTGACCGCCTCGCCATCCCAATCAAGCCCCAACCAGCGCATGCCGTCGTGAATGGCCTGTGTCGCCTCGGGGGTCGATCGGGCGCGGTCGGTATCTTCGATCCGGAGCAGGAATTTGCCGCCCCGCGCGCGGGCGTAGAGCCAGTTGAACAGCGCCGTGCGCGCGGTCCCGATATGCATGGTGCCCGTGGGCGAGGGGGCGATGCGGGTGACGATCTGTTGCGGCTGGGCCATCTTGTTCCTTTTCGCACCGCGCGCAGGCCGGGGGGCCTCACGCGGCGTTAACCAGTTGGAAACCATGTCGGGGCTAGGCTCGCGCGCTGGTTTACGCATCACAAGGGGCGCTGACAAGGCGGTGACCGAACGGCGCGATATCACGCCCTTGTCGGGGTGGGGGTCTTTGGGCGCACAGAGCGCCGTGGCGGGGCTGTGGTCGGCCTGCGCCGCGCAGCGCGGCGCGCTGATGCCTTGGTCCGCGGTGATGCTGGGGATCGGCGTCGCGGTCTATTTCGCCCTGCCATGGGAGCCAAGCGTCGCGGGCTTTGTCTTGATCGCCTTGGTCATGGTCGTGGCCATTGTCTGTGCGATCCGCTGGCGGGCGGGGATCGGGCCACTTTGCATGGGTGTTGCGATGATGGCCATGGGGTTGCTTGTGGCGGGTCATCGCAGCCATAGCCTG
>NZ_CBFIIK010000140.1:0-5875 GCF_965662675.1 Roseicyclus sp. | reverse complement strand
TCCTTTCGGGGCCACGCTTCCGGCACGCCCCATCGGTATTTCAACACGGTGCGGTTGGGTGCCGACGGCGGCTGAGCAGATGTTGCTTGATTGTCTGCATGACGCGGCCCCCGCAGGGTGTGAGCAAGCCTGATGCGGGATGCCGTGGCGCGCCCCTACCAGATCGCGTCATAGATCAGCTTGAGCGCGATCACCCCCAAAAGCACCAAGATGATCTTGTCGAAGCTTTCCTTGGAGATATGACGCGCCAGCCATGCCCCGATGGGCATGCCGCCCAAAAGCGGTACCATTGCAGCCCCGCTCAGCGCGGCGATCTGCGGGGTCAAGATACCCAAACCGATCAGTGCCGGAATCTGCACCAGTGACATGGCGCAGAAGAAGACCGAGATGGTTGCGATGAACTCTCCCCGTTCCAGTCGCATCGCGTTGAGGAAGGTGACGGATACCGGCGCCGAAATGCCGCCCGCACCTTGCATCATCCCGCCGATCAATCCCACGGGCGCGCAAAGCCTGTCGGCCAAGGGCCGCGCCAGATGCCAGTTTGGGCGCAAAAGCCGAAAGGCGATATAAAGCAGCACGACGCAGGCCACGACGGCCATCAAGACCTCGCCGGGCAAAAAAGCCAAGAGAAGTGAGCCTATCCCCGCGCCGACCGCGCCTGCACCCGCATAGAGCAGCGTGAAACGCCGCGAGATCTGGCTTTTGCGGAACTGCCAGCCCTGCCAAAGATTGGTCAGCAGGTTTGGGATGGTGAAGATCGCAACCGCCATCGGCACATTGAAGATCACCGCCAGCACCGGCACCCCGATCACCGGCGATCCGGCCCCCGTCGCGCCCTTCAAGATACCGCCAAGCCCAAGCCCGATCAGGGCCAGGAAAATATCGCTCACGCTCATCATGCGATCCTTGTTGCCGCATCGCCCCAAAGGAAGGGTGCCTTGCGCCCTTGGCGCGATGCATCCCGCACATTCGGACAAGCCCTGTTTTCGCATTGGTCGAGTTTGGTATTGCTTAATGGGCCATTCAAGATAACCTGCCCGAAATCTCAATTATTGGGATTTAGACCTTGTTGCAACAGGCCATTGGGCCGGAGCGGGCAAATGCGGATGATCTGCGTGATTTGGTGCCGTGCCGGGGTAGGGCTACTCATCGCTGCGAGGTGGCGATGAGCAGCACCTCGGGCAGCGGCGAGCGTATCTTGGCGATCCTCGATCTGTTCACCCTCGATCGCCGCGAATGGTCGCCTGATGCGATGATGGCGGCCTTGGGTTATTCGCGCCCGACGCTGTATCGCTATCTCAAGACGCTCAAGAGTGCGGGGTATCTTGCGTCCGCCCCCGGCGACGGGCTGACCTTGGGGCCGCGCGTGACCGAGTTGGACTTCTTGATGCAACGTAGCGATCCGCTGATCGCGGCGGCGGCCCCTTTCATCAAGATCCTTGCCGCCCGTTACCCCGGTGTGGCCCTCATCACGCGCTGGTACGGCAGCAAGATCTTGTGCGTCGCAAGCGAGCGTTCGCCCGATGCACCGATCTCCAGCTATCCGCGCGGCCAGCCGATGCCGATTGCGCGCGGCGGGATTTCGCGCGTGATCATGGCCAATCTGCCGCGCCGCGAACAAGATCGGCTGATCGAAACGCAGCGCGAGATGCTGGCCGGGCCGAACACCACCGCCGCGGCGCTGCGCGAGACCTACCGCGCCGTGCGCCGCATGGGTTATTGCACGGCTTGGGGCGAGGTGACGCCGGGTGTGGTGGGCGTGGCCGGGCCGATCCTTGCCGCAGAGCGGATGCCCATCGGCGCCATCAGTATCACCAGCAATTCGGCGACGATGCAGGCCGACCGCCTTGCCGCCATCGAACGTGATGTGCGCGATAGCGCGGCGGCGATTTCGGGCATGTTCTGTGCGCGCAGCATTCAGCCGATGGTCGACGCCCCCGCCCCGGCTCATGCGCTGACCGACCAAGATATTCACCAAAGAGTTCCATCGCCAAGGAGGCACCGCCAATGACCATCCATCCCGCAGCGCATTTCATCGGCGGTGAATGGATCGCCGAAGGGTTGCTTGGCGATAGCCTCAACCCCGCCGATGGCAATCGGGTGGGGCAGTATCACAGCGGTAGCGCCGATCTGGCCCATGCTGCCGCCCATGCGGCGCGCGCGGCGTTCTTCGGCACCGCATGGGCGCAGGCCCCCCGCCTGCGTGCGCAGGTATTGCTCGAGATCGCCGACCGGCTGGAGGCCGCGAAGGCCGAGATCGCCGATTTGGTCGTGCTGGAAAACGGCAAGCTGCGCGCCGAGGCCATGGGCGAGACAATGGCCGCCATATCCGAGACGCGCTACTACGCCGGGCTTGCGCGCAACATTCGCGGCTCGATGCAGGAAATCGCGCCCGGCACCCTGTCGCTTTTCCACCGGGAGGCAGCGGGCGTAGCCGGTGTGATCGTGCCGTGGAATGCGCCGGTGACACTTTTGATGCGGTCTTTGGCCCCGGCACTGGCGGCAGGCTGCACGGCGGTGATCAAGCCCGCGGTCCAGACGCCCTTGGTCCATGCGCGGATCATGGCGTGTATTGCAGCCGCGCCGTCACTGCCCAAGGGGGTGATCAATTCGGTCAATGAAAACGGCATCGCGGTCGGCCAAGCGATGGTGGCATCCCCCGATATCGACGTCATTTCCTTTACCGGCTCAAGCCGCACGGGGGCCGCGATCATGGCCGCCGCCGCGCCCACGCTCAAGCGGGTGGGGTTGGAGTTGGGCGGCAAGGCGCCGGCCGTGATCTTCGACGATGCCGATCTCGACCATGCGGTGCATGAGTTGACGCATGGATCGCTGGCCATGGCAGGGCAGATCTGCGTCGCCGCCGCGCGTTTCTTGGTGCATGCGCCCATCGCGGCGGCCTTTGAGGAAAAGATCACCCATGCCTTCCGCAACCTGCGCACCGGGCCGGGCAATGACCCGAAAAGCGAAATGGGATCGCTGATCGACACGGCCAACCAAGCGCGCGTGCTGCGCCTGATCGAACAGGCGGGCGATGAGGGGCAGATGATCCTCAAGGGCGGTGCGCTAGGACAGGGCGCCTTTCTCACGCCGACGCTGTTTCGCATCGACAATCTGCAATCGCCCTTGGTGCAGGAGGAATTGTTTGGCCCCATCGTGTCGGTCGAACGTTTCGCCGATGAGGCCGAGGCCGTCGCGCGCGCCAATGCCACCCCTTACGGCCTTGCCGCATCGGTTTTCACCCGCGATCTGGCGCGATCGACCCGTGTGGCGCGGGCGATCCGGGCGGGCACGGTCTGGCTCAATTCCCACCTCAAGCTTTTCGCCGAGGCCGAGACCGGCGGCTATGGCAAATCCGGGCTCGGGCGGCTGCATGGGCCGGAAGGGCTTTATGATTTCCTCGAGACCAAGCACATCTACATGGAACAGGGTGTGATCGGCGGATGAGCGATTTCGATGTCATCATCGCAGGCGGTGGCCCTGTCGGCATGGGGCTTGCCATCGAATTGGGCCAGCGCGGCATCCGCGTGGCCGTGATCGAACGCCACCACCAGCCCCAGCCGATCCCCAAGGGGCAAAACCTCACCCAACGCACCGCCGAGCATTTCCTTGCTTGGGGCTGCGAGGCGGAATTGCGCACGGCCTTTCCGCTGCCGCCCGGCTCGGGCATCGGCGGCTTGACGACCTATGGCACGCTTCTTTCCGAGCATCATTACGACTGGTTGAACCGCGCCCATGTGCGCGATTTCTATCGCTGCGCCAATGCGCGCCTGCCGCAATACGCGACCGAAGGCGTGTTGCGCGACCGCGCGGCCCAAATCGCGGATATCACACTTCTTTATGGCTGGTCCGTCATCGGGTTTTCGCAAGATAGCAATGATTTGCAGGTCGAGATTGAAGCAACCAGCGATGGCGCGCGACAAGTGCTGACAGGGCGGTATGCCGTGGGCTGCGACGGCAGCCGCTCGCTTTTGCGCGCCGCGGCAGGCATCGAAGAAACGCTGGCCGATCATAACCGGGTGATGGCGCTTTTGGTGTTTCGCTCGCCCGAGTTGCACGAGCTGTTGAAACGCTATCCCGGCAAGGCGTTCTACAACGTCCTTCATCCTGATTTCGAAGGTTATTGGCAGTTTTTCGGCCGGGTCGATCACGGGGTAAGCTGGTTCTTCCACGCCCCTGTTCCTCTGGGCACGACGCGCGAGAGCCATGATTTCGAGGCCATGCTGACCCGCGCCGTGGGTCAGCCCTTTGCGCTTGAGCTTGATTATGTCGGCCTTTGGGATCTGCGCGTGGCGATTGCCGATGATTACCGCAAGGGCCGCGCCTTTGTTGCGGGGGATGCGGCGCATAGCCATCCGCCCTATGGCGGCTATGGGATCAACACAGGGTTCGAGGATGCGCGCAATCTGGGCTGGAAGCTGGCCGCCGTGATCCAAGGCTGGGGCGATGAGCGGCTGCTTGACAGCTACAACGCCGAACGCCGCCCGGTCTTTGCCTCGACCGCGCGCGATTTCATCGAGCGGTTCATCACCGATGATCGCGCCTTTCTGGAGACCTACAACCCCGAACGCGACCGCGCGGCCTTCGAGGCTGCATGGCATAGTCGCAATCTCGATGCCGATGAGGTGATGGCCTTCGAGCCGCATTATGAGGGATCGCCGCTGATCGGCGGAGCGGGCAGCCCCAGTGCAAAGGGCAGCCATACCCATACCGCGCGCCCCGGTCATCATGTGTCGCCGCGCGATCTGCCGGATGGTACCAACAGCTTCGATCGCTTGGGTGCGGGCTTTACCCTTTTGGCTGAGGATGTCGCCCGCGCAGCCGATTTCGTGAACGCGGCCAAGATGTTGGGCGTTCCGCTCGCGCTCGTTGATGTGCCCGAAGGGGCGCTTGAAACGGCCTATGGGTCATCGGCGGTGCTGGTGCGGCCCGATCACTTCGTTGCTTGGATCGAGGATGGGGCAGAGGCAGGGGCGGTCTTGCGCCGCGCGACGGCAAAGGGGGTTTAGATGCGGGTTCTTGTGACTGGGGCGGCGCATGGGATCGGGGCGGCCAGTGCCGCGCTTCTTTCCGCGATGGGGGCGCGGATCGTCGCGATCGATCTGGCCGAACCGCAGCTTACCTGCGACTGGCACCGCGCCGATCTGTCCGATCCCGCCAGCATCGACGCGCTGACGCTGACGGGCGGCTTTGACGCGTTGGTCAATGCCGCCGGGCTGCCGCCGCGCATTGGTGCTGAGGAGGCGGTGCTGGTGGTGAATTACCACGGGCTTGTGCGCTTGACCGAAGCCGTGCTGCCGCTGATGCCATCGGGCGGCGCGATTGTCAGCCTTGCGTCCAAGGCGGGCGCCCGTTGGCGCGAGAATATCGCGCAGGTTCAGCGATTTGCTGCGATTTCTCGCGGCGAGATCGCGGATTTCGTGGCGCTTGAGGGGATCGACCCGGTGCGCGCCTATGATCTGTCGAAAGAGGCGGTGATCCATTGGACCAAATCCAATACCGCGCGGCTTCTGGCGATGGGTCTGCGCGCCAACACCGTCAGCCCGGCGGCGATCGCCACCCGCATCCTGCCCGATTTCGAGGCGGCGTTCGGTGAGCGTGCAACGCGCGGTATCGCACTATCGGGGCGTGCGGGAACGGCGGAAGAGGTCGCCGAGGCTGTGGCCTTTTTGGCAAGCCCCGCCTCCGCTTGGGTGCGCGGCGTCAACCTCGAGGTCGATGGCGGGCTTGCCGCTCAGCTTGAGATTGCCGGTTTGGTGGGCTAGCCGCCCAAGGTCTTGCGAAAGCTATCGACCACTTGATCGAGCGCCTTGCCATCTGGGTCTTTCAGCGCGGCAAGGCGCGCTTGCATGACCCCGCTGGCCAGTTGATCGGC
>NZ_CBFIIK010000139.1:0-6113 GCF_965662675.1 Roseicyclus sp. | reverse complement strand
CTCGACAGCGATTTTGTCGATGCCATCGAACGCCAGGTCGCTGCCGAGGGCTATCTGGACAGCCATTACATGTCCAAGACCTTCTCCTATCTGCGCGCCAAGGATCTGGTCTATGGCCCCGCCGTGCGCAGCTACATGCTGGGCGAGCCGCCACCGGCCTTTGATCTGTTGTTCTGGAATGGTGACAGTACCAACCTGCCCGGCAAGATGACGGTGCAATATTTGCGCGGGCTGTGTCAGGACAACGGCTTTTCGGCTGACGGCTTTGCGCTGATGGGCGAAAAGTTGCATGTCTCTGATGTTCGCCTGCCGATCTGCGCCATCGCTTGCGAGACCGACCATATCGCCGCGTGGAAAGACAGTTTTCGCGGGATCGTGCAGATGGGGTCGAAGGACAAGACCTTCATCTTGTCGGAATCGGGCCATATCGCGGGCATCGTCAATCCGCCCGCCAAGAAGAAATACGGCCATTGGCGCGGCTCCGAGCCGATCGGCACGCCCGATGCGTGGAAAGAGGCAGCGCAATATCACGAAGGATCGTGGTGGCCGCATTGGGAAACATGGCTGGCAAAGCGTGCAGGCAAGAAAGTGCCTGCGCGAGGCTTGGGCTGCGAATCACACCCTGCCACTGATCCCGCGCCGGGCAGCTATGTCAGGGAAAATGTAACCGGCTGATCTGTCGTCAAAATCCCGGATCGCGATGCTGCAGTGCAGAATAATCTTGACTTGCTGCACTGCAGCATGCATAGATTGTGCACATGCAGAACACCGCCCTGCCGCATAGGGGCGAAACCACACAGCCCCGCGCATCGGGGCACACGCACACAGCCCCGTCGCACCGGGGCCTACCCCGGAGAAGACCCATGGCTGCTAAGACAACCGATTTCACCAAGATGATGTCCGACATGATGTCCGCCTACCCGATGGACATGTCGGCAATGACCGACGCCTTCAAGACCTCCGCCTCGATGAGCGAAAAGATGTCGAAGGTCATGCTCGACGCCGCTGAGAAGTCGACCGACATCTCGTCCAAGTTCACCAAAGACACCATCGCCAAGTTGGCCGATGTCTCGGCCGTCAAGGCCGAGCCGACCGACTACACCAAGTCGGTAACCGATTTCGCATCCGCACAGGCCGAAATGGCCGCTGAAACCATGGCTGCCTTCGCAGAAGTCGCCAAGAAGGTGCAGATGGAAACCGTCGAGCTGATGATGGCTGCTGGCAAGGAAGCAACCGAAGAAGCGACCGCAGCCGTCAAGAAGGCAACCGCCGAAGTGACGACCGCCGCCAAGAAAGCCGCTGCCGCCGCTGCAAAGTGAGCGACGCCTGACGGCACAGTATTCGTGCTGGCGTCCTCCCCGCCGGCATGAACACCAGAAGGGCAGACCCGCGTGGTCTGCCCTTCGCGTTTCTGCTACTGCACAATAAATTTGCATTTCCCACAAAGGGGCGTAGGTTTGTTGCTCTGCACCGCGGAAAGGGAGAGCAGTCAGATGGCCGATACCAGCGCGCCGCTTTTGATCAAGCGATATGCAAGCCGACGGCTCTACAACACCGAGACCTCCGATTACGTCACGCTCGAGGATATCGCGGGCTTTATTCGTACGGGCCGCGAGGTCAAGATCGTCGATCTGAAATCTGGCGATGACCTGACCCGGCAATATCTGCTCCAGATCATCGCCGAACATGAAAGCCGCGGCGAGACCATCCTGCCGATCGCGGTCCTCAACGATCTTGTGCGCAGCTATTCCAGCCAAGCGTCAACGGTTGTGCCAGATTTCCTGTCCATGAGTTTCGAGATGCTCAAGCAGGGGCAGTCGAAGATGATGGAGAACATGACCGCCATCAATCCGATCGCCAAGATGCCCGGCTTCGAGGCGATGCGCGCCCAGCAAGAGGCCTTTATCAAGGCGATGACCGGCGGGCTCGGCGCGCAATGGTCAGGCCCAACCGATGATGAGGCCAGCCCATCCAACCCGACCGACGAGTTGGACGAGATCAAACGTCAACTGGCCGAGTTGCAGTCGAAACTCAGCCGCATGTAGGGTTTTTTCTTGTGTCGCGTCACTTGGTTCTGGCCATGTTGGCCCCCTTCATGCTGTCAGGCTGCGCCTATTTCGGCTTCCTCAACCCTTGGCGTGCAGTCTCGGTTGACACCAGTGTGGCACGTTACCATGCCGCCATGGCCGATTTTTCGACCTGTGCCACGGACAGTGATCCGGCGATCCGGCTGGCCATGGCCCAAAGGCTCGAACAGTCCGCCGCGCTTCTGATGGCCGAGGCGCGGCCACGAAACCCCGATCATTTCTTCATGACCGACCGGGTGCGCGCGGCTGCACGCTACTGCGCCGACAGCCTGCGCTGAGCGGCCTTAGCCCACAAAGCGCAGCGTCTTGTTCAATGGCAGATCGCGGATGCGTTGGCCTGTCAGGGCAAAGATCGCATTGGCGAGCGCCGGGGCTGCTGGCGGTGTGCCCGGCTCGCCCACACCCCCGATATGGCCAGATGTCTCGAGGATGCGCACCGCGACCTGCGGCATCTGGTGTTGGCGCAGCGCATCGTAATCGGTGAAATTGCCCTGTTCGACCGCGCCGCCGGCAAAGCTGATCTCTTCCATCATCGCGGCCGACAGCCCGTAGACAAGGCCCCCCACCATCTGCGCCTCGATGATCGCGGGATCGAGTGCTGTGCCCACATCGCAGGCCATCCATGCCCGCGTCAGGGCAATCGCCCCCTCGCGCTCGGTCACTTCGATCACCACGGCGGTGGGCGTGTGAAAGGAATGGGTCATCGCCACGCCCATCGCCGTGCCGGGCGGGCGGGGGCCATCCCAGCCCGACATCTCGGCGACAGCGCGCAAGACGCCGGCACTCGGGCCATGTTCGGCCTCGGCAAGTTCAAGGCGGAAGGCCAAGGGATCGCGGCCTGCGGCATGGGCCATCTCATCGACAAAGCTTTCCATGAAAAAGCCGTTGAAGGAATTGCCGACCGAGCGCCAAAAGCCGATCGGCACATCCAGCTCGGCCAGATGCCCGCTGACCCGGTAATTGGGGATGGCATAAGGCTGGTTGAACATCCCCTCCACATGGCCCTTGTCGGGGCCGGGGGGCGGGCTTCCTGTCATGCGCGTCATGGATTGGCGCGTCACCGACGGGGCGGCAACGCGTCCATCAAACGTCAGCGCCTTGCCCGCGCGCACCACGCCGCGCATCCGGGCCACCGCTGCGGGGCGGTAGAAATCATGGCGCATATCTTCCTCGCGCGACCATGTGACCTGCACCGGCGTGCCGTCCATGGCTTGCGCGATGCGCGCGGCCTGCACCACGAAGTCGCTTTCGCCGCGCCGCCCGAACCCGCCGCCCAGATAGGTGACATGGCAGGTGACCTGCTCGGGCGAAAGGCCCACCGCCTCGGCGGCCTTGGCTTCTGCAAAGCCGGGGGCTTGGCTGCCGGTCCAAATCTCCAGCCCGTCGCCGGTGTAATGCGCCGCGGCACTCATCGGTTCCATCGTAGCATGCGCCAGCCATGGCACGCTGTATTCCGCCGTGATCTCGGTATCGGCGGGGCCTGCGGCGCCGTCTGCATCGCCTTTGTCGCGGAGCGTGGAGTTCGCGGGCGTGTCAAGCGCCGCGCGGATCACCGCAAGCATCTGGTCCGAGGTATCGGGGTAGGGGGCCGGGCCCCAATCGACCGCAACAGCCTCGGCGGCCTGCATGGCAAGCCATGTGTTGCTTGCGACCACCGCAATGCCCGTGCCCAGATCAATCACCCGTTCGACGCCCGGCATGGCCAGCGCCGCGCTGGCGTCAAAGGACAGCATCGCGCCGCCCAGATGGGGGTTCATCCGCACGGTGGCGAACATCATGCCGGGCAAGCGCATATCAATGCCGAATTGCGCGGTCCCCGTGACCTTGTCCACCATGTCGAGGCGCGGCATGGAACGCCCCAGGTATTTCCACTGCGAGGCTGGCCGCAATTCTACCCGGCGGGGCGGGTCGATCAGCGCGGCGTCTTGTGCCAAATCCTGATAGGTAAGTTCGACGCCGCCCGGTGCGATCACGCGACCATCGCTTGTGTCCAGCGTGCCGGCCGCCACGCCCAGCCGATTTGCCGCGGCCTGTTTCAGCACCTCGCGCGCAGTGGCGCCCGCTTGGCGCAGCTTGTCATAGGCATCGAGCGTCGAGGTCGAGCCGCCGGTTACCTGCAACCCGATCATCTTGGGCAGGATCGACATCGCCTCGACCATCATTTCCTGCCATGCGGTGCGGTCGTAATCAGTGGAGGGGAGCGCGTGGCTCATCAGCCCGGCGTTGTAATAGGCCTGCGCCGCAGGGCCATGGATCACCCGGATCTGGTCCCATGCCACATCCAGTTCCTCGGCCAGAAGCGCGGGCAGGGTGGTGTAGACGCCTTGCCCCATCTCGGCGCGCGGGGCGATCAGCGTGACGCCCTGTTGGTCGATGATGATCCAAGGGTTCAGCGTCACCGCGCCCTCGCCCGGTTCCAACGGGTTGGGCAGGTCACGGCGGTATTGCCAGACACCAAAGGCCACGCCACCCGCCACGGCGGCCGAACCGATCAGGAAAGTGCGGCGCGCGATCTTCCCCCAATTGGCCATCTCTCAGCCCTCCCGCAATGCACGGGCGGCGGTGTGAACCGCAGCGCGGATGCGCGGATAGGTGCCGCAGCGGCACAGATTGCCCGCCATGGCAGCGTCGATATCGGCATCGCTTGGCTCTGGGGTTGTCGCCAGAAGGTCGGCGGCTTGCATGATCTGGCCCGACTGGCAGTAGCCGCATTGCGCGACCTGATGGTCGATCCACGCCTGTTGCAGGGCATGAAGGGCCGCGGGGGTGCCCAAGCCCTCGATCGTCGTGACCGGCCCCCAGACATCGGCCAGCGCCACTTGGCACGACCGCACCGCTTGGCCATCGATATGCACGGTGCAGGCGCCACAGGCCGCAACGCCACAGCCGTATTTCGTGCCGGTCAGGCCAAGCGCATCGCGCAAGACCCAAAGCAGGGGCACGTTATCGGGCAACGCCACATCATGGGTTGTTCCGTTTACGATCAAGGGGGTGGTCATGGCGCCTCCGGTCCGAGGTTGGCTTCGTCGCTGAACTAGAGGTGTGCCCGATCGCGTCAATGCGCAATACGGCGCGACGCCACGTCACGACGCCGTGGAGGACCAGAGATTGAGCACCAAAACCCCCGCCACGATCAACCCGATGCCCAAGAGTGCGGGTAGGTCGAGTTTCTGGCCATACATCACCCAGCCGATCAGCGTGACCGCCGCCACACCCACGCCCGACCAGATCGCATAGGTAATGCCCAAGGGGATGGTGCGCAGCACGATGGCCAGAAAGTAGAAGCCGATGGCATAGCCCGTGATCGCGACAAGGCTTGGTGTCAGGCGGGTAAAGCCATCGGAGGCCTTGAGCGCTGTGGTGCCGACGATCTCGCCCGCGATGGCGATGATGAGAGAGAGCCATGGCATGGGCGAGCCTTTCTGGGGTGTCCGCGGAGTTCGGAAATCTCGAGGTTTTCCGCCCCTCCTAACGCCCACGAATGCGCGGGTCGAGCGCGTCGCGCAAGCCATCGCCGATATAATTGACCGACAGCACCGTCAGCGAGATCGCCATGCCCGGCCAGATCACCCGTTCTGGGTTCTGCGTCAGCCAGTCGGTCGCATCGAACAAGAGCCGCCCCCATGTCGGAAAGTCGGAGGGAAAGCCCAAGCCCAGAAACGAGAGTGCGGATTCCGTGATGATCGCATTCGCGATCCCCAG
The DNA here is from genome assembly GCF_965662675.1 of Roseicyclus sp. Classification (GTDB taxonomy): domain Bacteria; phylum Pseudomonadota; class Alphaproteobacteria; order Rhodobacterales; family Rhodobacteraceae; genus Roseicyclus. Next base: position 324 of record NZ_CBFIIK010000139.1, on the reverse strand, counting down.
CGTGGCCGAGACCATGATGGGTGACATCACATTGGGCAGCAAATGGCGGGTGATCATCCGGTGGCTGGGCGTGCCGATGGAGCGGGCGGCCAGCACGAATTCGCGTTCCTTCAACGCCAGAACCTCGGCGCGCACGACGCGGGCTGTCTGCATCCATGACGTGACGCCGATCATCACCACGATCAGGATGAAAATCCCCCCCTCGGGGCCGAAATTGGCGCGCAGCGGATCGCGAAACAGCATGATCGTGACGAGAAGCAGCGGCAAGAGCGGCATGGCGAGGAATAGGTCGGTCGTGCGCATCAACAGCCCGTCGAGCCGCTT
>NZ_CBFIIK010000138.1:0-6144 GCF_965662675.1 Roseicyclus sp. | reverse complement strand
GGCCGCTTGGGTTCGCGCATGGGCGAGCCGTCGCGCGAATTGATCAGCCAGCCCGCGGGGTTGCCCCCCACCTCGGCGAAATCCTCGCCGGTGAAGATCGCCAAGACGCCCGGCATGGCCGCGGCGGCGGATGTATCGATCGACACGATGCGCCCATGCGCCACATTCGCGCGCACCATCACCGCATGCACCTGTCCCTGCAGGGCCAGATCGTCGGTATAGGCCCCCCGGCCTGTCGTGTCGCACGCGGTTGAGGGGTGGGGCCGCGACGGCCCCTGTCATTGTCCGAATTCCCGGATCGCGCGGCCCGCCTCCCCGCGGGCTGCGCGCCTCATCACTCCGCCGCGATGGACGAAACATCCTGACCGCTGGCGGCCATGATCGCTTTCACGATGTTATGATATCCCGTGCAGCGGCAGATATTGCCTTCCAGATGGGCGCGGATCTCACCCTCGGAGGGCTTGGCGTTCTCTTTCAACAGCGCCGCCGCCGACATCACCATGCCCGGCGTGCAAAATCCGCATTGCAGCCCGTGATGATCCTGAAACGCCTGCTGGATCACCGAAAGTGAGCCATCGGCATTGGCCATGCCCTCGATCGTGCGCACATCCGCCCCGTCCAGATCGGCGGCAAGCGCCGTGCAGCTCTTGATCGCATTGCCGTTCACATGCACCACGCATGCCCCGCACTGGCTGGTGTCGCAACCGACATGCGTGCCCGTCAGGCGCAGGTCTTCGCGCAAGAAATCCACCAGCAAGGTGCGACCTTCCACCTCGCCGGAAACGGATTTGCCGTTTACCGTCATCGTCACCTGGGTCATCAATTCCTCCCTTGGTTATGGCGCCATCCAAGCACGGAACCGCGCATATGCAAACGGGAAATTTCCGGGTCTTCGCGCAAGACCCTTCGCGCGGCGATGATTGCCCGATCAAGGCCCGACGGCTATGGCGGATCGACACCAAGACAGCGGGGCACATGGGATGACCGCCAATCTGCCAGCGCTGCATATCCGTGACAGCTTTGTCGATCAGCAGGCGCGCATCATCGCCATGTTTGGCAATGTTTTCGCCGCCGCCGAAAGTCTGCAAGAAGGGCAAGCCATCGCAGCGCGCGTCACAGCCATGGCAGCGCTTGGCCCAGATGCCGGGTTGCGCCCCTTTGCCGCGTAGCATGCCGAAAGACCCGTGGGCGCGGTCGTTTTCTCGCCCCTGCGCGATGCGCAGGCGGCCCATCGGATCATGCTGCTCTCGCCCATGGCAGGCGCGACCGCGCAACAAGGTAAGGGAATCGGCCAAGCCCTGATCCGTCATGCACTGGCGCGGCTTGCCGCTGAGGGCACCCAGATCGCCGTGACCTATGGCGATCCGGCATTCTATGGGCGCACGGGCTTTTGCGCTGTCCCAGCACATGGGCTGGGTCGCCCAAAGCCTGAGCGACGCGGCCTTGCCACGCATCCAAGGCCCGCTTTCTTGCATCGTCCCGCGCGATGATCCGACATTCTGGTAGGCGGAATTTCACCTAGCCGCGCGGGCGCTGTTCCCTTGGCTGGGGCCGGGTCGGGATTTCCTTCAGCAACCCCCCAACCCCCATCGCCGCGATATCGTCACCCGTCACCACGACACCGCAGGCCAAGCGCTCCAACACCCAATCCGCCCCGTTGAGCGCCGGGCTGCGCGCGCATCCCGGAAGGCCGATGACAGGTCGCGCCCCCAAGCACCTCGCCGCCCGCCGCGACCAAACCCGCAGGCATCACATCTCCGACATCGGACGTCGCAGAGCCGGTGAGCACCAAGATCATCCCCGCCGCCGATTCCGCGATAGCCGCCGCGATGGCCGCGGCGCGATGCGGCACGATCCGTGTCTGCCCCTCGGCCAGCCCCAGCCGCGCGACCCGCGCCCAGACCGCGCGCACCCCCTTGTCGTCATCGCCGCCTGCATCGGCCCGGATTTGCGTAACGATCAGATCGACACGCCCCACCGCCGGCGACAGACGCCGCATCGCCCCGGCGGCAAAGCCGCAGGCCTGCGCCAGCGCGTCACCCGGCACCGCATAGGCGATGATCTTGACCGTCCCCACCATCATCCCCGCCGCGACCCGCTGATAGGGCGGCAGCGTGGCCAGCGTGATCATCGGGTCGATCGCGTTGAGCCGCGCAATCGCCGCCCCGTCCAGCGCCAAGACCCCCGGCCCCGTCGCGCGGATATTCACCCGCCCGGTAAAGGCCTTGTCGCAGACCAGCCCTTGGCCCGCCGGATCGGGCACCAAGGCGGCCGCCAAACGCAGGGCCGCCGCATCCTCGGCCACATCGCCAGGATCGGGGCGCGCCACGATCACCTCCGCGAGCCCCGCCTGCGCCAGCCGCGCCAGATCGGCCGCGTCCAATACCCGCCCCTTGCGCAGCTTGCCATCGTCCAACGCGAGTCCATGGGCCAGGATCGCCCCCTCGGCCTGTGCCAAAGCGACCGGCCCGAACCTCATCCGCGGCGAAGCCTCTGGGTGATCTCGGCCAGCACCGAGACCGCGATCTCGCCCGGTCCCCGCGCCCCGATATCAAGGCCCACCGGCGCATGGATGCGCGCGATCTGATCCGCCCCATATCCCGCCGCCTCCAGCCTTGCGGCACGCTTGGCATGCGTGCGCCCCGACCCAAGGCAGCCAAGATAGTAGATATCGCTGCCCAAGGCCGCCATGATCGCGGGATCGTCAAGCTTGGGATCATGGGTCAAGGTCACGACCGCGCTGCGCGCATCGAGGCCCAGCGCCGCCAAAGCCTCGTCCGGCCAGTCCTCGACCAAGGCCACATCGGGAAAGCGGGCCGCCGAGCCGAAGGCCGGGCGCGGGTCGATCACGGTCACATCATGGCCCGCGATCTGCGCCATCGGGACCAGCGCTTGGGCGATATGCACCGCCCCCACCACGAAAAGCCGCAGGGGCGGGTTATGGATATGGATGAAATGCCGCCCATCCTCCTCCAGTCCCGAGCGATCCATCCGAAACCGCTCCGGATAAGCCGTGGCATCCACCAAGCGGCGCGCAGAACTCTCAAGATCCACGACCAAGGCTACAGGGCGACGCGCGGCGCGCGCGGCCACCAGATCGGCCAACAGATCCACGGGCAAAACCCCGCCCACAGGCTCCACCAAGATCCGAATCCGACCGCCGCAGGCCAGCCCCACGGCAAAGGCCTCGTCATCGCTGACACCGAATTCCATCAGCCGCGCCTGCCCCGTCTCCAGCGCCTCGGTCGCGGCCAGGACAACCGCGCCCTCGACGCACCCCCCCGAGACCGAGCCCGACATCTCGCCCGCGCCAGATACCACCATTTGCGCGCCAACCTGCCGCGGCGCCGAGCCCCAGGTTTCGACGACCGTCGCGATCACGGCCCCTTGGCCCGCCTGCACCAAACCCAGCGCGCGCTCGGGAATATTTTCCAGATCCAACATGAAGATCCCCCTCTGCCCCCAGCCTAGCGCGCCAAGGCGCGACCGCAATCACCATCTTTGCTTCCCAAATACTCCGGGGGGGCGCCAAGGGCGACGGGGGCAGCGCCCCCTGAAACAAAAGCCGCGCGCGGCACGCGCACCGTTGGATCACGCCGTCAGCATCCGCATCAGCCGTGCCTTTTCACCCATGTCATCGGGGCGCGACAGCGCCTCGGCCAGCCCCGCAAGCGCCGCGATATTGTGGCCCGCCCGAAAGCTGTCGACATGGGGCAGCATGGCACGGATACCCGCCGCCTTCGGCGCGAAGCCGTCCCAGCGCAGCAGCGGATTGACCCAGATCACCCGCCGTGCCGACAGCTGCAGCCGCGCCATTGCCGCCGACAACGCCTCGGGCGCATCGCGGTCCAGCCCGTCGGTGATGATCAACACCACAGCCCCTTGCCCCATGATGCGGCGCGACCAATCGCGGTTGAAGGTCTCGAGGCAGGCCCCGATCCGTGTGCCGCCATCCCAATCCTGCGCCTCGGCCCCCGCCGCGGCCAGCGCCGCATCCACATCGCGCGCGGTCAGGTGGCGGCTGATATTGGTCAACCGCGTGCCAAAGGTGAAACCATGCACCTTGGCCCAACCCGCCCCTTTCTGATTGGCCACGGCATGCAAGAAATGCAGCACCGCCCGCGAATAGGACGACATCGAGCCCGAGATATCGCAAAGCGCCACCAGCGCGGGCCAGCGGATGCGCGGCGATTTGCGCGCCAGCCGCATGACCTCGCCCCCCTGCCCGGCGGCCATGCGCATGGTGCGGCGCCAATCCACCAAAGGCCCGCGCATCGCGGCTTGGCTGCGGCGGCTCATCAAGGGCGGCACGCTGAACTGCAACCGCGCCAAGATCCGCTTGGCCTCGGCCATCTCGGCCACTGACATCTGTTCGAAATCCAGCGTCTTCAGCCGCTCCTCGGCACTCATCGTCAGCGATGCGTCGATCTCGATCTCCGTCGCCTCGCCCTCGGGCAGCTGTGGCAGATCACGCGCCACCCCATGCAACAAGGCCTCGGCCGCGCGTTTCTCGGCCGCGCGCGCCACGCGCTCCTCGGCCACACCGCGTAGCTGTGGCGTCAAGAGCGACATCATGTGTTCAAGGAACTGCGGATCGCGCCAATAAAGCCGAAAGACCTGGTCGAAGACATCGCGATGTTCGGGCCGTGACACGAAACAGGCGCGCAGCGTGAAATAGAAATCCTCGCGCCTGTCGAACCGTGTGGCCGCCACCGCGCGTATGGCATCGGCCACACGCCCCGGCCCCGCCGGTAGACCCGCCACCCGCAACGCACGGGCGAAATGGGTGATATTGGTGACAAGCTTCGGCTTGTCGGGCAGCGTGAGATCGGCGTGTTCCATCACCCCCTACCCGATCGGCAAGGGCGCGTCGGCGGCGATCTTGTCCAAGATGCGCTTGGCCTCGGAACCTTCGAGCCGCTGGATATCGTCTTGATACTTCAAGATCGCTCCCAGCGTATCGGCGATCACCTCGGGGCTGAGCGCGATCACATCCAGTGCCAAAAGGCATTTCGCCCAATCGATGGTCTCGGCCACGCCGGGACGCTTGAACAGATCGGCCCCGCGCAATTCATGCACGAAGGCCACGATGGCCCGGCTCAGCTGGTCCGCGGCACCGGGGACGCGGGCGCGCAAGATCTCCAGCTCACGCGCCATATCGGGGTAATCGACCCAATGATACAGACACCGCCGTTTGAGCGCATCATGCACCTCGCGCGTGCGGTTCGAGGTCAGGATCACGATGGGCGGCTCGGGCGCCTTGATCGTGCCAAGTTCGGGGATGGTGACCTGGAAATCGCTCAGCGCCTCGAGCAAAAACGCCTCGAAGGGCTCATCGGTGCGGTCGATCTCGTCTATGAGCAAGACCGGCGCGCCGGCCGGATCGGGCCGCATCGCGCGCAGAAGCGGGCGCTCGATCAGGTAATCGGACGAGAACAATTCGGTCTTCAACGCCGCCCGGTCCGCCCCGCCTTGCGCCTCGGCGGCACGGATTGCGATCATCTGTGCCGCGAAATTCCATTCATAAACGGCGCTCGCCGCATCCAGCCCTTCGTAGCATTGCAGCCGGATCAAGGGCCTGCCCAAGGCCGCCGCGATCGCCTTGGCGATCTCGGTCTTGCCGGTGCCGGCCTCACCTTCCAAAAACAGCGGACGTCCCAGCTTGAGCGAAAGAAAGACGACCGTGGCAAGCCCGCGCCCACAGATGTAATCCTCACCCGCCAGCGCCTCTTGCACCGCCTCGATGGTCGCAAAACCCATGATGCTCTCCCCTTGCATCCCGGTGATGGTGCCCATCAACCCCGGCATCGCCCCAAGGGTCAAGGCCAACCGGCCCGCAAAGCGCGCTTGCGGCGCAATCGCAGGCGACATTGCCCATTGAAATGCCTGATCCTGATCGCAGCTTTGCCATAGTCTGCGACCATCAATGATCCAAAGACGGGCCACCACCCGGCACGGACCCTTGGACATCACTCAAGCAAGCGACGACACCATGACGACGATCGAACAAGACCAAAACGCCAAGACCGCAGCGGCCCAGAAACAGGTCGCTTGGCGCAACCGATTGGCGGGCATCGGCCGCGATCATGGTTTTTTCACACGGATCGGTGATGAGCACCTGACCCTTTTCGTACAAGAGGGCGA
>NZ_CBFIIK010000137.1:0-6403 GCF_965662675.1 Roseicyclus sp. | reverse complement strand
TTTCCTCCGACATCCGCAATGTTCTGGCCGCCGAGGATCTGACGTTTCGTAGCAACAACTCCGGCCTTTTGCTCGAGCGTTTGTTCAATACAAATGTCTATTTCAGCGCCTATCGTGAAATGTCTTTGGACCGATATGCCGAGTTGGACCGCCTGCGCCGTGCCGGTGTGCGCACGCCCGCAGCACCGCCCGAAGGTGTCGTGATCGAATAAGCGCGCTCACGGCTGCGTCAGCGCAGGTTGATGCGGCCGCGTGTGGCGTTATCTAGGCGGTGTTCATATAGCATTCGGGAGACGCTCTATGCTGCATCGGCTTGCGCTGGCCCTCGGGCTGACACTGACCCCGATCATGGCCCAGGCCGCGGGCGATGTGGTGGAGTTCTTTCTCGACAACGGCATGCAGGTGGTGGTGATCACCGATGATCGCGCACCGGCCGTCACCCATATGGTCTGGTACCGGGTCGGTGCCGCTGATGAGCCACCGGGCCAATCGGGCATCGCGCATTTCGTCGAACATCTGATGTTCAAGGCCACCGATGACATGGCATCGGGCGAATTCAGCGCCGTGGTCGAGGCCAATGGCGGCTCGGACAACGCGTTCACCTCGTGGGATTATACCGGCTATTTCCAGCGCATCGCGGCAGACCGTCTTGGCCTGATGATGCAGATGGAAGCTGACCGGATGCGCGATATCATCTTCGACCCGGCCGAGGTGTCGACGGAACGCTCGGTTATCATTGAGGAACGCGCCCAACGCACCGACAGCTCGGCGGGGGCGCTCTTCAACGAACAGATGCGCGCAGCCTTGTTCTTGAACCATCCCTATGGCGTGCCGATCATCGGCTGGCGCCACGAGATGGAGGCACTTTCGCGCGACGACGCGCAGGCGTTTCATGACATCTGGTATCACCCCAACAACGCGATCTTGATCGTGGCTGGCGATGTCACTGCCGATGCGGTGCGCGCACTGGCCGAGGAACATTACGGGCCGATCCCCGCCTTCCCATCCTTGCCCGAACGCGCACGCCCGACCGAGCCGCCCCATATCGCCAACCGCCGCGTCAGTTTCGCCGATGAGCGCGTGGCCAACCCCTATGTCTCGATCCAGATGCTCGCCCCCGTGCGCGAGCCCGGCGATCAGGCCGAAGCGGCGGCGCTTGTCATTTTGGCCGAGCTTTTGGGCGGCGGTGGGCAGACCTCGCTCTTGGCGCGCCGCCTGCAGGTCGAAGAGGAACGCTCGCTTTATGCTGCGGCCTTTTACGACAGCACCAGCTTTGATCCTTCGGGCTTCAGCCTTGTGAATGTGCCGGTTCCCGGCGTCTCGCTAGACGAGGCAGAGGCCGATCTGTGGCGCATCATCGAGGATTTCCTGTCCAAAGGCATCGACACCGACCATTTCGCGCGCATCAAGTTCCAGATTGCGGCCAGCGAAATCTACGAAGAAGACAGCACCCAAGGACTTGCGCGGCGCTGGGGTATGGAGCTGACCACGGGGCTGAGCGTCGCAGATATCGAAAGCTGGCCCGGCATTCTGGCCGCCGTCACGCCCGAGGATGTGATGGATGCCGCCCGCAGCCTATTCACCGATCCCGTCCATGTGACGGGGCATTTGATGCGGCCCGCCGCCGCCAGCGCGGAGATAAGCCAATGATCAAACGCCTCATCGTGGTGGCCTTTGCCGCACTCTTCGCCCTTCCCGCCGCCGCCAATATCGAGATCGAAGAGGTCACATCGCCCGGTGGCATCTCGGCATGGTTGGTCGAAGATGCCTCGATCCCCTTCGTCGCGCTTGAATTCTGGTTCGTCGGTGGCGCAGCGCTCGACGCACCCGATACGCGCGGTGCGACCTACATGATGATGGGCCTGTTGGAAGAGGGTGCGGGCGATCTGAACGCGCAAGACTACGCTGCCGCCGTTGAAGGTCTGGCCGCGAGTTTTTCATTCGAAAGCTACCGTGACGCCGTGGTCGTCAGCGCACGCATGCTGACCCAGAACCGCGGCGCGGCCGCCGACCTTTTGCGCGCAGCCGTAAGCGCACCCCGATTTGACCAAGACGCCATCGAACGTGTGCGCGCACAGGTCTTGGCCATCATCCAATCCGATGCGCGCGATCCGCAGGAAATCGCGGCCTCCACATTCAACGCGCTGGCCTATGGCGATCATCCCTATGGCTTTGCGCAAGAAGGCAGCGCCGAAACTGTCGCGGCGCTGACGCGTGACCATATTGTAGCCGCCCATGGCGCGGCGCTGACGCGTGATCGCGTCGTCGTGGGTGCGGCGGGTGACATCTCGGCCGAAGAATTGGGCATGTTGATTGACCATATCCTCGGCGATCTGCCCGCCGCGGCCCCACCGCGCCCCGGCCTTGCCGAATTTGCGCTGGAAGGTGGGGTGACGGTCGTCGATTTCCCAAGCCCGCAATCGGTGGCGTTTTTCGGTCATGCCGGCATCGAACGCGACGATCCCGATTTCTTCGCCGCTTTCGTGCTGAACCAGATCCTTGGCGGCGGCGGCTTCCGATCCCGCCTGATGACCGAAGTGCGCGAGGAACGCGGCCTGACCTATGGCATCGGCAGTTTCCTGTCTTTGGCCGATCTGTCACCCGGGCTTTTGGGCCAGTTTTCTTCCTCCAATGATCTGGTTGGGCAGGCGATTGAGGTGGTGAAGGAACAATGGGCCGATCTGGCCACCAATGGCGTCAGCCAAGAAGAACTCGACACTGCCATCCGCTACATGACGGGCGAATACCCGCTGCGCTTCGATGGCAACGGCACCATCGCGGGGATATTGGCGGCGATGCAATCCGACGACATCCCGGTCGATTACGTCACCAACCGCAACGCTTATGTCGAGGCGGTGACGCTCGCGGATGTGCGGCGCGTGGCTGGTCGTTTGCTTGACCCCGAGGGGCTACATTTCGTCGTCGTCGGTCAGCCCGAGGGGTTATCCCCCGGAAACTGACCCCTCGGCCCTTGGCCCGACTCGGGCGCGCATGCTAGGTTTTGGGGTATGTCGCTTGATGACCCCAAGATAAGCCGCCCCATCATCCGCCAACTGGATGATTCCGCGATCAACCGGATCGCGGCGGGCGAGGTCGTGGAACGCCCAGCCTCCGCCGTGAAAGAACTGGTCGAGAACGCGCTCGATGCGGGCGCCACGCGTGTGCTGATCGAGATCGCGCATGGCGGCAAGTCGCTGATCCGCGTCAGCGACGATGGCTGCGGGATGGGGCCCGAGGATCTGCCGCTGGCCCTCAGCCGCCATGCCACCTCCAAGATCGACGGCAGCGATCTGCTCAACATCCAAAGCTTCGGCTTCCGCGGCGAGGCGCTGCCCTCACTGGGCGCCGTCGGGCGGCTCAAGATCACCAGCCGCGCGGCGGGCCTTGAGGCGCATGAGATTGCCGTGAATGGCGGCGTGATGGACCCCATCCGCCCCGCCGCCCTGTCGCGCGGGACCATCGTGGAATTGCGCGATCTCTTCTTTGCCACGCCTGCGCGGCTGAAATTCCTGCGCAGCGACAGGGCCGAGATGCAGGCGATCACCGATGTGGTGCGCCGCTTGGCGATGGCCGAACCCGGCGTGGGCTTCACCCTCAAGGACATGACCGATGAGGGGCGCGTCGTGCTGCGCGCCGATCCTGAAACGGGCGATCTGTTCGATGCGCTGGCCGGGCGACTACGCGGGCTGATGGGGCGCGATTTCATCGACAACGCGCTGCGCATCGACGCCGAACGCGAAGGGCTGGCCTTGCGCGGTTACGCCGGGCTTCCAACCGCCTCGCGCGGGGCGGCGGTGGCGCAGTTCTTCTTCGTCAACGGGCGGCCGGTCCGCGACAAACAACTCTATGGTGCGCTGCGCGCGGGATACATGGATGTGCTGGCGCGCGACAGGCATCCGGCGGCGGCGCTGTTTCTCGACTGCCCGCCCGAGCGGGTCGATGTGAACGTCCACCCCGCCAAGGCCGAGGTGCGCTTTCGCGACCCCGATCTGGTGCGCGGGCTTGTCGTCTCAAGCTTGCGCCATGCGCTGGCGGGGGCCGGGCCGCAGGGCGCGACCACCATCGCCGATGGAATGCTGTCGGCCTTTCGGCATGAGGCCGAAGCGCCCGCGCGTATCTATCAGATGGACCGCCCCAGCCAAGCCAGCCTGATCCGCGCCCGCGACTGGCAAGCGCCTGGGCTGGCCGAGGATAGCGCGCCTTGGGCGCCCTCTGCCCGTGTCGATGACGCAGCGCCCGCCACCGAAGAAACCGCCCGCCCCTTGGGGGCTGCGCGCGCGCAACTGCATGAAAACTACATCATCGCCCAGACCGAGACAGGCATGGTGATCGTCGATGCCCATGCCGCCCATGAACGGCTGGTCTATGAGCGGCTGAAGCGCCAGATGGAAGAAAACGGCATCGCCCGCCAAGCCTTGCTCATCCCCGAGATCGTGACGCTAGGGGCGGATGCCGACCGGCTGCTGGCCCATGCCGAAGACCTTGCCGCCCTTGGGCTGACCATCGAAGCCTTCGGCCCCGGCACCATCGCCGTGCGCGAAACGCCGGCGCTGCTTGGTGCGGTCCCGGTCGAGCCGCTCTTGCGCGACATCCTTGATCAGATCGACGATCTAGGCCGGTCCGAGGCGTTGCGCGCCCGGCTTGATGCGGTGCTGTCGCGCATCGCCTGCCACGGATCGGTGCGCACAGGCCGCCGGATGAGTGCCGAGGAAATGAACGCTCTTCTGCGCGAGATGGAGGCGACGCCGAAATCGGGCCAGTGCAACCATGGGCGGCCCACCTTCGTCACGCTGGCGCTTTCTGACATCGAAAAACTCTTTGGGCGGAGCTGAGCCATGGAAAACGCACCGCTCTTCGCCATGCTCGATGGGTTCGCCGCCGACCTCAGGGCATCCTCGCCCTTTGGCGCGGGTGTCGATCCGCTGCCCGTCTATCTGATCCTCGCGCTTCTGGCAGTGCTGGTGATGATCATAGCCTTCATCCGGCGTGGCGCGCGGTTGAAACGGGCCGAGGCAGGGCTTGCCGAGATCGAGGCGCTGCGCCGCCAGATCGCCGTGGGCGAGGCGCGCGCCGAACGCCTGCCGCTGCTCGAACAACAGCTTTCCGAGGCACGCGATGAACGCGACGACCTGTTGGGCGCGCTCAACCAAGCCGAGGCCAAGCTGGAGACCGTGGAGCGCAGCCACACCGCCCGGCTCGAGGAATTGCGCGGCCTGAATGAGGCCTTGCAGGGCAAGTTCAAGACGCTGGCAAACGAGGTGCTGGAGGGCAATTCCAAGGCTTTCCTCGACCGCGTCACCGAACGCTTCGCCACCCATTCCGAAACCGCCAAGGCGGAACTTGAGGCCCGCCAAAAGGCCATCGACGGCATGGTCAAGCCCTTGAGCGAACGCTTGGGTGCCTTCGACACGATCCTGCGCGAGATGGAAAAGCACCGCACCGACGCCTATGGCGCGATCCGCGAACAGGTCGAGCATCTGAAACTCGGCCAGGCCCAGCTTTCGGGCGAGACGCGGAAACTGGTGCAGGCCTTGCGTGCGCCCAAGACGCGCGGGCGCTGGGGCGAGATGCAGTTGCGCCAAGTGTTCGAACTCAGCGGCATGGCCGAGCATGTCGATTTCGAGACCGAAACCAGCCACCGCACCGAGGACGGGCTCCAGCGCCCCGATGCCATCGTGCGCATGCCGGGCGGTCGGTCGCTGGTGATCGACGCCAAGACCTCGCTCGACGGCTATCTCGATGCGCTCGAGGCCGAAACCCCCGAGGCGCGAGACCTCGCCATCACCCGGCACGCGCGGCAAGTGGCCGATCATGTGCGCCTACTCTCGTCGAAAAAATATCATGACCTCTTGGCCGATACGCCCGATTTCGTGGTGATGTTCATTCCCGGCGATGTGTTCCTGTCGGCCGCCGTGGAAACCGACCCAAGGCTTTTGGAGCGCGCGATGGAGGCCCGCGTGGTGATCGCCACGCCCTCGACGCTGATCGCGCTTTTGCGCACGATTGCCTTTGGCTGGCAGCAGGAGGCGATCGCGGAGAACGCCGTGACGATCCACCGTGAGGCGAAAGAGCTTTACGCCCGCCTCGCCACCTTTGCCGCCAATCTGCAACGGGTTGGTGTGGCGCTGAACCGCTCGGTCGACAGCTACAACAAGGCGATGGGCTCGCTCGAGGCGCGCGTGCTGCCCTCGGCCCGCAAGCTCGAGGCGATGCAGGTGGTGCAGACGCCCTCGCCCGATCTGCAGGATGCGCCGCGGGTGGAACTGGTGCCGCGGCGTTTGACAGCGGCGGAGTTGCTGACCTCGGACGACAACGAGGACTGAGGCGCACAAAACTGCGGGTTCGCATGCGGGAATACTGCAGTTTTCCCAGACGTTTTCCTGCAGGAAAACGCCCCCCTACA
>NZ_CBFIIK010000136.1:0-6434 GCF_965662675.1 Roseicyclus sp. | reverse complement strand
CTGGGCGCGCAGCTGCGGGTTATCCAAAAGCTGCGCTGTGGCCGTGGCAATGGCATCCGGCGCATCCGGTGGAACCAGGAAACCGGTCTGGCCATCGGCCACCAACTCCTCGAAGGCACCGACGGTGGTGGCCACGACTGGCACGCCGCAGGCCATGGCTTCAAGCGGGGTCAGCCCAAAGCCCTCCCAGCGTTGTGGTGCGACGAACAGATCAAGCGCTTGGTACCATTGTGGCATCTCCCAGACCGGAACTTCGGGGCGGAACAAGATGCGTTCACCCAAGCCAGCCTGCGCCACGCGCGCCTCAAGATCGCGGGCAAAATCGGCATATTTGTCCAAGGCCCGCCCCATCACCAGCGCGCGCGCATCGGGACGGTCGCGCAAGGCCGCGATCATCGCATCGACAAAGGCATCGGTGCCCTTCTGCGCGCGGATACGGCCGTAACAACCGATCAAGACCCCATCTTCCGGCAGGTTCAACGCGCGTCGGATCGCGGCGCGGTCTTGGGGCGGGTGAAAGCTTTCGGCATCGATCCCGTGCAAGATGACGGTGGCGGGGCGCTCCAGATAGGCGGCCGTGCGCGCCGAGGTCGCGATCACCGCATCCATCTGCGCGATCAACGCCTTGGTCAGCCATGTATGGTGACGCTGCGAGGCCGAGGTAAAGACCAGCCGCAGCTTCTTTCCCAACAGGTATTTCAGCGCCAAGCCGCCCAGCATCTCGGTGTTGCGGCGGGCATGCCAGACGCGCGCACCATGCGGGCCACGGCGGGGCAGGGTGATCAGATCGCGCAGGCGGATCTGTGGCACATGAGCCGGCAGCACGGGGCCGACGGCGGCGATGGCGATATCTTGGGCTTGTATCGGCACAAGCCGCACGATGGTCGATGTCACCCCTGAGAGGCGGCGCTTGAAATTCGGCGCGACAACATCGATCTGCCGCGGGTCGCTGAAAAGGGTCATGCCCGGGCGCTCCTTCGGTGGCGACGGTCTCATGGATTGGCTGATCGCTTAGGCAAAGCGGCGCAGCGATGCAAGGCGCATGGCCCTAGCCTTGGGGCCAGCGCATCTCGTGGGGTCTGTCCATGCCGACCGGGCGGCTCAGGCGCAGCACGCTGCGCCCTTCGACCATCACCTCGGTCGCGGTCGATTGCGGGCGTGTCGCCACCGCGTCGCGGCTGAGATCGAACAGCATGCGGGTGGTCTCCTCCAGCCGTTGCTCGGCACGCTCGGCGCGCGTGGTGACGGCCGCAAGTTGCTGGCGCATTTCCTCTAAGCGTTCGCGAAAGGCGTCGCGCTCGGTCTTGGAGATTTCCAAGGCGACGGTGACCTCCAACAGGCGTTGCCACTGATCTTTCGCCTTTGCCTTCGCCATGCTGCCTCCCGCCGCGATGCGCCCCCTTGCGGGGTCCGTTCGTCACCGCGCACTATGAAAGGGGCAACCTTTGGCAGCAATCGCGCGAAAGTTTCATGCCGCCTGCAAAGGGGCAGCCAGGGTTGATTTGCGCGCCGTCAATGCGCGATTCGGCCCTTGGTGAGAGTATGAAATTCTCGATGAGGGGAGCAGGAAGGGACATGGCCGCGATCGGAGCGCCTTAGGGCGAAAGGGTGGTAGCCAAAATGACCTGACCCGCCATGAACCTCATCGGGCTGATCCGCTGCGGTCTGGAAACGGTGTATCGGGCTAACCCCCGTGACCACACGCCCAGATCGCGGCGGGTCCGGTCCTGCCCCGGACCACGGGGGCGATGCGGTCGAGATGTCCCCAGTTCTCCTGCGTCGCCCTCGGTTTGGGCCCCCCGCCAAGTCAGCGCTTGATGCCCGTCAATGCCGCTTGTCGGACGATTGCGCAGCCTGTGGTGGCGCGCCCGCCGCGCCGAACCCGCCCAGCCCGCACGCAGATCGGAGGCCCGCCCATGCTATCGCCCGCACCACCAGCCGCGCCCGATGCCACCGCCCAGATCGACACCAACAGCCAGATCGCCGAGCGGCTGGCGCGCTATGGCGATCTGTTGGCGGCAGAGGGCGGGGACCGCTTCCGCATCCGTGCCTATCGTGCCGCGGTCGAAGAGATCATGGCCCTTGATCGCCCCCTATCCGAGGTTTTCGAGGTCGGTGGGATCGATGCGCTGATCGCCTTGCGCGGGATCGGGCGTGGGATTGCGGCGGCGATCGTCGAGATGCTGACCACAGGGCGATGGCGCCAGCTTGAGCAGCGCGTGCAAAGCCTGACACCCGAGCGGCTTTTTGCAACGATACCGGGTATCGGCCCGGTTCTGGCCAGCCGCCTTGTGCAGTCCTTGGGTGTCGATAGCTTGCCTGATCTGGAAGCGGTGCTGCGTTTGGGTGACGCCGAGGTGCAAGGCATCGGGGCGCGGCGGCGCGCGGCGATTTTGGCGGGTTTGGCGCAGCGTTTGAACCGCGTGCCCGATGGCAGGGGCAGGGCACGTAACGCCCAAGAGGCGCCCATACCACCCGTCGATCTGCTGCTTTCGATGGATGCGCGCTACCGCGCCAAGGCCGCGGCGGGCGCGCTGCGTCTGATCGCGCCGCGCCGCTTCAACCCCGCAGGCGCGGCATGGTTGCCGATCATGCATCACCACGCGGACGGATGGGAATTCACCGCGCTTTTTTCGAATACCGCCCATGCCCATGAATTGGGCCGCACGCGCGATTGGGTGGTGATTTACCATCGCCCCGATGGTGGGGCCGAGGGGCGCGCGACGATCGTGACCGAGACCAGTGGGCCACTCAAGGGCCTGCGCGTGATCCGTGGCCGCGAAGACGCCTGCACGCAGCATTACGCAAAGACCCCCGCGCTTGAGCAAAGCGCGGGGGCGTGGCGGCATGGCGGCGGGTAGCGAGAGCCCGGCGCATCGGATGGGGTGTCAGCTGACCGTCAGATGATCGACAACTTCGGTCACACCGGGGGCGGACCATGCCGCGCGCTCGGCGCTGCGCCGCTCGCCCAGATAGCGCACGCGGCCCTCGAGCGTGACCTTGCCGCCATCGACATTGACCTTGATCGCGCTGGCATCGAGCTCGGCGTCGCGCTGTAGCGCCTTTTGGATGCGCTGGGTGACATCGGCGGGTTTCACCGCCGGGGTGATGCGCAAACGGTTATTGACGCCCGTCACCCCTACCAAGCGGCGCACGGCCTGTTCGGTGGCGGTCGATTGATAGTGCCACTCGACCTGACCGTCGAGCGTGACCCAGCCCTTGGTCACGGTGATCTTGATCTTTTCATCGGGAACCGAGCTGTTCCATTTCAGCGTGTTGACGATGCGCTTGGCGATCTCGTCATCGGCGGTGATATGCGCGCCGATGGGGCGCACCTCGATCTCGTCGGCGATGGCGCGCACGCCGCGAATACCTTCGACGATTTCGCGGATGGTGACCTTGTCGCTGAACGATCGGACATGTCCGGTCAATGTCACCACCTGACCATCGACGGCGACGCCGATATCGGCCGCGTCGACGCTGGGTTCGAGATCCAGTTCCTCCAGAATATCGAGCCGCAATTCCTTGTCGTTCATGATCTTCCTCCATGCGGATAAGCGATGTGCAGGCCCCGATGCTAACGCGTGGGCACGGGCGGGCATTGATGGGGCGCAAGCCTCCAAGCTCGGGCGGTTTGCGTCCCGTCAATGTGGGCCTCGCTCGGGCGGCCCAGACTGACCGGCGCGTTCCATTCCCAGAACCAGGAGATCCACATGCCCCAGCCTAGCCCCAAGCCCCGCAGCGCCATCGCCCTTGGTTTCGCCGCCGCGATGCTGGCCGCCGTCCCGGCCATGGCCGAAGACGATGACGATAACGACGACACCGGGCGGCTTGAATACATGTACAGCTGTTCGGCCTGTCATGGCGAAAGCGCGCGCGGCGATGGGCCGGTGGCGCGCTATCTCAATGTCGACACACCCGGCCTGACAACACTGACGCGTGAGAATGATGGTGAATTTCCGCTCTACAAGGTGGTGCAGATCATCGACGGGCGCAGCGGTGTCGGCGCGCATGGCACGATCATGCCTGTCTGGGGCGCGCGTTTCATGCCGCAGGCTTTGGCCGAAGGGGGGCATTTCCGGGCCGAGGTGATCGTGCGGGGCCGCATCTTGTCGATCGCCCATTACCTGGAGTCGGTCCAAGATTGAGCCTGCACTCATCCAGCGCGATGGGCGGGGCGGCTTGCATGCGCGCCCCCCGCCCGTTTTTCATGCCGCCTTGATCGCGATCTTGCGCGCGGTCTCGCGGGCATTGGCCGTTTTGGGGATGGTGATGGTCAAGACACCTTGCGCAAGCCGGGCGGCGATCTGGTCGGGATCGGCCGCGGGTGGCAGGCGCAGACTGCGCCGAAACGCGCCGTAATGGCGCTCGCTGACAAGGAAATCGGCTTTTTCGGCGCGCTGCTCTTGGGATAACGCGCCGCTGATGGTCAGCATCCCGGCATCGATCTGCACCTCGATATCGCTCGGTGCGAGGCCGGGCAATTCGGCCTTGATCTCGTAATGCCCGTTGCGATCGACCATCTCGAGCGCTGGAACAAGCGGTTGTTCGTTGGAAAACATCGCGCGCGGATCAAAGCGGTGCGCGCGTGGTGCGCGCCAAAGCCCGGCTCCGAATTCATCGAAAAGGCGGTCGATCTCGTCGCGCAAGGTGACAAGTGGGGCCCAGCCCGCACCATGGCTGCGCGCTTCACCCGGCGCTTTGGATGGCACATCCACAGAACCGCTTTGCTTGGTCATGACCTGATCTCCTTGTTTTGATATCGCCGCGTGATGCGGCAGGCAGGGTCTTGCCATTGCGGCCTGAAACGCGCGGTGCGACATTGACGGGCCGCAATCATGGCGGGGCCGGTCCTAGATCGGCAATTGCTGCGGCGGCGTGCTTGGCTGCGCCATTTGCTGCGCGGCGCGATCGCCGGGCCGATACGGCGTGTCATCGGCATCAAGCCGAATCTGGATTGGCCGCGTCCCGCCGAGCGCGCGTGCCAACCCCTCGGTCCGGCAAATAGCCATGACATCCGTCTCAGGGTCGATCCCGGCCATATCGGCCAAGGCGGATAGATCATTGATCAGGTAGCGGCCCTGCGCGCGGCTTTCGATCAGCCCTTGTTCGGCGAGTTGACCGAGCGTGCGACAGATCGTTTCGACGGTCGTGTTGGTCATATCGGCCCAATCGCGCCGCGAGATCGGCACCGAAACCACAAGCCCACCGCCCGGTAGGGGTTCGCTTGGCATGATCTCGGCGGCCATGACCAGAAAGGCGATGATCCGCTCGCGGCTGTTGAGCGCGCCGCGCCGCCAAAGCAGTTCCAATTGGCGGGCATATTGCTCGGCTGCGGCGCGCAGGATTTCGAGGCGCAGTTCGGGTTCTTTTTCAAATAGGCGGCGCAAGACCTGCGGGTCGAAGCTGCAGATCTCGACATCGGTCGCCGCGCTGATGCTGCAACTACCGTCTTGCCCCAGCCACGCACCGACCGGGTCGGATGGCAGCGCCAGCCCCACGATGCTGCGCCGACCATCCTCGAGGATACGCTCGGTGCGCAAATAGCCACGCCGCAAGATGCCTGTCAGCTTGGGGGCCTCACCCTCATCTTGCAGCACCCAACCCGCCGGAAGCTTGCGCAGCCGGATAGCGGCGCGACCGGCCGATGCCGCCGAGACCGCTTTGCACAATGCCCTTGTCCGTGGATCGCAGCCCGCACAGGTGTTCGGTGTGGATTGGTTGTCTTGTAGTATCGTCATCGGTCAATCACTCCCTTGATTGCGCGGCCCTGCGCCGCCTTGTTTGTCGGATTGGTCGATCAGGTCGCGCAGCCGTCGATGCAGCGTATCTTGCGCCAAGGTCATGAGGCGGCGCGCCGGATGCAGGATCAGCCCGTCCTTCAACTGGGCCGACAACTGCGTTCGCACGCTGGTGAGAATGGCAGGGTCGGCGAAAACGGCGAGGCGCTCGAAACGATGCGCGCGGTGCTGGGTCTCGAGAAAACTCAAGGTCTCGCGCAAGAACTCGTCCGTATCCTCGCGCAGTTCCTCGGCGTCGATGGGCGCGGGGGCAGCGCCCTGCGTGTCGTGACCATCACTTTTTGTGCCAAGCACGGCGCCCGACAAGATGGCCCGCAAACGTGTCGCCGGGGCATGGCTGACAAATTCGATCGGCTCTTCGCCGTCGCCACTCTCGAACCCGCGTAACACGCGTGCATGCATTGGATCGATCACAAGTGCCCAGATGCGCGCGGTCATGTTTTCCCCAATCGTTGAATTTGCAATTTTTGCACATTCGCAGATCGGGGCGCGTCGAGCATTGATAGTCCGCAATGAAACGAACCAATGTCGTGGCTAAGATTGACTTCGGTAATCTTTGGTAAGATATATATATCTATAGTGTGTTTTTGTACCCAGAATAAAGAGAGGCGGGCGTGTAACTTGCCTGCCGCA
>NZ_CBFIIK010000135.1:0-6439 GCF_965662675.1 Roseicyclus sp. | reverse complement strand
CGGTCTTGAACGGCCCAAGCTCATGGGTGCGGGCGACATTCACCCAATCCTGCCGGACAGCCGCGACACCGAAGGCGGTGTTGAGCAGCATCGGCCAGATCGAGCAGATGAAGATGACGAAGATCGCCGATGCCTCGCTGTCGCGGATGATGAATAGCGCAAGCGGCATCCATGCCAGCGGCGAGATCGGGCGCAGGACTTGAATATAGGGGTTGAGCGCCTTGTAGGCGACGGGCGACATGCCGATCAAAAAGCCCAAGGGAATGGCCACCAGCGCGGCAAGGAAGTAGCCCGACAAGACGCGGTAAAGCGAATAGCCGATCTGGATACCTATACCCTTGTCGTTGGGGCCCGCGTCATAAAAGGGGTCTGACAACTCCTCCCATGCTTTCGCGATGATGTCGGAAGGCGGCGGGATGGCGGCGCGGGGTGCGCCGCCGCCCATCAGGCGTTCGTATTCCGTCATCTCGGTGGCAAGCTGCTGCTCGGGGATCGCGGCCTCCCAGAACAGGAGGCCGACCACGAGCATCAGGACCGACAAGAGCGCGCCGCGCTGACTTATGCTGAGCGTCGGCATGGCTCAGCCCCGCTTGATGGCGAAGCTGTCGATATAGCCGATCGGATCGGCCGGATCGAAGGTTTTGCCCATGATCGTGTGGCTCTTGTAGCTTTCGTCGGGCGCATCATAGCCCAACTCGCGCATGATGCTGCGCGCGTCGGAGGCCAGATAGACCTGCTCGGCCACGGCGGCGTAATCGATATGTTCCTCGATATAGCCCCAACGCTTCATCTGGGTCAGAATCCAGACCCCCATCGAATGCCACGGGAAGGGGTCGAAATCGATCCGGTCGGGCACGCGCTGCACATTGCCGAGTCCGTCGGCGAAGGTGCCGGTCAGCACTTGCTGGATCACCTCGACCGGCTGGTTGAGATAGTTTTCGGGCGCGATGGCGGCCGAGATTTCCATCCGGTTCTCGTGGTTCGAGGCATATTGCGTGGCGTCGATGATCGCCTTCAACAGTGCGCCATAGGTATTGGGCAGTTCGGTCGCAAAGGACAGGGGGGCCGCGAAGGCGCAGCAGGGGTGCCCCTCCCAGATGTCCTTGGTCAGCGTGTGGATGAAGCCGATCCCCTCCCAAACCGCGCGTTGGTTGAACGGGTCGGGCGAGAGGTAGCCGTCAAGATTGCCGGCGCGCAGGTTTGCCACCATTTCAGGCGGGGGCACCACGCGGATCTGGATGTCGACATCGGGGTCGAGGCCGAATTCCGCCACATAGTAGCGCAAGAGGAAGTTGTGCATCGAGTATTCGAATGGCACCCCAAAGACGAAACCCTTCCATTGGGTCGGGTCGCGCTTGTCGAGGTGGTCGTTGTGCAAGACGATGGCTTGGCCGTTGATATTCTCGACGGCGGGCATGATGTAGGGGGCGGCAATCGAGCCTGCGCCCAGCGTCATGGCAAGCGGCATCGGCGTCAGCATGTGGCTGGCGTCGTATTCGCCCGACAGCGACTTGTCGCGCGCCACCGCCCAACCGGCTGTCTTGATCACTTGGGCCTTCAGCCCGTAGCGTTCGTAAAAGCCCAAGGGCTGGGCCATGATGATCGGCGTGGCGCAGGTAATGGGCACAAAACCGATGTTGAGGTCGGTTTTCTCGGGCGGACCGAGCGTGTCGAGCAGGGCGGCCTTGGCCGCCTCCATCGGAAAGACCGACGCGAGGATCGAAGCGATTGCCCCGCCGCCCATCATCCCCATGAAAGAGCGGCGTTGGATGTCGTTTTGACCAAAGACCGAGCGCACGACCGCGCTTTCAATGGCGCGTTCAAGCATCTGCTCTGACGACATCGCGCCGCTTTGCGCCGCGATGGTACGCTGTGCGTCATGCGCGCAACCATCGCATCCACACTCGGCGCCATGGCGCAGGTCGGTCTTTTCCGAGAACGGGTTTCCGAGGCTCTTGATAGACATGTGCTTCCCCTTGACATGATGGTTGCCCTCATGATGGGGAGCTTGTGCTTGAAGAAAAAGCGGGTGCAAAAAATTTGTGCATTTGATAAAAGATGTACTTAATCAATGCTTTGAATTGGTAGTCCTTGCAGGTGAAATAACGAATTTTCGTAAATTACGAAATTTCGAAAGACAGCATGGCGCGTGCCCCTCACTTTGAATGCATGCAGACCAACCTGTCCTTTCTCGATTCGCTTTGCACCGCCCTGCCAGAGGCCGGGCTGGTCATCGACACCGGCGCCGACGCGGTTCTGGCCATAAATCCGGCGGCAAAGCGCATGCTTGGCCCTGCGGCACGGGTCGGGGCGCGCTTCTCGGAATGGCTTGGGTCGGGACTGGCGCAATTCATCGTCTTCATGGAAGAGGTGGACCATCGCGGCGAGGCATGGACACGCGATGTGGGGCTAATCGTCGGCGAACAGCTTGTGGCCTGCGAATTGCGTGCCCGCCGCTTGCCCGAGGCGCCGGACCATGTCTTCTTGATGCTGCTCGATCTGGCCGAACTGGAACGCCGCGCCCAACAGGTCGACACCGTGCGCCTGCATCGCGCAGGTTTGTTGGAATGGAAGCGCGCGCGCGATTTCTTTGCCGAGCTGGAGCATCAGAACCAGTTGATCCTGAACGCGGCAGGTGAGGGGATCTACGGGGTGAACGCCGAGGGCAACACCACCTTCGTCAACCGCGCTGCACAGGAAATGTTGGGCTGGACGGTCGAGGATCTGGCCGGCAAGCCGATCCACGACATGATCCACCACCACCACCTGAACGGCGAGGTCTATCATTCCCATGATTGCCCGATCTACCGGTCCTTCCGCTTCGAACAAGTCAACCGCATCGAGGATGAGGTATTCTGGCGCAAGGATGGGCGGCCCATAAGGGTCGAATATGTCTCGACCCCCATCTATGACCAACAGGTGCTGGCGGGTGCCGTGGTGATTTTTCGCGACATCACCGAGCGCAAGGAAAACGAGCGCCGGCTGCAAACCGCGATGGAGGAAATCGCCAGCTTGCGCGACCGGCTGGAACAGGAAAACGCCTATCTGCAAGAGGCGATCACCACCGAGCGCGCACATCACGACATCATCGGCACCTCGCCCAGCCTGCGCCAGTTGCTCACGCGGATCGAACAGGTGGCCGCGACCGATGCGACCGTGCTGATCACCGGCGAGGCGGGGACGGGAAAGGCGCTCGTCGCCCATGCGATCCACAATGCCAGCCCCCGCCGTCGCCGTCCGCTGATCCATGTGCGCTGTGGCGCGGTGGCCCCCGGCGCGATGGAGGCGGAGCTTTTCGGCCAGATCCGCGGCGCCTATCAGGGTGCGCTGCGCGACAAGCCCGGCAAGCTGGAACTGGCGCATGGCGGCACGCTGTTTTTGGACGATGTCGAGGAATTGCCGGTCGAAGCACAGGGGCAATTACTGCGTGCGCTACAAGAACGCGAGGTGACACGCCTTGGCGATACCCGCTCGCGCAGTATCGATGTACGCGTGATCGCGGCCTCGACCCGACCGATCGAGAAAGAGGTCGCCTCGGGGCGGCTGCGCGAGGATCTTTACCTTTGGCTCAACGTCTTTCCCGTTTTCTGCGATCCATTGCGTGACAAGCGCGAGGATATTCCGGCGCTGGCCGCCCATCTGCTGCGACTGGCCAGCAAACGCATGAACCGGACCCCGCCGGTCATCACTCAGCACAGCATGCAGCGGTTGATGGATTACCCTTGGCCCGGCAATGTGCGTGAATTGCGCAACGTGATCGAACGTGCGGCCATCGTATCGCAGGGCAACAAGCTGATCGTCGATCTGGGCGAGGGCGCGCGGCAGGTCGATCGAACCCCCGGCCGGATCAAGACCGAAGTCGATCTCGACGCCGAGATGCGGCGCGCACTGCTGGAGTCTCTGGCAGCCACGGGTGGCAAGGTATCGGGTGTGGGCGGGGCTGCGGAGTTGATGGGCATTCCGGCTACGACATTCTATTCGCGGATCAAGAAATACGCCATTCAACAGCGGGAATGGCAAGGCGCCGACGGCTGATTGTTGAATGTTGACAATTTTTGGCGCGGGTGCTGGTATCATGTCACGATCATTGGACGAACGGCCATGAAAAAGCTTGCCTTAAGACCCGGTAGAACGCGGCAAATGGGCGGCCTGATGGTCAAAAGACGGGGTCGACCTGGTTTGGCGAAAATGCCGCGACGCCGGGGCAAAGACAGGCAAGCATGTTGAACAGCACGGAAAGGCCGGCATGGACCCGGCGTCTTTGGACCGCCCTGATCGGGCTGGTCGGCACGGCGGTGTTTTGGTGGCTGTCCATGCCGCTGCCATTCTTGCTGGGCCCGCTGGCGGCCTGTCTGATCACCGCGCTGATGGGGGCGCAGCTCAAGGGTGTGCCGACCAATTGGCTCAACGCCGTGCGCACGATCCTTGGGGTGGCGGCTGGGTCGTCGGTCTCGCCCTCGCTGATGGAGCAATTGCCCCAGACCTTGGCCAGCGCCAGCCTTGTGCCGGTGTTTTTGGCCATCTCGCTCTTGCTCGGCTACCCGTTTTTCCGCCGTGTCGCGGGGTTTGACAAGCCGACCGCCTATTTCGCCACGGTGCCCGGCGGTTTTGCCGAAATGATTTTGATCGGGACGGAAAAGGGCGGCGATATCCGGGCGCTTTCGCTTGTGCATGCGACCCGCATCCTAACGCTGGTGTCGCTCTTGCCGTTCCTCATCAGCTTTTATGTCGATGTAAACCTGAGCGTCGCGCCCGGTGTGCCGGTCAAGGACATCCCGCTCAAGGATATCGCGATCCTCGCGGGCTGCGCTTATTTCGGCTATATCGGGGCCAAGCGCATCGGACTTTTTGGGGCCACGATCTTGGGGCCGATGATCTTGTCGGCGGCCGCCAGCCTGTTGGGGCTGATCGAGAATCGCCCGCCGACCGAGGCGCTGATCTTGGCGCAATTCGTCATCGGGATGAGCGTGGGGGCGCATTACGTCGGCGTCACCCGCGACGAGCTGCGCCGCGTGGTCTCGGCCAGTGCTTGTTATGCGCTGATGCTGGCCGCGTTGACGGTGCTGTTTGGCGAGATCATCTATCTTTTGGGGATCAACGATCTGCTACATGGCATCTTGGCCTTCGCCCCTGGTGGTCAGCCCGAGATGGTGATGCTGGCGATCCTGACCGGAGCGGATATCACCTTCGTGATCTTCCACCATGTGCTGCGACTGGTGCTGGTGATGAGCCTGACACCCATTTTGGCGCGCTGGTTGGCCTAGGCCCTCGGCCCTGCCATCAGCCCCATAACCGGGCGCGGATCTTGCGCGCTGTCCAAGCTTTCCAGCCCGGTGAACAGCGTGTCTGCCCAATCGGCGGGGCCGATCGTGGCCGCGCAATCCATGAACTTGTCGCGGATGCCGGCGGTGCTGTGTGGCACCGCGCCGCCATCGGCCATCAGATCGTCGATGCGGTGCGACAGCCGCGCGCCTGTCTGCGTGTCCACGATCACCTCGGCCGCCCATTGGCTGGGGCTGTCATCGCCCATCTCGGGATGGGCGCGCGCGCCGAGCAGGCCGAGAAGCGCGCTGATCTTGGGCGCGGCAATGGCCGCTTCGCTGAAATGGGAAAGCCCCACCGCCCCGTCCTGGAGCGCGCGCGCGACGAGGTATTGGACGCTGAATTTCGCCTGCAATTCCGTCTTGGGTGATGGGTTGTCTGTATGGGGCAAGCGGCGGGGGTGGACCAAAACCGTGATCTTGGCGATCTGGGCCGGGTCGAGCCCTGTCTCCGCGCGCAGGTTCAGCGCCGCGCGGATCGCGGCATGGGCGCTGCCGCAGCAGGGGTAGGGCTTGATTGCGATGCCATCATCCTCCAACTCCAGCGGTGCGGCCCAATCGGCGAAGATGCGCGCTGCATCATAGGTGCCTGCGCCGTTGAACACCTCGAAAAACCCATGGGGATGCTCAAAGGCGGCATGGTTGGCGGTAAATCCCTCGCGCGCCAAGAGCGCCGAAAACAGCCCCGCTCGCGCGCATTGGCCGACATGGAGGGGCTTGGTCATGGTGCCGAAATTGGCCTTGACGCCCGCGGCCTGCGACACCGCAAGGGCCAGCGCCGTGGCGATCTGTCCCTCGCTCAACCCCATCAGATGCGCCGAGGCCGCCGCCGCGCCGAAGGTGCCGAGTGTCGCGGTCGGGTGCCAGCCCTTGTCATAATGGTGGAAATGCACCGCGCGCGCGATGCGGATCTCGGTCTCGACGCCCACGGCATAGGCGGTCATCACCGCCGCGCCGCCATACCCCTCGGCCTCGGCCAGCGCAAAGAGCGCGGGCAGGATGGGGGCGGATTGATGGCCGCCGAATACGCTAGAGAAATCATCGTAATCAAGCGCATGGGCCGATGTGCCGTTGATAAGTGCCGCATCGAGCATCGCGACCCGTTCCCCCCGCCCGAT
>NZ_CBFIIK010000134.1:2844-6685 GCF_965662675.1 Roseicyclus sp. | reverse complement strand
CTTCAAGTACCCTTTGGCGGGCGGGGCGACCTATGCGTATTTGGAGAAAGATGAAGACGGTAACGTGATCTTCGAGGAAGAGCGCGATTACATCTCGATCGCGACGACCCGCCCCGAGACCATGCTGGGCGATGGCGCGGTAGCGGTGCATCCGGGTGATGACCGCTACAAGCCCATCGTCGGCATGCTGTGCGAAATCCCCGTCGGCCCCAAGGAACATCGCCGCCTGATCCCGATCATCACCGATGAATATCCCGACCCGAATTTCGGCTCGGGTGCGGTCAAGATCACGGGTGCGCATGATTTCAACGATTACGGCGTGGCCAAGCGCGGTGGCATCCCCTGTTACCGCTTGATGGATACCCGCGCCCATTTGCGCGATGATGGTGCGCCCTATGCTCAGGCTGCGGCGATCGCGCAGGCCGTGGCCAATGGCGCGCAGGTCTTGTCCGAGCTTGAGGCCGACGCGCTGAACCTCGTGCCCGATCATCTGCGTGGGCTCGACCGCTACGCGGCGCGGGCGCTGGTGATCGAAGAGATCACTGGTGAAGGCTTGGCCGTGATGACGCGGGCAGATGACAGGCGCTTGGGCAAGGACGCCGTCAAACCCGGCGAAGAGGGCGCGGATGCGCTGGTACCCCTTGTCGAGGCCAAGCCGATCACCCAGCCCTATGGCGACCGATCCAAGGTGGTCATCGAGCCGATGCTGACCGACCAGTGGTTCGTCGATACCGCCAAGATTGTCGAACCGGCACTTGAAGCCGTGCGCTCGGGCCGCACCCGCATCATCCCCGAACAGCACCGCAAGGTGTATTTTCACTGGCTTGAGAATATCGAACCCTGGACCATCTCGCGCCAGCTGTGGTGGGGGCACCAGATCCCGGTGTGGTATGACGAGGATGGCGGCATGTATTGCGCCCCGACCGAGGCCGAGGCGATTGCGAAATCCGGTGGCAAAGCGCTCATTCGCGACCCCGATGTCCTCGACACATGGTTCTCCTCCGGGCTCTGGCCCATCGGCACGCTGGGCTGGCCGGAACAGACGCCGGAGCTGAAGCGCTACTTCCCGACCTCGACCCTCGTGTCTGGTTTCGACATCATCTTTTTCTGGGTCGCCCGGATGATGATGATGCAATTGGCCGTGGTGGGTGATGTGCCGTTCCGCGATGTCTATGTGCATGCCCTTGTCCGCGACGAGAAGGGGCGCAAGATGTCGAAATCCATCGGCAATGTGCTGGACCCGCTCGAGTTGATCGACGAATTCGGCGCCGATGCGCTGCGCTTCACGCTGACCTCGATGGCGGCGATGGGGCGTGATCTGAAACTCAGCAAGGACCGCATCGCGGGTTATCGCAATTTCGGCACGAAACTCTGGAACGCCGCGCGTTTCGCCGAGATGAACGACTGCAAGCCGGTGGCGGGTTTCGACCCTGCCGCGGTCACCCAGACGGTGAACAAATGGATCGTGGGCGAGACCGCGCGCGCGCGCATCGCCCATGACGAGGCGCTGTCGGGCTATCGCTTCAACGATGCGGCCAGCGGGCTTTACGCTTTTGTCTGGGGCCGGGTTTGTGATTGGTATGTCGAGTTCGCCAAGCCGCTCTTCGCCTCTGGAGACGCGGCCGTGATCGCCGAGACACAGGCCACGATGGCTTGGGTGATCGACCAGTGCCTGATCCTTTTGCACCCCACCATGCCCTTCATCACCGAGGAATTGTGGGGCGCGATCGCGGCCCGCGACACCATGCTGGTTCATGCCGATTGGCCCGACTACGGGGCCGAACTGATCGATGCCGAGGCCGACCGCGAGATGGGCTGGGTCATCGGCTTGATCGAGGAAATCCGCTCGATCCGTGCGCAGATGCATGTGCCCGCGGGCCTCAAGGTGCAGCTGTTGCAGGTCGAGATCGACGCGCGCGGGCAGGCGGCATTCGCCCGCAACGCCGCGATGATTGAACGCCTTGCGCGGCTGTCCGAGGTCACGCCCGTCGCGGCGATGCCCAAGGGGGCTGTGACGGTTGCTGCCGAAGGCGCGGTTTTTGGCCTGCCCATCGCCGATCTGATCGATGTGGCCGAGGAAAAGGCACGGCTGGAAAAGTCGCTGGAAAAGCTGGGCAAGGAAATCGGCGGGCTGAAGGGGCGTTTGGGCAATCCCAAGTTCATCGAGAGCGCGCCCGAAGAGATCGTGGACGAAGCCCGCGAAAATCTAGCCGCGCGCGAGGAGGAAGCAGACAAACTGGCCGCAGCGCTGGCGCGGTTGGCGGCGATCGGCTGATATGCGCAAGGGCGCGCGCCACGCGCGCCTTTGTCCGCAGCATGTGGTATGGTGCCGGCCATGTCACGCTGGTTGGATCGCCTTGCCGAACGCCGCATGCTCAAGGCCCGAGCAGAGGGAAAGCTCTCCGCTCTGGCAGGCGAGGGCAAACCCCTGCCCGACCATCCCGAGGCGGCATTGGTCGATCCGGGCTTGGCGGTGGGCTATCGCATCATGGCCGAGCATGGCGCGCTGCCAGAAGAGGTGCAGTTGCGCAAAGCGCTAGAGGCTGCCAAGTCAGGTTACGCCACCGCCACCACGGATGCCGAAAAACGTGCCGCGATGGCCAAGATCTCGGAATTGAGCATGACGCTCGCCATCGCGGTCGAGGCGCGGCAAAAATTTATGCGCTAAAGGCTGCGCCCCTCAGGCGCGATGCGCGCCCGCGGCCAGCCCCGCGACGAAATCCGCGACCTCGCGAACGGGCTTGCCCGCCGCGATCTGGGACACGATGGCCGAGCCCACGACACAGCCATCGGCGATGGCGGCGATGGATTGCGCGGCATCCGGCGTCTTGATGCCGAAGCCCACGATGACCGGAAGATCGGTCGCGGCCTTGATGCGCGCGACCTCGGGGGCGACATCGGCGGCCTGCGCTTCGGCAGCGCCCGTAATCCCCGTGATCGAGACGTAATAGACGAAGCCGCTCGTGTTCTGCAGTACCTTGGGCAAGCGCGCCGCATCCGTGGTGGGGGTGGCCAGCCGAATGAAATTCAGACCTGCAGCCTGCGCGGGGATGCACAGCTCGTCATCTTCCTCGGGGGGCAGGTCGACGATGATCAGCCCGTCGATCCCGGCCTCCTTCGCCTGCACCAGAAAGGTATCGACGCCGCGGGAATAGATCGGGTTGTAATAACCCATCATCACGATGGGTGTCTTGTCGTCGCCCTTGCGCAATTCGCGCGCGATCTGCAGCGTCTTGTCGAGGGTTTGGCCCCCTTCCAGCGCGCGCTGACCGGCCAACTGGATCGTCTCGCCATCGGCCATCGGGTCGGTGAAGGGCATGCCCAACTCGATGATATCGACGCCCGCACCGGGCAGCGCCTTCACGATCTCGAGCGAGGTGGCGTAATCGGGGTCGCCCGCCATGACATAGGCCACGAAAGCCTTTTTGCCCTCGGCCTTGAGCCGTGCGAAGGTATCGTCGATCCGTGTCATATCCGCCCCGTTCAGTGATTTCCGGGCAGGGTTTGGGCCATAGGCGCGCGGAAATCAATGGGGCGGTGTCTTGCGCGTGGTTGCCCCTTTGCCCGCTGCGCCGTAAAGGGGGGCGATTTCATGCATAGGGGCGCGGATCATGGGCTTTAAGATGGGGATTGTCGGGCTGCCGAATGTCGGCAAATCGACGTTGTTCAACGCGCTGACCCGCACAGCGGCCGCGCAGGCGGCGAATTTTCCATTCTGTACCATCGAACCCAATGTGGGCGATGTGGCCGTGCCCGATGCGCGGCTCGACAAGCTGGCGGCGATCGCGGCGTCAAAACAGATCATCCCGACGCGCATGACCTTTGTCGATATCGCGGGCCT
>NZ_CBFIIK010000134.1:0-2834 GCF_965662675.1 Roseicyclus sp. | reverse complement strand
ATGCCATCGCCCATGTGCTGCGCTGTTTCGAGGATGGCGATGTCACCCATGTTGAGGGCCGCGTCGACCCTATCGCCGATGCCGAGACGATCGAGACCGAACTGATGCTGGCCGATCTGGAAAGCATCGAAAAGCGGCTGCAAAACATCACCCGCAAGATCCGCGGCGGCGACAAGGAAGCGGTGCAGCAAGAGCGCTTGATGCAAGCGGCCAAGACCTTGCTGGAAGAAGGCAGGCCCGCGCGGATGCTCGAGGTATCGGATGAGGATCAAAAAGCCTGGCGGATGCTGCAGCTGCTGACCTCCAAGCCGATCTTGTATGTCTGCAATGTCGAGGAAGCCTCGGCCGCGCGCGGCAATGCACAATCGGCCCGCGTGGCCGAGATGGCCGCCGCCCAAGGGGCCGCGCATGTCGTGATCTCTGCCCAGATCGAGGAAGAAATCGCCCAGCTCGACCCCGAAGAGGCCGCGCTGTTCTTGTCCGAGATGGGACTTGAAGAGCCGGGGCTCGATCGCCTGATCCGCGCGGGCTATGCGCTGTTGGGGCTACAGACATACTTCACCGTCGGCCCGAAAGAGGCCCGCGCTTGGACCATCCGCAAGGGCACGCTCGCGCCGCAAGCAGCGGGCGTGATCCATGGCGACTTTGAGCGCGGCTTTATCCGCGCCGAAACCATCGCTTATGCCGATTACGTCGCCCTGAACGGTGAGGGCGGCGCCAAGGATGCAGGCAAGATGCGCGTCGAGGGCAAGACCTATGAGGTCAAGGACGGCGACGTTCTGCATTTCCTTTTCAACGCCTGAAACGCGGTTTTTGCGCTTGTCCCCGCCGGATCGGATGATTAGACGGGTCGACGGAGATGTGGCCGAGTGGTCGAAGGCGCTCCCCTGCTAAGGGAGTAGGCGGGAAACCGTCTCGAGGGTTCGAATCCCTTCGTCTCCGCCACCATTGTTTTGTTACGACCTTTGCTCAACCGGCTCCGGCCGGATTTTGTCGTTCACGCGGTTGATCGGCTGATGCGGCGGCGTGGTCGGACGGCGATGCGGGCAAGACTCGATCGCCGCGGGCAACAGATCCGGTTTGATGATCCGCCCGGGTGATTTCGCGGCAAACGGCAAGGCCGATGACAGCTGTGGTCTTGTGCATGGCTGCGATGAGCGATGATTAAGCGCACATCACGTGATCGATTGCTTCCGTTTTTTCAAAAACTCAAACTAAAATGCAAAATTTTAAACTATGGGTAATTAATTTATCTTAATATTCAAAAAAATCTATAAAGATAGATTTCGTTGAAATGATAAAAGAGTAAAATTCTAAAGACTCCAGAATATTTTATTTCAAATTTATCGACCCTTTTTGTCATTTATTATAAATGAAATTAACTCCATTATTTAACCAGCGGTAATCAGCATATGGGAAGCATATGGACAAAGTGTTTGACGCCAATGACGACGACCGCTTGCGCGAGGTCGTGAATCGCGAACTGGATTTCGTTCGCAGCGTCGGCACTGATCGAAACCTTATTCTCGCGACCTCGAACCAAGGGGCATTCGAAGCTCTCTTGATGTTGATGCTCGAGCACGAAGAAGGATTGCCCGTATATCGTACATTGGAGCAGGTGCGGTCGCGCTATGCGAGCCAATCTGGAATAATCAAACGTCTGCGCGTTTTGCGAGAGGCCGGTTTGATCGAAGCGCGACCAGGGCGCAAAGGGTCCGAGGTTTATCTCGCACCGTCCCGCGAAATCATCGAATCGTTGGGGCCGCTGCTAGACCAGAAGTTCCGCAAGTCTGAGAACTAAAGACGTTTTTCGCGTCGCCCGTTCACGAGCTGGCCGGCGATGTCATGCAACGCGGCGGGAAACTGCCCTTTCTAAACGCTGCGTTGGCGGCCCTGCGAGAAGGGTGCACAGGCCGCAAGTTCCCCCAAAATCGGCATCCTTTGGCGCACCGATTGAGTGAAACTTTTGATAAATGGCTACAGCCCCCTTTTCCCCGCGAGAAGCGGATGCTGCGCCGCTTAAAAGAACGGTTCTAAATCAGCATCTTGCCTAAATTGTCGACAAAAAATGCTGTCAAACTTCGATAAAGATATTCGGAAACGTGCATCCTATTAAACAAGGGAAAGTAACCAAAAAGCCGTCTCGGCGGTGAAACCAAAGGAAAAACGATAAGCGCGCAGGCGCTTGTCTGGGTGATGAACGGAGCAACTCACCTTGGCGTCGCAGCAAAAGAACGCGCGGCAGGGTGGGCTGAAGAGCGAAGGCGAATGCAGGTAACAAAGCAAGAAACGCAAGGGATGGTCAGCCAAGTGGCACATGTACCGTTCGTTGATATCGCGGCGACCCGAAAGGGCCGCTCGGTTTTGCGTTGTGGCCTGAGCTCAAGCAAATCGATCCGTGCCTTCCAAGGCATCTATTATGCCAAGGGGGGCGCGGCCGTTCAGGGAAAGGCGTCTTGCAGGTCGTTGGCACGCTATGCCGTCGATCATGGTCGCTCGGACCCATCGATGCCGTTTGCCCGTCCGCGGGCAGCGGCGATTCTATCCACCCATCGTTCTTCGGGGTCGTCTCTAAGCGGCGCCGTCGGTCCTGTTTCCGGGATCTCGTCGAACACCGGCGGCAACTTCGCCGCTCAAGCACAAACCAATCAGAATACCGAGCAGCATCGCTGCGATGCGGTGTAACAGAGGGAAGATCAAAATGGCCAAAGACTTTGCAGATATCAGCCGTCTCACCGAGGCTGCCGAAATGAACGCAACCAGCAAACGCGATTCGGTCGCCAAGATGGTGAAGGCGTGGGAGAGCAAGAACGCAAAGCGTGCGCTCAAGGGCA
>NZ_CBFIIK010000133.1:0-6771 GCF_965662675.1 Roseicyclus sp. | reverse complement strand
GGTCGGCCTCGGCCATCAAGAACACGGTGTCGATCTCGGCGTTCAGTTTGCGGTTCATACCCACCATCTGGTATTCATATTCGAAATCGGCAACCGCGCGCAGGCCGCGAATGATGATCGAGGCGCCCACATCGCTCGCACAGTCGATTAGCAGATTCTCGAAAGGATGGGCCACGATCTCGGTGCCGGTCAGCGCCGACAGCTTGGCGCATTCCGCCTCGACCATGGCGACCCGCTCTTCAAGGGCAAACAGCGGATGCTTGTCGCGGTTGATCGCGACCCCGATCACAAGCCGATCGACCAAAAGGCTGGCACGCTTGATGATATCGATATGCCCAAGCGTGATCGGGTCGAACGTTCCCGGATAAAGCCCTATGCGCATCGCCTACCCCCGCCGGTGCCTTTCATTTCGGGGCGGACACAACCATCGGGTGCGCGCCTTTGCAAGCCCCCGCTTTCCAAAGGGAACGAAAAGGGCGCGATCAAAAACCCTTGATCATGCCCTCGAGCGCCTCTTTCTCCATCGCGAGCGTGGCCAGTTGCGCCTTGACCACATCACCGATCGAGATGAGCCCGACCATCTCGGCGCCATCGACCACGGGCAGGTGACGAAACCGGCCCTGCGTCATCAAGCCCAACACCGCGTCGGATGTATCGTCGCGCGAGCAGGTCACGATGTTGCGCGTCATGACCGCGTCGATCCCCTCGGGCAGGCAACCCGGACCCTTGGCCGCGATCTCGCGCACGATGTCGCGTTCAGACAAGATCCCCGTCACGGTTTTGCCATCGGGGGAAACGACGACCGCCCCGATCTTGCGGCTGGCCAAAAGCCTTGCAGCCTCGGACAGGCTTGCGTCGGGCGCGATGGTGACGACGCCGTCATCGGATTTGGATTTCAAGATTTGTTGCACCAGCATCTGGGCCTCCCTTGGTCCGTAGTGGTCTGGGAGGTCAGCGTCCACGCGCTGGGGTTGTTCTGTCAAGCGTCGTTCGCGCCATCGGCGACAAGTTTTTCGCGCCGCGCGATCTCGGCCCTGATCCCATCGCGCAACAGGCTCGAGACCCGCGCCAGCCGCGCATCACGCGGCCCGGCATGGGTGACCAGCCAAAAACTGCGCCTGAGGCGTAGCTGACCGGTCAAAAGCCGCACCAGCTCGGGGGCGCTGGGCAAGGCGAAATCATGCACGATCGCCAGCCCCGCGCCGGCGCGCGCAAGGTTGAGCTGCACCGATACCGCGTTCGATGCAAAGGCGACGCGAGTGATCCCGAACTGTGCGAGGTAATCCAACTCGGCATCGAAGATCATGTCGGGGATATAGCCGATCATGGCCGCATCGCGCAAAGCCTCGGGGCCTGACGGCGCGCCATGTGCCGCAAGCCAGCGTCGCGAGGCGGCAAGCGAGAGGTGGTAATCCGACAGCAACTCACCTTGTAGCCTCTGCGTCGCGGGCGGCGAGACCGTGATCGCCAGATCCGCCTCGCGCCGCGACAGGTTGACCACGCGGGGCAGCGCAAGGATCTGCAGGTCGAGGTCGGGATGACTGGCCGCAATCGTAGCACAGACCTGCGGCAACAGGTAATTGGCACAGCCATCGGGCGCGCCGATGCGGATCGTGCCCGATAACCGCCCTGCCCCGTCATGGCCATCACCGTCTAGCCCGCCCGCAAGCGCCGCTTCGGCCGCTTCGGCGCGCGGCACAAGGCGTTGGCCCGCCTCGGTCAGCGTGTAACCCTGCGGCGAACGGGCAAAAAGCACCGCACCCAGGCTTTGTTCCAGCCGCGCAATGCGGCGACCAGCCGTTGCCGGATCAAGCCGGAGGCGCGGCGCGGCCCCCGACAGGCCTTCGGCACGCGCGACGGCCAGAAACACGCGTAGATCATCCCAGTTCATCCCGCCCCACCTTGCAAGCGTCTTGCATTTTTGCAAAACGACTTTGGCAACCTGCCGCTTTTCCCGGCATTCCTGCAAGGCTAAACTCGGGGCATCCGGAAAGGGAGATGATGATGGAACAGATCGGACATTGGATCGACGGCAAACGCGTGGCCGGAACATCGGGACGTTTCGCCGATGTCATGAACCCTGCCACGGGCGAGGTGCAGGCGCAGGTGGCCTTGGCGTCCAAGGCCGAGCTTGACGCCGCCGTCGCGAGTGCCGCAAAGGCACAGATCGCTTGGGGCGCGACCAATCCCCAACGCCGCGCGCGGGTGATGATGGCGCTGGTGGGGCTGATCAACCGCGACATGGACAAGCTGGCCGAGGCGATCAGCCGCGAACATGGCAAGACCTTCCCCGACGCCAAGGGCGATGTGCAGCGCGGACTTGAGGTCATCGAGTTCTGCATCGGTGCGCCGCATCTGCTGAAAGGTGATTTCACCGACAGCGCGGGCCCCGGCATCGACATGTATTCCATGCGCCAGCCGCTTGGGGTGGTCGCGGGCATCACGCCGTTCAACTTTCCCGCGATGATCCCGCTGTGGAAGATGGGACCGGCCCTGGCCGCGGGCAATGCGATGATCCTCAAGCCATCCGAGCGCGACCCATCATGCCCGATGATGCTGGCCGAGCTGTGCCAAGAGGCGGGCCTGCCCGATGGCATCTTGCAGGTCATCAATGGCGACAAGGAAGCGGTCGACGCGATCCTCGATAGCGAGCCGGTTCAGGCCGTGGGCTTTGTCGGCTCCACCCCCATCGCGCAATACATCTACAGCCGGGCGACCGCGAACGGCAAACGTAGCCAGTGTTTCGGCGGCGCCAAGAACCACATGATCATCATGCCCGATGCCGATATGGATCTTGCCGCCGATGCGCTGGTCGGCGCGGGCTACGGTGCTGCGGGCGAACGTTGCATGGCAATCTCGGTGGCCGTGCCCGTGGGCGAGGAAACCGCCGACCGGCTGATCGAGAAACTCATCCCCCGGATCGAGGCGCTCAAGGTCGGTCCCTATACGGCAGGCAATGACATCGACTTCGGCCCCGTCGTCACAGGCGCGGCCAAGGCCAATATCTTGCGGCTGGTCGAAAGCGGCGTGGCGCAGGGCGCGAAACTGGTCGTCGATGGGCGCAACTTCAACCTGCAAGGCTATGAAAACGGATACTTTGTCGGTCCCCATCTGTTCGACCACGTGACACCCGACATGGACATCTACAAGACCGAGATCTTCGGCCCCGTACTATCGACCGTGCGCGCGGCCAGCTACGAGGAAGCTATCGGGTTGGCGATGGACCATGAGTACGGCAATGGCACTGCGATCTTCACCCGCGATGGCGATGCGGCGCGCGATTTCGCCAACCGCATCAATATCGGCATGGTGGGTATCAACGTGCCCATCCCGGTGCCGCTGGCCTATCACACCTTCGGCGGCTGGAAGAAATCGGGCTTTGGCGATCTGAACCAGCACGGGCCCGATGCCTTCCGCTTCTATACCCGGACCAAGACCGTGACCGCGCGCTGGCCCTCGGGCATCAAGGAAGGGGCCGCCTTCAACTTCAAGGCGATGGACTGACCGGCTCTGCCGGGGGCTCGCCCCCCGGCCCCGGCCCTTGCATCGGCCCTGCGATCGGCAGGGATATCGGCACCACCGCCGCATGGGGTGGTGCCGATGGTTTTTGCGCCAAGGCAAAAGCCCGCAAGGCTTCGGCTTCGATCCCGCGATGCTGGCGCGCCTTGTTGCATTCGAAACTGCCCGCGCGAAAGGCGCGGCATGCCTCGGGGCGCTCCTCATAGATGGCGCAGATCAACCGCCCATCCGCTGTTGCGCCAAGCTGCGCGCAATGCCCGCAAGACATGGTCATGAACCGTCGCCCCCCGATCTCGGTGGTCGCCGTTTCGGGGATCGTGCGGTCCCGATCTTGCGGCAAAAGCGCGATATAGCGGTCGTGACCGCCAAAGCAGCAGGCCCCGCAGGACGTGCAATCAATTGTAGGGGAGGACACCGAGGCACCCGATTGTCGCGCCGGCTGGATCGGCCCCGTGCCGCCCGCGTTGCGCCGCACAAATGGCTAATGCGCCGCAAGGCGCTGTGCAAGCGGTTGTTTTCACGCCAACCCGCCGCGCTGACCCTTGCAAAATTGCTGCAACAGTCGGAAATTAAACACGCGTTCAATTCATTGACGGATCGGGGGAGGATCGAGGGCATGGATTTCGCACTCAGCCCAGAGGCACAGGCCGTTTTCGACATGGCGCGTGATTTCGGCCAAGCCGAGATCGCGCCCCACGCGGCCATATGGGAGCGCGAGGGAACGATCCCCAAGTCGCTATGGCCGAAACTCGCCGCACTTGGTTTCGGCGGGCTTTATGTCCCCGAAGATCAGGGCGGCTCCGGCCTGACGCGGCTCGAAGCGACGCTGGTCTTCGAGGCGCTTTCGCAGGCCTGCCCCTCGGTCGCGGCGTTTTTGTCGATCCACAACATGTGCGCCAATATGATTGCGCGCCACGGATCGGAGGCTCTACGGGCCAAGTTCCTGGCCCGCGCCTTGTCGATGGAATGTTTCTTTTCCTACTGCCTGACCGAACCGGGGTCGGGCTCGGATGCGGCGGCGCTCAAGACCCGTGCGGCCCGGCGAAATGACGGCTTTGCCCTGACCGGCTCCAAGGCCTTCATCTCGGGTGGCGGCTATTCGGACGCCTATCTGGTGATGTGCCGGACTGACGATACAGGCACGGCTGGAATATCCGCCGTAATCGTCGAGGATGGCACCCCGGGCCTGTCCTTTGGCGGGCTTGAGGACAAGATGGGGTGGCGGTCGCAACCCACGCGGGCTGTGCAATTCGACGATTGCCATATCCCGGCAGAAAACCTGTTGGGCGAGGAAGGCCACGGCTTTCGCTACGCGATGGCAGGGCTTGATGGTGGCCGCCTCAACATCGCGGCCTGTAGCCTTGGCGCGGCGCAAGCGGGTTTGGAAAAGACATTGGCTTATATGCAAGAACGCCATGCTTTCGGTCAGCCCATCGCCCAGTTCCAGGCATTGCAGTTCCGGCTGGCCGATATGGAGATCGACTTGCAGGCGGCGCGGGTCTTCCTGCGCCAAGCGGCATGGAAGCTCGACACCGAGGCGCCGGACGCCACGAAAGCCTGCGCGATGGCCAAGAAATTCGTTACCGAAACCGGCAGCGACGTTGTCGATCAATGCCTGCAACTACATGGCGGATATGGTTATTTGGCCGATTACGGGATCGAGAAACTGGTGCGCGACCTCAGGGTGCATCAGATCCTCGAAGGCACGAACGAGATCATGCGCTTGATCGTGGCCCGCAACATGCTGGCTGCGCGCTGATGACCAAGGGCGCGATGCGTATTTTTAGAAAGATGAAGGGATGAGCAGCGCAATGTCGAACGAGATCGATATTCGGATCGAGGGACATGCCGGACGCATCACCTTGTGCCGACCCGAGGCGCTCAATGCACTCAGCTACGCGATGTGCCTTGCCATCGAGGCGGCACTCGATGCCTGGGCGTCGGATGCGAAGGTCGCGTTGATCGTCATAGATGCGCAAGGCGATCGCGCCTTTTGCGCGGGCGGGGATATCGCACAGATGCACGCCCATGGCATGCGCGGCGATTACGCCTTCGGCCATCGTTTCTGGTTCGATGAATACCGCATGAACGCCAAGCTGTTCCAGTTTCCAAAGCCGGTCGTCAGCTTGATGCAAGGCTATACGATGGGCGGCGGTGTGGGGATCGGCTGTCATGGGTCGCACCGGATCGTTTGCGAGACCAGCAAGCTGGCGCTGCCCGAATGCGGGATCGGCCTTGCTCCCGATGTGGGCAGCACGCTGTTGCTGGCGCGCGCGCCGGGGCGACTTGGCGAGTATTTGGGGACGACCGGCACAAGGATGGGGCCGGGCGATGCGATACATGCAGGCTTTGCCGATTATTACATTCCACACGCCGATTGGCCCGCGCTGATCGCCGCCCTCTGCGCCAGCGGCGATTGGGAGGCGGTTGACCGTGCCGCCCAGACCCCGCCCGACAGCCCGCTTGCCGCTCAGCAAGAGGCGATCGACGGGTTTTTCGGCGGCGACACAATCCGCGATTGCGTCAACCTTTTACGCCTGAGCGAGAGCGATTTTGCACAAGGCGCCCTGGCCGCCCTGAAGGCGGGCAGCCCCTTGGCCGTGGCCTGCACCTTGGAACTGGTGCATCGCGCCCGCCTGCGCGACACGATCGAACATGCGCTGGAGCAGGAGTATCGCTTCAGCTACCGCGCGATGGAGCATGGCGATTTTCTCGAAGGCATCCGGGCCGCGATCATCGACAAGGACAAATCGCCCAAATGGCGCCATGCCAGCCTTGATGATGTCGCCCAGACCACCGTTTCGGGCATGTTGATGCCCTTGGGCGCCGCGGGATGGCGCATGCAGGCAAAAGGACATGTGGCATGAAAATCGGTTTCATTGGCCTTGGCAATATGGGCGGGCCGATGGCCGCCAATCTGGTGGCCGCTGGCCATGCGGTCACGGGTTATGACATCACGGGGCTTGGGCCTGAAGGTGTGACGATGGCCGCCGATGCGCCCGCCGCCGCCGCAGGCGCACAGGTGGTCATTACCATGCTGCCGAATGGGGCAATCCTGCGTCAAGTGGCCACCGAGGTGATCGCCGCGATGGCCCCAAACAGCGTCTTGCTCGATTGCTCGACCGTTGATGTTGCAAGCGCGCGCGCCGTGGCCGAACAAGCCGCCACCGCAGGGATCGGCGCGCTGGATGCCCCTGTCTCGGGCGGTGTGGGCGGCGCGCAGGCCGGTACGCTGACCTTCATGGTCGGTGG
>NZ_CBFIIK010000132.1:0-6785 GCF_965662675.1 Roseicyclus sp. | reverse complement strand
GTCTTGCCATGGTCCACGTGACCAATCGTGCCGATGTTCACATGCGGCTTGTTACGTTCAAACTTTGCCTTTGCCATGATGGCCTCCTTAACGGGTCAGTGGGGCATCGCCCCACCCTACGGTGGTGGGTAGGGCGGGTTTGACCCCGCCGCCCCGGTTATGCGTATTTCGCCTGAATCTCTTCCGAGATGTTGTGCGGGACCGGCTCGTAATGGTCGAACAACATCGTGAACTGCGCGCGGCCCGAAGACATGGAGCGCAGGGTGTTGATGTAGCCGAACATGTTGGCCAGCGGGACGAAAGCGTTGATCACGATGGCGTTGCCGCGGCTTTCTTGGCCGGTCACCTGACCACGGCGCGAGGTCAGATCGCCGATGATGCCGCCGGTGTAATCTTCGGGCGTCACCACTTCGACTTTCATGATCGGCTCGAGCAGCTTCGCACCGGCCCGCTTCAACCCTTCGCGCATGCCCATGCGGGCTGCGATTTCGAAGGCCAGAACGGAGGAGTCCACATCATGGAACTTGCCGTCGATCAGGGCGACCTTGAAATCGATCACGGGGAAGCCCGCAAGCGGACCGCTATCCATGACCGACTTGATGCCTTTTTCGACACCGGGGATGTATTCCTTGGGAACCGCGCCACCAACGATGCGGGACTCGAACGAATAACCCTCGCCCGGCTCGGTCGGCGCGATCTCGAGCTTGACCTCGGCGTACTGACCCGAACCACCCGACTGCTTCTTGTGCGTGTAGGTGTGTTCGATCTTTTGGCCGATGGTTTCACGATAGGCCACCTGCGGCGCACCGATATTCGCTTCGACCTTGAATTCACGACGCAGGCGGTCGATCAGAATGTCGAGGTGAAGTTCGCCCATGCCACGCATGATGGTCTGGCCGGATTCGATATCGGTTTCCACGCGGAAGGACGGATCTTCGGCCGCGAGACGCTGCAGACCAAGAGACATCTTTTCCTGGTCGGCCTTGGTCTTGGGTTCGACCGCGATCTCGATCACCGGATCGGGGAAGGTCATGGTTTCCAGAACCACCGGATGGGCCGGATCACACAGCGTGTCACCCGTGGTGGTGTCTTTCAGACCTGCAAGCGCGATGATGTCGCCGGCGAAAGCCTCGGCGATTTCTTCTTGCTTGTTGGCGTGCATCATCACCATGCGGCCGATGCGCTCGCGCTTGCCCTTGGTGGCGTTCAGAAGCTGGTCGCCCTTTTTCATCTGGCCCGAATAGATCCGGGTGAAGGTGAGCGTGCCCATGAAGGGGTCGTTCATGATCTTGAACGCCAGACCTGCAAAGGGCTGCGCATCTTCCGCCGAGCGCGGAATGTTGCGGGTTTCCGTCTCGTCACCCGGTGCAAAGCCCATATAGGCCGGCACATCGAGCGGACCGGGCAGATAGTCGACCACGGCATTGAGAAGCGGCTGAACGCCCTTGTTCTTGAAGGCGGAACCGCCAAGCACGGGCACGAAGGTCATCGACAAGCAACCCTTACGGATCAGCTTGCGCAGCGTCGGAACGTCGGGCTCCTGGCCTTCGAGATAGGCCTCCATCGCCGCGTCATCCATTTCGACCGCGTTTTCGACCAGAACCGAGCGCCACTCGTCGGCGAGGTCCTTCAATTCGGCACGGATCGGCTGACGCACCCAAGATGCGCCGAGATCTTCGCCTTCCCAGACCCATTCTTCCATGGTCACCAGATCGACGATGCCTTCGAGCTGGTCTTCGGCACCGATCGGGAAGTTCACGGGAACAGGTGTCGCACCTGTGCGGTCCTTGATCATCTTCACGCAGTTGAAGAAGTCAGCACCGATCTTGTCCATCTTGTTGACGAACACCATCCGCGGAACCTTGTAGCGGTCGGCCTGACGCCACACCGTTTCAGTCTGCGGTTCGACACCGGCGTTCGCATCGAGCAGCGCGACCGCGCCGTCGAGAACGGCCAGCGAACGCTCGACTTCGATGGTGAAGTCCACGTGGCCGGGGGTGTCGATGATGTTGAAGCGCACCTTGGTGTCCGAGGTGCCTTCTGCGGTCGGGTCTTCCTGCCACTGCCAGAAGGTGGTGGTCGCAGCGGACGTGATCGTGATCCCGCGCTCTTGCTCTTGTTCCATCCAGTCCATGGTGGCCGCGCCATCATGAACTTCGCCGATCTTGTGCGAACGGCCGGTGTAATACAGGATGCGCTCGGTCGTCGTTGTCTTGCCGGCGTCGATATGCGCCATGATGCCGAAATTGCGGTAGCGCTCGAGCGGATAGTCGCGTGCCATGGGGGAGGTCCTCAGGCTTGGGTTACATGTCGGAAGGACGGCCCCCGGATGGGACCGCCCATTCTATTACCAGCGGTAGTGGCTGAATGCGCGGTTCGCATCGGCCATCTTGTGGGTATCTTCGCGCTTTTTCACCGCGGCACCGCGCGAGTTCACGGCATCGATAAGCTCACCTGCAAGGCGCTCTTCCATCGTGTTCTCGTTGCGCGAACGCGAGGCGTTGATCAGCCAGCGGATGGCCAGCGCTTCACGGCGCTCGGGGCGCACTTCGACGGGCACCTGGTAGGTGGCACCACCGACACGGCGCGAGCGCACTTCGACGGCGGGCTTCACGTTGTCGAGCGCTTCGTGGAACACTTCCACGGGCGCGCGCTTGAGCTTGGCTTCCACCCGCTCGAAAGCGTTGTAGACGATACGCTCTGCGATCGACTTCTTGCCGTCGATCATCAGGTTGTTCATGAATTTGGTCAGCACCATATCGCCATATTTGGCATCGGGCAGGACCTGGCGCTTTTCAGCGGCGTGACGACGGGACATCTCTCGTATCCTCTTACTTGGGGCGCTTGGCGCCGTACTTCGAACGACGCTGGCGGCGATCTTTTACGCCTTGCGTGTCGAGTACACCGCGCAGGATGTGATAGCGCACACCGGGAAGGTCTTTCACACGGCCGCCACGGATCAGAACCACGGAGTGTTCCTGAAGGTTGTGGCTTTCACCGGGAATGTAGCTGATGACCTCGAAACCGTTGGTCAAACGCACCTTGGCCACTTTCCGCATTGCCGAGTTCGGCTTTTTCGGAGTGGTGGTATAGACGCGCGTGCACACGCCACGTTTCTGCGGGCAGGACTCCAGGTGCTGGGACTTGGAGCGTTTTACTTTGGGCTGCCGCGGCTTGCGGATCAGCTGCTGAATCGTCGGCATTCGGTTCCCCGTCTTGCTCTCTCATGTCGGCGGTCTTTCCGCGCGATACGCGAAAACACCAAAGCCGCAAGCATCCCTTCCCTACCTGGAGGACGCTGCGGTGGAAGTTTCAGAGGATCGGGGCGCATCAAAGGCCCGGATCATGACCACTACAATTCTGTAAGAGGCACGAGGTTACCCGTGCCAAGTGGCGCGTCTTTACGGGGAGTCGGCATGGGTGTCAACCGCGCGCCGCACGCTGCGGCCAAGCATTGCGAAACGCCGCAATGTCGATGCCGAAACGCCGCATCAGAAGCGCGGCGATCTCAGGCTCGGGCATGGGCACGGGCATGGTGGTATCAAAGTGAGTGCGGGAATCATTGGTGGCATGATCGCCCCGAATGAACATCATGCTTTCAGTCAAATTGACGAAAGGCACGCGCTGCCAGATCCGGTGATGCGGGAAGTCCATGATGATCCCGGTGTCGTCCGGCCGCATGAACAAGCTCAGCCCCGCCGACCAACACAGGGTCAGCAAGGGATGAACATGGATCTGGTCATCGGGCCGCGCCTCCAGCACCATCCCCCGCCCGTGATCAAGGGCCACGCGGCCGTTTGGGCCGGCCAGCCGCGCGAGTTTGGGCCAGTTGCGGCGGAGCTGGGCGACATAATCCACGGCGACGGCATCATCATCGTCGAGGCGGAACTCGGCGACCGCCGCCGCGTGCGGGTCGCGCGCGCTCAAAAGCACCTCGCGACAGATCGCGCGGTGATCGTCGGGCGCGCGCCAATGCGGCCGTATCTGGGGGATAGCGGCGAAAAGCGCCGTCATCCGGCTGCGCCACGGCTCGGGGAAATCCGCGCCGAGGACGACATGAAGGGTGAAATCGGGGTCGGTTTGCAGCGCCAGACCGGGCAGGCAGACATGCTCGAACCATACACAACGCGCATCAAGGCGGTCGGGCGCATAAAGCGCGGCACGACGTTCGGCGAAATCGGCATGGTATTTCTTGAACCCGCCCGTGCAAGGCAACGAAAACCGGCATAGCCCCTGCACTTGCAGATGATCACCCATGCGGCGCCCCCGGCGTTGTCGCCGCCTTGG
Organism: Roseicyclus sp.; assembly: GCF_965662675.1. Lineage (GTDB taxonomy): Bacteria > Pseudomonadota > Alphaproteobacteria > Rhodobacterales > Rhodobacteraceae > Roseicyclus. The sequence goes on along the minus strand of NZ_CBFIIK010000132.1, from coordinate 2,498 downwards.
CCGCGTTGCGGCGGTTGGCGCGCGCCACCATCCGCTCGCGCAACAGCGTGAAGATGCCGGTCCCGACCACGATCACGCCGCCCGTAAGAGCAAGCGCATTTGGAAACTCGTCAAACACCACCAGCCCGAGGATCAACGCGAAGATCAGCGAGGTATAGCGAAACGGCGAGACGAAGCCCACCTCGCCCACGCGCATCACCATGATGCCGAAGACATAGCCGCCGATGATCAGCACCGCCGCCGCCGCAATCAGCGCCGCCTCGCGCAGATCGAGCGCCACCCAGGGCGTGAACAGCGACAGCACACCACCCACGATGCAGACCGCCGCCGCCGTCAGAACCGCCACCGTCATCGTCGGAACAGCCGGGCTGAAGGCGCGGGTGAACAGATCGCGCGCGGTGATCACCAGCACCGAAAAAAGCACCAAGAGCGACCAGATGTTGAAGCCTTCGGTGCCCGGCTGCACGATCAACAAGACGCCCAGAAACCCGATGCAGATCGCCGACAAGCGCCGCCAGCCGACCTTGTCGCGAAAGACCAGCGCCGCGCCAAGTGTCACCACCAAGGGCAAGGCCGCCAAGATCGCCGTGGCATTCGCGATCGCCATGTTGGTCAAGGCCATGGTGAAGCTGACCATGGCAAAGATCTCGGCCAGTGTGCGCCCGGCGATCAAGGGGCGGTCGCGGCGCGGAAAGGTGGGGCGCAGGCCCGTGGTCGCTTGCACGAAAATCGCCAGCAAGATCGTCGTGCCCAAGCCGCGCAGAAAGATGACCTGGAACAGCGGAACGGTTTCGGCCACGAGCTTCACACATGCATCGTTCACGGTGAAAGCCGCCATCGACAGCGTCATGTAAAGCGCACCCCGCAAATTGGGGCTGAGCGGTGTGCTCATGTCGCCTCATCCATTCGTTGTTGGATCATCGCCTGCAATTTATTGGGCATCAGGCCAAAGCGCTCGCGGAAGAGTTTCTTGGCCTGCCACGCGGGCAGCGCGCGCGCGTCGGGCGGGATCGAGCGGTCGCTGTCGTTATGGCCGTGCAAGGTCCGCACGAACATATAATCGTTCGGATCGATCCAGCAGCGGACTTGGCTGGCCAGTCTGCGATGGTTCCAACGGTAGATATTCGTCATCCCCTCGGGGGTTGTGATCATCGCAGAGGCAAGGCCGAGCGGCTCTTTCTCGGAGAAATCCCAAAACTGTTCCTCCTCGGGGCGGGCCATGTCCCAATAGATGCCCCGATGAAAACAGATCGCAGCGGGGGTTTCCTCGTCTGCCCAGCCAAGGTGCAAAAGCTGGTCGGCGATGGCACGGGTGCGCGCGATATAGTCGCTGGCGACCGCGTCATCATCATCGATGCGAAAGCCGGTGATATAGGTCGAGGTGCCATTCCAAGCCCGGCGAAAGGCGCGCCGGGTAGAGTTGAGCGGCCCCGCCGCCTCCAGCGTGCATACCTCGAGAAAGGGATATTGATCCATCAATCCTTTCAGGCGCTTGCGCCAGCGAAAGGGCATGGTGTCACCGATCAAGGCCACAAGGTGGAAATCCTGATCGGTTTGCGCCGCCAGCGAAGGCAGGCAGATATTCTCGAAATAGGCAAAACGGCGCAGCATACGCGGCACATCGTAAAGAACGCGCGCGGCTTTTTCAAAATCCTGATTTTGCGTTTGGAAACCGCCCTCTCCCAGATAGGAGAAGCGGCAGACGCCGATAATCTGGTTATCTTCACGCGAGGCCATGGCGCCGGTATGCTGCCCTTTTGCGGCGAAGATTAGGCCAAAGCGCCGCGTAGCGGAACACCCCATGCACGCTTTGCAAAAGAAAACGCCCCGCCGGTAAGGGCGGGGCGTCGCATTGGTCGGGCAAGACGGGGGTTATTCCGTCTCGTCGCCCGTTTCGGCCATCACTGGCGCGGCAAGTGCTGCGGCCGCTTCGGCCTCGGCACGGGCCGCTTCGATCACGCTCATGTCGCGCGCCTTTGCGATGCGCTCGACACGCATGGTCGCGCCACCGGTACCCGCCGGGATCAGGCGGCCGACGATGACGTTTTCCTTGAGGCCGACCAGCTTGTCGACCTTGCCCTGAACCGAAGCTTCGGTCAGCACGCGTGTCGTTTCCTGGAAGGAGGCCGCCGAGATAAAGCTGCGGGTCTGCAAGCTTGCCTTGGTGATGCCCAAGAGGATCGGCTGCGCATCCGCCGTGCGGCGACCATCGGCCGCTGCCTTGGCGTTCATCGCTTCCAATTCAGCCTTGTCGACATGCTCGCCCTTCAGAAGCGTGGTCTCGCCACTGTCGAGGATCTCCCACTTCTGGAGCATCTGACGCACGATCACCTCGATGTGCTTGTCGTTGATCTTCACGCCCTGGAGACGATAGACCTCCTGCACCTCGTTGATCATGTATTCGGCCAAGGCCTCGACGCCCATGATGGCGAGGATGTCATGGGGGGCGGGGTTGCCATCCATGATGTAGTCACCCTTCTGGACGAAATCGCCCTCGG
>NZ_CBFIIK010000131.1:0-6814 GCF_965662675.1 Roseicyclus sp. | reverse complement strand
AATCGACCTGTCTTCGATCGAGACCGGTGAGCACCATGTTGATTGTGGCGGGCTTGGCAAGGGTGTGCGCCTGCAGCGCCTGCCGGATCACCAGCTTCCGCATCGCATGACGCTCGACCAGGCCATCGTCTTGCCGGCGACAGGTGAGGCGCGGATTTACGCCCGCATCGTCTTCGAGGATGGCCATATGGCCTGGACAAGTCCTATCTATATCAGCCGCATGTGACGATGTGCGATGGGGCGTGCGTGGGCGGCGGTCAAGCCGGGATGCTGCCGGTTTTCTGGAACGCGGGCCTTTGACCACTCAAGCAACGAGCGCAGTCTCTCCAGCCGACCCCTCTTCAAGGCCAACTGCGCCGCTGCTCTCGCTAAGCGGCGTCAGTTCCTTGCCTGGTCGTCCGGTACTTTAAGCCAACCCTGAGAATTGTTCGCATTGTTCTGACCGCACCTTAATCGCCAAAGCTGGCCTATGCGTCTTTCTTGATCGTCTTGTCGAAATAGGGAACCGGCGCGATCGTCGCGCGGATTTCGCATAGCTCATGGGCCTCGACAGTATGGCGCAGGGTATCGGGTTCACCCCAAAGCACCTTTACCTCTTTGCCCAGTTCACAATGCTCAAGATCCATCAGGGCGGTCGACAAGATCGCACCGGCGTTGGACGAGTAGGACATCCAGTTCGATACCCCGGCAGGCTTGCCGCCGACCAAGACCTGATCCGCTTGGAACGAAGAATACATCGGTACCGGCAGCGAAATGAACTTGCTGCGCGGCCCATCCGTGCGCAGTGCGTTTTGCATGACACGGAACACATCGTCATTGTTCCAGATCAGCGTCATCTTGCGCCGCTTTTGGGTCTTTTTGCGTTCGACCAACGCATCGCGTCCGATGAAGTCATGCTCGAAACTGACCAAAGCGCCATAGCCGACCTCGTAGGGCTCGACATAGTAGTCTTCTATATTGCTTGAGACGAAGCTGCCACCTAATGAGCCGGCTGCCTCGAAGCTTTGGGCGGGGATCCAGCTGCGGTACCCGGCCATGTCGGCACCTTCGTAGATCGCGGGCAGGGGGCGGGGCATCCAGCCCGACTCCTGCGCTGCGGTGCCATATGTCACCGAGCCTGCTTTGCGCAGATCGTATTTTTCGCCGATCCGCTCCACGGCCGCGCGCACGGCTTGTTTGTCTTGCCACGGGCCGTAAAGCTCAAAGCCGGGCGTACCTGCCATACCGTGACGCACGGCGCGCACGGTGCATCCGGCGATGATGAAGCTGCCCATATGGAAGAACTTAATATCGGGAAGCGTGCCTTCGGTTACTTCTTGCATCAAGGCCAGCGCATTGGGGCCTTGCAATTGAAAGCGATAGACGTCGCGACTGTCCCGCGGGCGGATGAAATTCTCGTCGCGGGTGACGGTAATGTCCATCTTGCTGTGCAAGGCGTTATATTGCACCCAGTTGGCCGCCGTGGGCGGGCCAACGACACGCATGAAATTTTCTTCCTCGCGAAACAGCACGGCGTCCGAGATCATCTGCCCATCCGGGCCGCACATCACGATTTGCTTCGCGCGCATTACCGAGAAATTGTCGGCGCGGTTGGTCATCAGGCTTGCCATGAAGGCCAAGGCATCGCGGCCACGCACATGCAATTCGGTCATGTGGTAGCTTTGTTCCAGAAGCGCGACACTGTCTTTCCACGCGCGCTGTTCGTCGCGCCAATTTGTGAACTCCGCCGGAATGCCGGGAAAAATTGTCGTGCCTAGCTGCGATGCGCGCAAAAGCGCGATCGGTCCCCCCGCTGCATCCAGCGCATCTTGCAAACTTGTGGCGGCAATTGCCTGCGATGTACTCATCGTCCCCTCCCGGTATTTTGCCGATCGGTGTGATCGGACAATATTTTCGCATTGCGAAAATATTTGCTCATGACGAAAATAGCGCGCAGCTTTGCCCTGCGTCAAGCCTGATTACGCTGCATGAAGATGAATGGGGGGCGTCGCGGCCTTTGCGGCGTTGGTCAGTCGCCCAGAACCGCGCGCAATGTCGGGAAGCGGTTGATCTGTTGCGCGATGGACTTCGCGACCACGCGCAATTCCGACAGTCGTCCGGCGACAAGCTCTTGGGGTGACAGCATGCCCGAATAGCCCGAACTATTGAGCGCTGCGACGGTTTTGCCCGCTTCGTTAAGGATCGGCACGGCAATGGCGGTGATCCCGTAGTCCAGCTGATCCACGGTGGTTGCAAAACCTTGCTCACGCACACGCATGATCTCTGCGTGCAATTCCGTTTTGTCGGTGATGGTACGCGCTGTCAGGGGCATCGGGTCGAGTGCAGCAAGCCATGATGCAAGCTCGGCATCGGACATGCCCGCCAATAGCACGCGTCCGATTGATGTTGCAAAAGCCGGATAGCTTGCACCGACGACAGCCGATGCCCGGCGCGCGCGCTGTTGGGAGTAATGGGCGACATAGATGACATTTTGGTCATTGAGCGTGCCGACAGATGAAGCATCGCCGAATTTTTCGACCAACGCGCGCAGATCGGGCAAAATGATCTCGTCAATGCGTGCGGCGAAGTAAAAGCAAGATCCAAGCGCCATGACCTTGGGCTTGAGGTAAAAGCGCGTACCACGTTGCCCGACATAGCCCAGTTCGATCAAGGTGATCAGGCCCCGGCGCGCAGCCGCCGGTGAGATCGCCACGCGACGGGCCACCTCGGACAGGGTCATTTCGCTATGCATGGCGTCAAATGCCTCGAGGATCGCGATCCCCTTGGCGAGTGCCTCGACAAAGCCTGTTGGCCGTTGCGTTTGGTCGTCCAACTCTGATCAGTCCCCCGGTGCCAAAACGAAATCGAATTCGATCACGGCGTCGGGCGTCTTGTCCAGCGTATAGCCAAGTTTGTCGAGGTCTTTGGCGGGTTTGATCTCGGCGATCAGGCTCCCACGCACGCCGAAAACGGCGTCATTGTCGATATAGTCGGTGTTTTTGAAAAATACCTCGGTCGTGATACCCGACATGCCCGGTGCGGTAACGATGAAATGCATATGCGGCGCACGCCATGCATGGCGGTTGCCCGCGCGCAAAAGCTGGCCCACAGGTCCGTCATAGGGAACGGTATAGGGCTTGGGCAGAACGGTGGTATAATAGTAGCGCGCACCTGCATCGCAGGTGAACTTGCCGCGCAGGTCGTATTTGTCTTGGCCTTGCTCTTGGATCGGATAGGTGCCTGCGCCATCGGCCTGCCATGTATCGACTTGTGCGCCGGGCAGGGGGTTTTTCAACGTGTCCATCACCCGGCCATGCATCAATACCGTCACACCGCTGCGATCATCGGACAGGTCGGCTCCCAGTGCTTTGGTTGGTGCATCATCAAGGTAGAATGGCCCCAGATTGGACCCTTCCGTCGCGCCTCCCTTGGTGTTGATCATATCCACCAGCGCCGACCATCCCAGCACATCTGAGAGCAAGATGAATTCGTGGCGCTCCGGCGTCGAGATCTGCCCGCAATCATAAAGAAAATTCAGCGTCGCCATCCACTCTTCATGGGTCACGTTCTGTTCGCGGGTGAAGTCATGCAAATGCGTTATCAATCCTTGCAACAGCTGCTCCAGCCGGCTTCCGGGCACGGTTTTGAAACTGTCCTTCACGGCAGGCGTGATCGTGTATTGGTTGAGGTCTTTCATGGGCGCGTCCCTCGCATGTGTTCTGGTCGGGCCGATCAAATTGGCTTGACGAAACCTAATCCGGCTGATTACCCTTCGACAAGAGAAAATATTTTCGGTATGCGAAAAAATCATGCGGATCGGCAAGCAATCCAACCCCTATACAGCCATCGCAACCTCGGATGCGCATTCCATCACGGTGCGCGGGCGCGATCTGTGCCATGATTTGATCGGAAAAATCGGGTTCAGCGATTATTTCTGGCTCTTGGTGATCGGCCAGCCCCCGTCGGACGCGCAGCGCCAGATGCTGGACGCATGCCTTGTCTCGATCGCCGAGCATGGGCTTGTACCCAGCGTTCAGGCCGCACGCATGACATTGGCTGCGGGTCCCGATGCGTGGCAAGGCGCAATGGCGGCTGGGCTTTTGGGCATGGGCACCGTGGTTGCAGGCTCGACCGAGACGGCTGGTCGGTTCTTGCATCAAGTCTTGCAAGACGCCACCGACGGCGATCTGGAAGCCGCCGCGCAAGATCACCTGACACAGTTGAAGATCGACAATCTAAAGGTGCCGGGTCTGGGCCATCCGCAACATGCAGGCGGCGATCCGCGCGCTGATCGCCTGCTGGCGATTTGCGATGAGCTTGGGTTGTCGGGCCGCTATGTCGGTGTCTTGCGCGCCATCGCCTCACAAGCGCCGGGCATCATGGCCCGCCCTTTGCCGATCAATGTCTCGGGGGCCATTCCAGCCGTGATCTTGGACGCGGGCTGGCCGCTTGAGGCGCTGAAGGCTGTGCCGCTTTTGGCGCGTGCCGCTGGTCTTTCGGCCCATCTTTACGAAGAGTCATTGCGCTCGATCGGCTTTATCATGTCGCATCAGGCCGATCAGGCCATCGATTATGACGGCGCATTGTCCGGGCGTGAAACCCGTGGCGCGGAGGATCAATGAAGATTCTCAACCACATTCGCGTCATAGAGCTGGGCACTTATATCACCGGACCCGCCGCAGCGATGCATCTTGCCGATCTGGGTGCGGATGTGATCAAGGTCGAATTGCCGGGCACGGGCGACCCGTTCCGTGCATTTAAGGGCGGGCTTTATTCACCCCATTACCAGACTTACAATCGCAACAAGCGCTCTATCGCTTTGGACACCAAAAGCGAGTCAGATCATGCGACACTGCTTGAGTTGATCGCAACGGCGGATGTTTTCATCCAGAATTTCCGCCCCGGTGTAGCTGAAAAGTTGGGTGTCGGCGAGGCAGCGCTGCGTGCGATCAATCCGGGTCTGATCTATTGCGCGATTTCGGGGTTCGGCACCTCTGGACCCGCGATGCATCGACCGACCTTTGATACTGTCGCACAGGCGGCATCGGGATACCTACGGCTCTTGACCCCGCCTGACAGCCCTCGCGTGATCGGACCCGCTATCGCAGATGCTGTGACCGGCCAATATGCGGCCATGGCCGTTTTGGCCGCGCTGACGGAACGTGCTAGTTCCGGTCTGGGTCATCGCGTCGATATTTCGATGCTCGAGGCGATGTGTCATTTCAACCTCGATAGCTTCACGCATTACTACAGCGCCGATCAGGTCATGGGGCCGCTCTCGCGGCCTTCGGTATCACAAAGCTATGTCTTTGCCTGCGCCGACAAGACTTGGATCGCGATCCATTTGTCGTCGCCCGTCAAGTTCTGGGATGGTTTGGTGGATGCCACGGGCCTGACGTATCTGCGCGATGATCCCCGCTTTGCCGAGCGCGCGGCGCGCATAGAACATCAAGACGATTTGATCGCGATCCTGACGCCGGTTTTCGCCACGCGCAGCCGCACGGATTGGTGCGCCGCCTTCGAGGCAGCGGGACTGCCGTATTCACCGGCCTATGACAGCAACGAGGCGCTGGAAGATCCTCAAGCTCGCCATCTTGGGATCAAGGTCGAGGTGCCCGGCGTGATGGGCGAAACCTTTACCACCGTGCGCGCCCCCTACAGTTTCGACGGCGAGCCGGAAACAGGTGTCACCGCCCCCCCCATTCTCAACGCACATGCCGACGAGATCCGGCGCGAATTGGCCGCGCGAAAGCATCGCCTTGCGGCCGTGCCAAGGAGTGACGCGCATGACTGACGACATCTTAAAGGTAACATTGCTGGGCACCGGTATTCCAAACCCCAGCATCCATGCCTTTGGCACGGCAACGCTGATCGAGGCGGGCGATGAAAAGGTGATGATCGATTGCGGTCGCGGAACGGTCATCCGCATGGCGCAGCTTGGGTTGCCCGTGGGATATGTCGATACCGTAATCTTGTCGCACTACCACTCGGATCATTATTCGGGGATTTTCGACCTGTTGATGTCGGGGACCATCCCGCAGGGCTGGGCCGGGCGCGGCGGGCCTTTGACGGTTTATGGCCCCGAAGGGCTGATGGACCTGGCCGAGGGTGCATGGCTTGCAACGCGCCCCGACCGCAACATCCGCGTCAATGACAATGAGATCGATCCCGAGCATATGCGCCTTATCCCGCATATCTACACCGAGGGTGTGGTCTATGAGCGTGGCGGGCTGACGATCCGCGCGATCTTGGTGGATCATGGCGACAACATCCCGTCGGCCTATGGCTTTCGGGTGGAATATGGTGGGCATGTTTTCGTGCATTCCCATGATACCCGCTACAATGAGAACCTGATCGCGCAGGCGCAGGGGGCGGATGTCTTCATCCATGAGATCGCCGCCGCGCGCCCCGCGACCTTGGCCAATTATCCCAAGGTGAAGGTCGCGATTGATCATCATGCCTCGCCCACCGATGTGGGCCGAGTCTTTGCCAAGACCCGGCCACGGCTGGCAATGCTCACGCATCTGGCACTTTTGCCGCCCGATCCGCTGCCGATGGATGATCTTTTGGCGGAACTGGCTGCGGAATACGACGGCATCGTTTTGATCGCCGAGGATCTGATGACCATTCGGATCGGCGCCAATATCTCGATCGAGCCATATCGCCATCCGGCACGATGATACGACCATCCCGCCTGCGGGAGGATGCGCGCGGGGTGCTGCTACTTTCACCGGGCCAATAAACGGGCCTCAATGATGACCATGGGAGGAAATCATGAAGAAACTGGGACTAGCGACCACAATGGGCCTCGCGCTTGCGGCCAATACAGCCGGCG
>NZ_CBFIIK010000130.1:5320-6872 GCF_965662675.1 Roseicyclus sp. | reverse complement strand
TATCGCACCATGCAAGGGCCTCGCGGATACTCATCTGCACCACCTCGCCGGCATGAAGCCCCGCGATCTTCACCGCCAGCGCCTCGGGCCGCAAGCGATAGCCACCGCAGGCGCCACAGGATCGGTTGTTCTGATATTGCTCGAATTCCTCGCGAATCCATGCGCTGTCGGTCTCGCGGTAGCGGCGTTCCATGTTCGGGATCACGCCCTCGAAGGTCCGCTTCACTTGGTAGACGCGCCCGCCCTCGTCATAGCGAAACGGGATCTCTTCCTCGCCCGAGCCGCGCAGGAAAACCTGTTGCACCGCCTCGGGCAAGTCTTTCCACGCCGCTTTCGCGTCAAAGCCGTAATGGCGCGCGATGGCTTGGATCGTCTGGGTGAAATAGGGGGATTTGCCCTTGCGCCATGGCGCGATGGCCCCGTTTTCAAGGCTGAGCGCCGCATCAGGCACCATCAGGCGCTCGTCAAAGAACAACTCGGCCCCCAAGCCGTCGCAGACCGGGCAGGCCCCGAAAGGCGCGTTGAAGGAAAACAGGCGCGGCTCGATTTCGGGGATGGTGAAGCCTGAGACGGGGCAAGCGAAATTCTCGGAAAAGGTGATGCGCTCGGGGTCACCCTCGGCGGGGGCGGTCTCGAGGATGGCGATGCCATCGGCCAGATCCAGCGCGGTGCGGAAGCTATCGGCCAGCCGCGTCTCGGTGCCCGGCCGCACAACGATGCGGTCGACCACAACATCGATATCATGGCGGAATTTCTTGTCGAGCGTGGGCGGCTCATCCAATTCGTAGAACTGGCCATCGACTTTGACACGCTGAAAGCCCTGCTTGCGCAGCTCCATGAATTCCTTGCGGTATTCGCCTTTGCGGTCGCGCACGATGGGGGCCAGAAGATAGGCACGTGTCCCCTCCTCCAGCGCCATGACGCGGTCGACCATATCTTGGACCTGCTGGGCCTCGATGGGCAGACCGGTGGTCGGGCTAAAGGGCGTGCCCGCGCGGGCGAACAATAGCCGAAGGTAGTCGTAGATTTCCGTCACCGTGCCAACGGTCGAGCGCGGGTTCTTCGACGTCGTCTTTTGCTCGATGGAAATCGCGGGGGACAACCCCGAGATGTGATCGACATCGGGCTTTTGCATCATGTCGAGGAACTGGCGCGCATAGGCCGACAGGCTTTCGACATAACGCCGCTGCCCCTCGGCATAGATCGTGTCGAAGGCGAGGCTCGACTTGCCCGAGCCAGACAGGCCGGTGATCACCACCAGCTTGTCGCGGGGGATGTCGAGGTCGATGTTCTTGAGGTTGTGTTCGCGCGCGCCGCGCACCTCGATCTGTTTCATCTCGGGCATGGTTGGGCCTGTCCTTAACCGTCTGGCAAGAGATAGGCGAAGGTGCCCGAGTCTCCAATGAAAAAATGAGAACGTTCAGCGAACATTTACCATTATGGCGGCGCGATAGGCGATTGCCGTTGCCAGCGCCCCGAAAACCCCCACCGCGATGGCCATGGGCAGGCTTGCCCCCGCGCCAAGCGCGGCCAGAACGGGTGTTCCCCCGAA
>NZ_CBFIIK010000130.1:0-5310 GCF_965662675.1 Roseicyclus sp. | reverse complement strand
CGCCAAGGCACCATTGGCAAGCGCGCGTGTCTGCTCGGTCTGGTTCAACCATGGCACGGCGGCAAAGCCACCGCCCGCCACCACGCCCGAGATCAGCATCCCCAGCACAGTCAAGCCCGCCGCCCATGTCGGCAGGGCAAGGGCAAAGGCGAAAATCACGGCCATCACCCCAAACCCACCGGCAACCAAGGCCCCCGGCGCAATCAGCCGCGCCAAGATGCCCGCGCCGAGCGATCCGACGATCCCGACAATCGGCAGGATCGGGGCAAGCCAAGCAGCGCCAAGCGCCGTCGGCAGATAGGTGACGGCCGCAAGAAACAGGAAGGCATAGATGCCGTGGCCCAGCGCGGGGGCGAAAAGGCGCGGGTCGGTGTAGATCAGCCGATGATCGGCAAGACGCGGCCGCGCGCGGCGCACCACGCCCGCGCGCGGCAGCATCCACCCCAGCACCATCGCAAGCAGCGCGCAAAGCGCCCCATGCACCGCGTAGACAGGCGCGGCCTTGTCTCCCACCAAAAGGGCGCCCAGCGCGAAGCCGACCCCGAAAAACGTGGCCCATAGCCCCATGACCAGCCCACGGTCGCGTGCAGCCGCCAGCCCCGCCATCAGCGTGGGGATGGCCACCACCAGCACCAGATGCCCCGCCCCCTCCAATACGCGCAGCGCCATGAGGATGGGAAAGGGCGGCAAGATCGCCTGCAAGGCCCCCGCCAGCGCCGAGAGGCCCAACGCCGCCAAGATCGCGCGGCGCGGGCCGATGGCGGCGGTCAGCCCACCCGCCATGACACCGAAAAGGATACCAATCACCGCCACGCCCGAGACGGCAAAGGCCACGGGCCAGCCCGGATAGGCCAAGGCAAGCGGCCCCAAGGTCAACGAGACCTTGGCGAACTGCCCCGCCGCCAAAAGCCCCGCGCCGTAGAGTGCCGCGATCAGCGCCCAAGGCGTGCGGTCGGGCAAAGGGGGCAAGGGCTGGCTCATGGCGCTTGCTTGACCGGGCGCAAGGGCGCGGTCAAGCGCACATGCTTACAGGTGGATCACCCGCCCATAGGCATCAAGCACCGATTCATGCATCATTTCCGACAGTGTTGGATGCGGGAAAACGGTTTCCATCAGATCAGCCTCGGTGGTCTCCAGCTTTTGCCCGATCACATAGCCCTGGATCAGCTCGGTCACCTCGGCCCCGATCATATGCGCGCCCAAAAGCTCGCCTGTCTTGGCGTCGAAGACGGTCTTGATCATCCCCTCGGGCTCGCCCAACGCGATGGCCTTGCCGTTGCCGATAAAGGGGAAGCGGCCGACCTTTACGTCAAAGCCCCGTTCCTTGGCCTTGGCCTCGGTCAAACCAACGCTGGCCACCTGCGGATGGCAATAGGTGCAGCCGGCGATCTGTTCGGGTTTCACGGCATGCGGATGGCCTCCAGCGATCAACTCGGCCACCATCACGCCCTCGTGGCTCGCCTTGTGCGCCAGCCACGGGCCGTTGGTCGCATCCCCGATGACGAAAAGCCCCTCAACACCCGATCGGCAATACTCATCGGTGACGACAAAGCTGCGGTCGATCTTGGCGCCCAGCGCCTCGAGGCCGAGGTTCTCGGTATTGGCCACGATCCCGACGGCGGAAATCACGGTGTCGAAGTCATGCATCTCGATCTTGCCATCCACCTCGATATGGGCGGTGACCTTGTCGGCGGCGCGGTCGAGTTTCTTGACCATGGCCTTGAGCATGATCTTCATACCCTGCTTTTCGAAGCTCTTCTTGGCAAAGGCCGAAATCTCGGCGTCTTCCACGGGCAAGATGCGGTCCATCACTTCGACCACGGTCGTATCAGCGCCGAGCGTGCTGTAGAAATTGGCGAATTCGATCCCGATCGCGCCCGAGCCGATCACGAGGAGTTTCTTGGGCATATGCGGCGGCACCAGCGCGTGCTTATAGGTCCAGACGCGCTTTCCATCGGCCTCGAGCCCCGGCAATTCGCGCGCCCGCGCGCCGGTGGCGAGGATAATATTCTTGGCCGTCAGCTCTTCGGTGCCCTTGTCGGTGGTGACGCTGACACGGCCCTTGGCGGGGATCGTGGCCGTGCCCATGACAACAGTCACCTTGTTCTTCTTCATCAAATGGCCGACGCCGGAGTTGAGCTGCTTGGCGACATTGCGCGAGCGTTTGACGACCGCGTCCAGATCATAGCCGATATTGTCGGCCTTGAGCCCGAATTCCTTGGCGCGGTGCATCAGGTGGAAAACCTCGGACGAGCGCAGCATCGCCTTGGTCGGGATACAACCCCAGTTGAGGCAGATGCCCCCCATATGCTCGCGCTCGACGATGGCCACCTTGAGGCCAAGCTGGCTGGCGCGGATGGCGGCCACATAGCCGCCGGGCCCTGCGCCGATCACGATGACGTCGAATGTTTGAGATGCCACGGGCCACTCTCCTCCGGATTCCCATTTGTTCAACGTTAAACAAATTTCTGCCCGCGCGACAATCGGCGTTGGGTCGCAGGCCGGTTTGCGCTGGGTGCAAGGCTTGAGGCGGAAAGCGGGACGTTTCGCTGTAGCAAAACGGCACGGAAAACTGGCGCTTTCGCCCCCGCTCAGGCCCCGGACAATTCCTGCACGATCGCCCCATAGCCGCCGGAGGCCAAGAAAGCCTCCTCGACCGGGGTCGAAACCCGGCCGAGTGCTGCATTGCGATAAGGAAAGCGGCCATAGCGCCGGATCACCTCACGATGGGCGCGGGCATGGAGCAGATTGTCACCCGTCTCCATCCGCGCCTTGAACAGTCGCACGCTGCGATCTTGGTCGGTCAGCATTTCGGAATGCATGAAGGGCAGGTAAAAGAATTGCCGCATCGGTTCAGCCACGCGCGTATCCCAATCATGGTTCAGCGCCATCGCAGCGATCCGCAGCGCGCGCGCATCGGAGGCGAAGGCGCGCGCGCTTTCACGGAACATGTTGCGCGGGAATTGGTCTGTCAGAATGATCAGCCCCAGTGCCCCCTTGGGGCCCATCGCCCAATGATCGCACCCACCCGCACAGGCGCTATCCCAGAGCGCGCCGAAACGATCCCGGATGGTGCGGTCGAAGGCGGCATCTTGGCGATACCATGACTCGGGGCCCGCCTCCTGCCAAAAGGTGATCACCTCGCCCGCGCGGTTCTCCATGACTTTGGTCATCGGACGGTTCCTTTCTCGGCCGCCTTAGCTTGTCGTCGTCTCGCTGCGGTTCTCGGCCTCGCTGGCCTCGGTCGCCTCTACATAAAGCTCTTGTGCGGTCTCGACCGCAACAGGCGATGCACCGGGCAAGATATTCGGATAGGAAACCGCCTCGTATTCCTTGTCGCCCGCATAGGCCGAGGGACGCCGCGTCATGCGCCACAGCCCATAGGCTGCCGTCAGGAACAAGAACAACGCCATGATCAACCAATAGCCCCCCGTTCCGAACAAGGACATCACCAAGCCGGCCAAGGGGGGGCCACCGATCGCGCCCAAGCCATTGAGAAAGATCAGCCCCCCCGAGGCCGATGGCATCTCTTCAGGTGACAGGTAGTCGTTGGTATAGGCGATCAGCAATGCATAAAGCGGCTGCGACAGGCCACCGACCAAGGCGGCGACGACCATCAACAACACAAAGCTTTCGGCAAAGCCGTAGCCGCCGATCGCAACGACCCCCGCAAGCGCGGCACTGGCCACGATCATCACGCGCCGGTCGATCCGGTCCGACAGCCACCCCATCGGGTATTGCATCACGATCGCGCCCAGAAAGATCCCCGACATGAACAGCGAGATCTGCCCAAGCGTCAGCCCCATCTCGGTGGCATAGACCGACCCCATGCCGAATTGCATCGCATAGACCGCACCCATCAACAGCATCCCCACCGTGCCGAAAGGCGAGGCGCGGTAAAGCGAAAGCAAGCTCATCGGGCGCGAGGCCTGAAAGGCGGGGGCGGGCTGCACCGACAAGAGGATCGGCGCGAAGCTGATCGAGACGAGGATCGAGGGGATGATGAACAGCAAGAACCCCGATGGATCGCCCGCCGACAAGATCCCCTGCCCCGCGACCAGCCCGAACATCTGTACCAGCACATAGGCCGAGAGCGACTGTCCCCGCGTGGTGTTGGTGGCAGCATCGTTCAGCCAGCTTTCCGCGGTGACATAGACCCCCGACAGGCTGAAGCCCAAGATCACCCGCAGCACCATCCATGCATAGGGATCGGTCAACACCGGGTAGCTGATCAGCGTGGCGGAGATGAGCGAGCCCAGCGCGGCGAAGACGCGCACATGGCCCACCTTGGCGATGAAGACCGGCGCAAAGCGCGATCCGCCCAAGAACCCAACGAAATATGCCGAAGCGACAAAGGACAGCTCAAAAGTCGAGAACCCCTCGATCGCGCCACGCACGCCCATCAGCGAGCCCTGCAAGCCATTGCCGATCTGCAACAAAAACATACCCAGCAGCAGCGGCCATGACAGGCGCAGAACACTGATCATCGAAACGGCCTTTCCCTTGGTATCGCCGAAAGCTTGGCGACCGAAATCATCCCCGGTCTGTCACATCTGCGACGGAATCAGGAGAGACGCGTCACCATAGGAAAAGAAACGATAGTTTTCCTTGATCGCATGAGCATAGATTTCGCGTACCCTGTCTTGCCCCATCAAGGCCGAAACCAGCATCATGAGCGTGGATTTCGGAAGATGGAAATTGGTCACCAGCCCTTGGGTGATTTTCCACTGGTAGCCGGGATAGATGAAGATGTCGGTCTTGCCCTCATAGGCGTGCATGGTGCCATCGGCATCGGCCGCCGTTTCGATCAGGCGCAGCGCGGTGGTGCCCACGGGAATGATGCGCCCGCCCGCCGCGCGGGTGGCATTCATCTCGGCGGCGGCTTGCGGCCGCACCTCGCCCCATTCGGCATGCATGCGATGCGTTGTGACATCGTCGACGGTGACGGGCAGGAATGTGCCGGCCCCCACATGCAAGGTGACGAAGGTGAAATCGATCCCCGCTTTGCCAAGGGCAGCAACCAAGCCCTCGTCGAAATGCAAGCTGGCGGTGGGGGCGGCCACCGCACCCGCGCGCTTGGCCCAGATGGTCTGGTAATCTTCGTGATCGCGGGCATCGGGGGCGCGTTTGCCCGCGATATAGGGCGGCAGCGGCATGGCGCCCGCCGCGTTCAGCGCTGCGTCGAAATCATCGCCCGACAGGTTGAAGCGCAGGCGCAGACCATCATCCAATGCGAAAACTTCTGCCGAAAGATCATTGGAAAAGATGATTGCTTCACCAACCGCCAGCTTGCGCATCGGCTTGGCCAGC
>NZ_CBFIIK010000129.1:0-6917 GCF_965662675.1 Roseicyclus sp. | reverse complement strand
AAGATCGCGGGGATCAGCCGGTAATCGAGGCTTTGCGCCCCCAGATCGACGCGGCCCGCGCCCGCCGCGCTGCCCCATCCGGCGGCCAGCGCCAGATCGTCATTGGCCAAGACGCCATCGGCGATGATGAAGCCCGCGCTCAGGCTGTCATAGACCGTGCGCGCGCCTGCCCCTTGCGCGCCGGGGTCGCGGTTGCGGATCATCGTGGCCAGATCGATCCCCCGGACCACGCCCGCGCCCAGCCGCACGTCCCCCTCGCCCGACAGGCCCGCCATGATGCTGGCCATGTCGTTGCCCACGCCCAGAAAGCTTAGGCGGCCGTTGCCCGTTCCCTCCAGTCGCTCGAACGCGGCGACATCGCGCAAAAGCGGTAAAAGCTGCATCTCAGTGGCGCGCAGATCGCCACCGACCGACAGCCCGCCGCGCCCGTTGACGACGAATTGCCCGCTCACCGCCCCGCCATAGGCCGCGAGGCGCGCGATATCGAAGACCAGCCGCCCCCGTGTCAGCGCCGCTGTCAGATCGACCGGGCCAAGCGCGATATCGCCAAGGCCCAGCGCGCCCAGCCGCAGCGCAATCTCGGCATCGGTGGCGAAAAGCCCGCTCACATCGATGGGCGCGCTCGACCAGCCCGTGTTTCCGGATGGGCTGGCATCTGCGCCGGGCAGGGCGAGTGTATCGGCGCTGATCGTGCCACGGATCAACGGCCGCTCTGCGCCCTGCGTCAGATCAAGCGCGAGCGCCAGCGCGGTATCGTCAAGCTGCAATCGCCCCGCGCGCAGATGAGCGCTGCCGGTATCGCTCAGCGCGACCTGCCCCGACAGCGCCACGCGCCCGGCCCCCAAGCCCTGCGGCAGATCGGGCATCGCGATCCCGGTCAACCCCGCCACGGGGGCTAGATCGGTCACATCAAGCGACAAGGTGCCGTCCAAAACCGGGGTCAGGCCGACCGCGCCGTCAAAGCGCGCCGTGCCACCCGCCCAATCAAGGCCAAGCGCGGCATCACTCAACCGCCCCGCCATCAGATCGGCCAAGGCGGCAAGGTCGAGCGAGAAGGAGATCGGCACGCCCTGCGCCGTGGCGCGCCCCGCAAGGCGGAGCGCCCCATCGCGTGGCAAGGCCAAGCGCGCGTCGATGCCGGTAAGTTCGACGCGCTGCCCTGCTGCCGCATCGATATAGCGCAGGGTTCCGTCGGTGATCTCGGCCATCTCGATGGTGATGGCGGGTGCGGTGCTTTGCGTGCTGGCGGCGGGCGCGGCATTACCCGCGATCTCCCAACTGGCGCGGCCATCGGCGGCGCGCACCAGTGTGATCTGGGGGCCAATGAGCGTGATCTCGTCGATTTGCGGCGCGCCATCCAAGATCGCGGCCCAAGGCAGGCGAACCGAAAGCGCGGTGGCGCGCAGCATCGGCCCGTCATCCACCCAATCGGGGTTGGCCACGCCCACCTCTTCGGCACGCACAGCCAGATGGGGCCAGAAACTGGGCTGCACCGTGCCCGAAATCGTCACCTCGCGGCCGAGGCTTTGGCCAAGCTGTTCCGCGGCCAAGCGCGCAATCCGTTCAGCCGGTACCAAAAGCAGCGCGACCAGCCCCAATACGGCGAGCGTGACCACCACCCCCAGCAATCGAATAATCCAGCGCATGCGCAAACCTCTTACCAATGCCGCCAGCCTAACCCGCAACGCGCGGCTTGTGCAGCCGTTTTCCCGCATACCCTTCCCCTTTGCGCTGCGCCACGCTATCTGCGCGAGCATGAGCCAGAACCCGCCCGACCTACGCCCCGATCTTGCGCGCGCCCAAGTGCCCGACGCTGCCCGCCCCGGACAGCCCCGGATCGGGATGGTCAGCCTTGGCTGCCCCAAGGCTTTGGTCGATAGCGAGCGCATCCTGACGCGGCTGCGTGCCGAGGGGTATGCCATCTCGCCCGATTATGCGGGTGCCGATGCGGTGATCGTGAACACCTGTGGGTTCCTCGACTCGGCCAAGGCCGAAAGCCTCGAGGCGATCGGCGAGGCGTTACACGAAAACGGCCGGGTGATCGTGACGGGCTGCCTTGGCGCCGAACCCGATTACATCACCGGCGCGCATCCATCGGTGCTGGCCGTGACCGGACCGCACCAATACGAGCAGGTCTTGGACGCCGTCCATAAAGCCGTGCCGCCCGCGCCCGACCCGTTCATCGACCTGTTGCCGCCTGCGGGCATCAAACTGACGCCGCGCCATTACAGCTACCTCAAGATTTCCGAGGGCTGCGATCACAAGTGCAAATTCTGCATCATCCCGGACATGCGCGGGCGGCTGCAATCGCGCCCCGCAAAGGCCGTTCTGCGCGAGGCCGAAAAGCTGGTCGAGGCGGGCGTGCGGGAGTTGCTGGTGATCAGCCAAGACACCTCCGCCTATGGCACAGACTGGAAAGGGCGGGAGCATAAGTTTCCGATTCTCGACCTATCCAGAGACTTGTCCACATTGGGGGTTTGGGTGCGTCTGCACTATGTCTACCCCTATCCGCATGTGCGTGAGTTGATCCCGCTGATGGCTGATCCGGCCAACGGCCTCTTGCCGTATCTCGACATTCCATTCCAGCATGCACACCCCGAGACGTTGAAGCGCATGGCGCGCCCCGCCGCGGCCTCGCGCACGCTGGACGAAATCGCCGCATGGCGGCGCGACTGCCCGGATATCACGCTTCGCTCGACCTTCATCGTGGGCTATCCCGGCGAGACCGAGGATGAATTCCAGACGCTGCTCGATTGGCTCGACGAGGCGCAGCTGGATCGGGTGGGCTGTTTCAAATACGAAAACGTCGCCGGCGCGCGCTCGAACGCTTTGCCCGATCATGTCCCCGAGGAGGTCAAGCAAGACCGCTGGGACCGCTTCATGCAAAAGGCCCAAGCCATTTCCGAAGCCAAGCTTGCCGCCAAGGTCGGCCAGACCATGATGGTGCTGGTCGACGCCGTGGACGCGGAGGGCGCGACCTGTCGCACCATGGCGGATGCGCCCGAAATCGACGGCAACCTGTTCATCGACGAAAACTTCGATGGGCTGGCGCCGGGCGACATGGTTACCGTCGCGGTCGAGGAAGCGGGCGAATACGACCTTTGGGGCCGCGTGATCCGCTAGGGGCTATTCGGCGGCCAGACGGTGCAAGATATCGGTATTGCGGCAGTAGTCGGGGGCGGCATCTGCGCTGGCATTGCGCGCCAGCCAATGCGCGCACCCCGTCGGATCGGCGCAGCCGGTACAAGCCAAAAGCATCTCTTCGCGCCGCTCGGGCGGCAGGGCGCCACGCAATTCGGCATTGTCGAGATCGACGCCAAGTGTGTTGGCCATCTGGTGCATCAGCGCGGCATGCTGCGCGCGTGTCTTGTCGCCTTGCATCGGTTGCGTCCCTGTCTTCCGCCCAAGGGGCTGGGCATGATGCAACCAAGCTACGCGGATCGCGCCGCGCGACCTTGACCTAGATCAACTGCCCTGCCCCACTTGCCCGGCCAAGGTGCGGCGCACGGTGTCGATGCGTTGTTCATTGGGCGGATGGGTGGCAAGGAAACTGCGCGCGGGGTCGGGGATGCGCTCGAAAAAAGCCGCCCCGCGTAACGGGTCAAAGCCCGCGCGGAGCGCGATAATGGTGCCGATGGCGTCGGCCTCCAACTCGGCCTGCCGCCCATATTGACGCGAGGCGACGACTGCGCCCACCTGTGCGACACCGCCCAGCGCCGCCTCACTGACGCCGCCCGCCCGCGCGATCTGGGTGAGGATCTGCGCCCCCAGATCGGCACTGGCCTGCACGCGCGGCAGGTGACGGCCGATGTGATGGCCCGCCTCATGGCCCATGATGAAGGCCAGCTCGTCGGTATTGGCGGCCACCGCGATCAGACCGATGGTGAAGATGATGGCAGGCTGTCCCTTGTCGTCGATCGTGTAAAAGGCGTTCACCCCGCTTTCCGGCGCGCTGTCGACATAGATCGCGAAATCGCAAAGTTGGTCGGGCGTTTCCTCGCGGCAGACCTGTTCGGCGACGGGTTCGACGCGGTCGATCACCTCGCGCAGATTGAGAACCGCCTGTTGCGGGCTGTTCGTCGGGCTTTGTGCAGGCAAAGGGGCCTGCTGGGCCATCGGCACACAGGCCGACAACGTCACAACACTGGCCAAGATAAGGAAAAAGTTGCGCATCATCACACTCATCATTCGCGCGCTTAGGGTAATCGGGTCAGGCGCGGCGTAAAGCCCCCTTCACGCGCTTGTGCCCCGTCACCGTCCTTGACCGGGGCGCATGGCGGCATAGCTGGCATGGTATGGCTATGACCCGCATCCTTTACAACGACCGCTGCCCGATCTGCCGGGCCGAGATCGCCCATTACCGCAGCCGCGCCGAAAAGGCGGGGGCGGCCCTGCGCTTTGAGGATCTTAATACTGCCGATCTGGGCGGCTGGCGGCTGACCCAAGATCAGGCCAAGCGGCGCTTGCATGCGGCACTGCCCGATGGGCGGATCATCAGCGGCATCCCCGCTTTCGCCGCGATTTGGGCGGCGCTGCCCGGCATGGGCTGGCTGGCGCGGCTGGTCATGCTGCCCGGCCTGCGGCATCTGGCCGATCTGGCCTATAATCGGCTGGCCGCACCTTGGCTTTATCATCGGCAATTGCGGCGCGAGGCGCGAGGTCTTGCAGGAAAAGATGCACGGCCCTAGGCTGGCGTCATGTTCACCATCGAGCACGATTTCGACGCCACCGTCATCACCCTTGTCGACGAGGGCGAGGATGGCCAACCGTTGCAAGAAGATATCGCAATCGCCGCCTTCGCCGAATGCGTGACGCTGACCCAATACGATCCGCGCCATGATCGCGAACAGGTCGTGACGCTGTCGATGGCGCAGCTGCGCGATCTGGCGGCCGCCTTGAACCTGCCCGAAGGGGTCTATCGGCTGGAACGCTAAGGCGCAGCAATGTGATGGACAGCCGACAGGTCGCGCCGCAATATCGGCCCGGCGACACCGGGGGACATCATCATGCGCACGGGCTTTTTCTTCAATGAGCGGTGCTTTTGGCATTCGGGGGGCAATTACAGCTTTCTGGTGCCTGTCGGCGGGCTGATGCAGCCCGCAACCGGCAGCGGCCTGCCCGAAAACCCCGAGACCAAGCGCCGTTTTCGCAATCTGGTCGAGGTGACGGGGCTGATGGCCGAGCTTGCCACGCCAAATGCCGCCCCCGCCAGCGACGAGGATATCTTGCGCATCCACCCGCATCACTACATCGACACCTTCCGCCAGAAATGCGCCGAGGGAGGTGGCGAGCTGGGCCTGCGCACCCCCTTTGGTCCCGATGGCTACGAGATCGCGGCATTATCAGCCGGGCTGACCAAGGCCGCGCTCTTCGATGTGCTGCAAGGACGGCTCGACAATGCCTATGCGCTCTCGCGCCCGCCGGGCCATCACTGCTTGCCCGATTTCCCGAACGGCTTTTGCTTGCTCAACAATATCGCCATCGCGCTCGAGGCGGCGCGCGCCGCAGGGTTGGCCCATCGGATCGCGGTGATCGATTGGGATGTGCATCATGGCAACGGCACTGAGGCGATCTATTACGAGCGCGCCGATACGCTGACCATCTCGCTCCATCAAGAACGCAACTATCCCCGCGACTCGGGCGATTTCGAAGATCGCGGCGCGGGCGCGGGCGAGGGGTTCAATCTCAACATCCCGCTGCCGCCGGGCGGTGGGCATGCCACCTATCTCGAGGCCTTTGAACGGTTGGTCATCCCCCAGCTTTACGCCTTTCAGCCCGATGCCATCGTGGTGGCCTGCGGCTTTGACGCTTCGGGCGTCGATCCCTTGGGGCGGATGATGGCAGGCTCTGACACTTTCCGCACCATGACCGCCATGACGATGGAGGCGGCGGATGAACTGTGTGACGGGCGCCTGATGCTGACCCATGAGGGCGGCTATTCGGAGGCGCATGTGCCCTTTTGCGGGCATGCGGTGCTGGAAACACTCTCGGGCAGCGAGACCCGTGCGCCCGACCCGCTGAAAGACCGCATCGACGGCCAACAGCCCGGCCCCCGCTTCGAGGCCTATTGCGCGACCCTTTTGGCCGAGATGGAAGAGGCGCTGGAGGCATGAGGCAAAGTTGACTTCGCCGCATCGCGGCGGCAGGGTGCGCGCGAAATGTTTCGCGAAGGGTGATCGCCATGAAAAAGATCTACGGTTCCGCCAAGGACGCGCTCGACGGTGTGCTGTTCGACGGCATGCTGATTGCCGCGGGCGGTTTCGGGCTATGCGGCATCCCCGAATTGCTGATCGACGGCATCGTGGCGGCGGGCACCAAGGATCTGACCGTCGCCTCGAACAATGCGGGCGTCGATGATTTCGGCTTGGGCAAGCTGCTCGCCACCCGCCAGATCAAGAAGATGATGTCGTCCTATGTGGGCGAAAACGCCGAATTCATGCGCCAATACCTGTCGGGCGAGTTGGAGTTGGAGTTCAACCCCCAAGGCACACTGGCCGAACGCATGCGCGCGGGCGGTGCGGGCATTCCCGGTTTCTACACCAAGACGGGCGTGGGCACTGTCATCGCCGAGGGCAAAGAGGTGAAGACTTTCGACGGGCAGGATTACATCCTCGAGCGCGGGATTTTCGCGGATATCTCGATCGTCAAGGCGTGGAAGGCCGATGAAACCGGCAATGCGATCTTCCGCAAGACCGCCCGCAACTTCAACCCGCCCGCCGCGATGTGCGGGCGCATCTGCATCATGGAAGTTGAGGAAATCGTGCCGACGGGTTCGCTCGACCCCGACCTGATCCACCTGCCCGGCATCTATGTGCACCGCCTGATCCAAGGGCAGCACGAAAAGCGGATCGAGCAGCGCACGGTGCGGTCGCGCGCGGCCTGATCCCCGCATGGCGCGGTCGCCCTATTCCGGCTTG
>NZ_CBFIIK010000128.1:0-6928 GCF_965662675.1 Roseicyclus sp. | reverse complement strand
GCGAAGCGCTCAGGCTTTATCCCCCCGTGCCCATGATGGTGCGCCAAACGACCGGGCCTGAATGTTTCCGCAATCGCAATCTACGAAAGGGCAGCCAGATCGTGATCTCGCCCTGGCACCTCCATCGCCACGAACGGCTGTGGGAAAACCCCGATGGCTTCGACCCTGCCCGCTGGGCCACCGAGAATGGCAAGACCTGCCTGCGCGAGGCTTTCATCCCCTTTTCCACCGGCCCCCGCGTCTGCACCGGGGCAGGCTTCGCCATGGTCGAGGGGCCGCTGCTTCTGGCGATGCTGGTGCGGGCCTTTCGGTTTGAGACGGTCAGGGACCGCGTGCCGGTGCCCGTGGCCTATCTGACGGTGCGGGCCAAGGACGGGATCTGGTTGGAGGTCAGGGCGAGGTGAGGCGCTCAAGGGCCGCACGCGCGTGGGGCTGGTTTGGATCGACCAAAAGCGCCGCGCGATAGGCCCGTGCCGCCTGCACCAGTTGGCCACAGGCCGCCAAGGCCTTGGCATGTTCGACCAACACCACCGCATTCGACGAGCCAAGGCTTTGGACCGCGCGTTCCGCGCAGAGGAGCGCCAGATCACCCCCACCAAGCGTTTGCGAGAGGCGCGCTAAGCGGCGGTAGCGCTCGCCCGTTCCCGGCGTCGGCTCGGTTGTTGCGAAATGCGCGATCAACCCTGCCAGAGCCGCTTGATCGGGGGGCGGCGCATCGACGCGGCTGGCATGGACATACCAATCATCATGATCCGAAATCTCGGGCCAGACCCGGACATAGCCATGGCCAGACAAAAGCGCATGAATGGGGCCCCGCTGCGATGAATGGCCATGCTCGACCACGATAGCCCCGAAGCGGTAAGCCGTGAAATCAAAGGCCGTGAGGATCGGCAGTTCCGATCCCTCGGTGTCGATCGACAGAAGATCGATCTCGCGCGGTGCATCGCAGGAGCGCAAGAGATCGAAAAGGCTGATCGTCGGCACCTCGTGAACGACGAAATCGTCGCGCGCGCCGGTTCGCGACTGCACATCATCGTAATCGAGCCCCGCAATGGTCGAGAGCGCGGGGCGCCCTTTGACCGCCTGAAAGGTCACAGTCTGCCCGGTTTCGGTCCAGACACACTCGGTGGAGACATGGCAGCGCCGGTTCACACGAAGCTGATCGTGAAATCCTGGATGCGGTTCGGCAACCACGCCCGACCAGCCCAAACGCTCCAACACATAGCTGTTGGACACGTTGATGCCGCCAAGCGCACCGAATTCCACGAACCAACCCCGCCGCTGCAAGCGATTGGCCCAGAGCGCGAAAATGTCTTGGAAGTTCGGGCCGTAGGAAAAGGGCGCAAGATCGGCACAAAGCCGCAAGAAATCGCTAGCTTTGGTCTGTGTCATATCAGTGCCTCTGTTCTCGCCATCCGGCCCGCCGCGATCAGCCGCGCCATCTCGATACGGTTGCGCGCCCGTGCCTCGGTTCCATAGCGCAGGATTTCGTCCACCAATTGCGCGTGCCTATCCGGGGAAAGGGCGATCAAGGCGTCGAGCGCGGTCGCTATGCTGGCGTCGCTGATCAAGGCAGGCACGCGATAGGCGCTGGCGGTCCAGCGGTCGAGAACGACCGGAAGCCCAAAGCCAATCGCGGTCGGGATGGCTGAGGTGATCTTGTAATCGCGATAGGGGGGCCATTCGAGCGGTAAAAGCGGGTAGATCGCCCAAGCCTGTATCAAGGCCGCGACATAGGCATCGTAGGGAACCCGCCCACTTGCCGACAAAGCAAGCAAGCCCACCACGTCTTCGAGCCCCCGTTCGGTCACCTGTTCTTCGAGCTTGGCGCGGTCCGGGCCGCCGCCGATGATCTGAAGCGCGATTCCCGCGTGGCGCATCGCCGCCACACGGGAGGGCTCAAGCGCGTCCAGCAGCCCCTCGAAATCGCGCGCTGAGAAATTGACCCCGCCCGGAACAATGACTTGTTTGGGTGAATCAGAACGGGCCCATGCCCTTGCGCCCTCGCCCCAGAACACAGGTTCGATGACGCCGATGGCATCCATATGAGCCCCATGGGTCATGGCATTGAACCGAGCAGCAACATGAGGGGCCAGAACGATCGTGCTGATCCGACCTTCGGCCAGCGCCGTTGTGGAGGCGGCGGATTTTTGAAAAAGCGTCGGGTTGTGCACGACGCCAATCACTGCGGGCTTGCGCTCTCGCGCCCACAGCGCCACGCCTTCGATTTGAAAGGTCGAGATGATCAGCGCCTCATATCCGCCGCCATCGATATCCCGCCCGAGCTTGACCCAATCAATTGCCTTAGCAATTTCGAGATAGCGAACATTGGCCGTAAAGCCCTTGATTTCCCGGAAGATATCGCCGCGAATATCACGGCACCGCGCATTGACGAAAACATCTACCGTCACGCCAGACGGCACGGCATCGACAAGGCTGGGAATGACCTCCTCGTGAACGCCGGTCAGTTCGAGAATGGCGACCTTTCGATGGGAGCTTTCCGACACCACGCGCTCCTCTGTGCACTGGCACGCATTACCTTATCGGGTTGGGGTAACAGCCGGATAAAATCAGGTCAACCAACCTGCCGCCCCTCAGCCGAAAAGCACCATCGCCCTTGGGTCCCACGCCAGCCTTGCGCGCGCGCCGAATTCCAGAACCTTGCGCCCCGGCATGTTGCGCATCGAGACGCGGACGGGCGCGGGTGTGCCGTCGAGCAGGATGTCGTAATAGGTCATGTCGCCGTAATAGACGACCTCGCGCACGGTGCCCGACGCCTCGCGCCCGCCCTCGGCGGTTTGGCCATCATAGAGCAGCGTCAGGCTTTCGGGGCGCACGCCGATCTCGGCCGCGCCCGTCACCACGCCGCCGGGGCATTGCGCCGCTTCCAGCTCGGCCGGGCCAAGGCCCTGCACCTCGACCCCCACACGCCCGCCCGCCTCGCCCAACACGCGCGCTGGCAGGAAATTCATCATCCCGATGAACTCGGCCACACGGCGCGAATTGGGCCGGCGATAAAGCGTCTCGGGGTCGGCCAGCTGCGCGATCTCACCCTCGAACATCACGGCGATCCGGTCGGACATGACCAGCGCCTCTTCCTGATCATGGGTCACAAGGATGAAGGTGATCCCCACCTCGCGCTGCAGCTTGATCAACTCGACCTGCATCACCTCGCGCATCTTCTTGTCGAGCGCGGAAAGCGGCTCGTCCAGAAGCAGCACCTTGGGCTTCAGGATCAGCGCGCGGGCCAAGGCCACGCGCTGACGTTGTCCGCCCGAGAGCGCATGGGCCGCGCGGGCACCGAATTTGCCTAAACCCACCATGTCCAGCGCTTGCCCCACGGCCGTGCGCTTCTCGGCCACGCTCATCGCGGATTTGCGCAGGCCAAAGCCCACATTCTCGGCCACACTCATATGCGGGAAGATGGCGTAGGATTGGAACACCATGTTGGTGGGCCGCTTGTTGGGGGCGACCCCCTCCATATCCTTGCCATCGAGCAGGATCTGCCCCTCGGATATATCCTCGAACCCCGCGATGGCGCGCAACAGCGTGGTCTTGCCACAGCCCGAGGGGCCCAGCAGCGAGAAGAACTCGCCCTGCCCGATATTGGCCGTGATCCCCCGAAGCGCGTGATAGTCGCCGTAATATTTCTGAACCCCCGTGAGCGTGACGATCGGGGTGCGGGTCTGGCTCATAGAAAGCCTCCGGTATCTTTCAGGCCCGCGCGCTTTAGCCCGCGCCGGCGGAATGTTTCGGCGATGATCAGCAAGATGACGGACAAGACCACCAAGATGGTGCCAAGCGCCATCACCACCGGCAGCCGGGCGGGGAAACGCAACTGCCCCCACAGATAGACCGGCAGCGTCGGCTCGTTGCCCGACAGGAAGAAGGCGATGATGAACTCATCGAGCGAGATGGTGAAGCAGATCAAAAGCGAGGCGATGATGCCCGGGCTGACCAAGGGCAGCGTGATCAGGCGAAAGGTCGACCAAGGCGTTTCGCCCAGATCGATCGCCGCTTCTTCCAGGCTTTTGTCCATGTTCGAAAAGCTGCCCTGCAAGATCGCAATCGCAAAGGGCGTGCAGATCAGCGTATGACCCGCGATGATCGACCATGTGCCGCTATTCAGCCCCAGCTGCATCAACACGATCAAAAGCGAGATCGCCACGATCACCTCGGGCAAGACCAAGGGCAGCATGATGAAGCCCACGATCCCCGCCTTGCCCGGAAAGCCGTAGCGCGTGGCGGCGCGGGCAGCGAACAAGCCCAGAATGGTCGAGAAGATCGCCGTCGAGATCGCAATGATGAGCGAATTCACCGTCGCCTCGTGCAGCGCGGGCGTGTCGAGAAGGGCCGCGAACCAGTCAAGCGTAAAGCCTTGCAGCGGAAAGGCGATCACGGTGCCGGAATTGAAGGCGAACAGCGGCAACAAGATGATCGGCGCGTATAGCACCAAAAGGTAGAGCAAGGCGAATACAGCCAGCGCGTTCAGTCTCATATTCCCCACCTCCCCTTGGGCAGGCGCACCAAGACAAGGACGGACACAAGGCTTGCCGCCAGCACCAGCGCGATGGCCGATTGCGCAGGCCCGATCAGCGCCGGGCCATGAAGGAAGGCCAGGCGGATCGCCATGATCTCGGTCACGGCAAGAGCCAAGGCGATGCCGCCCCCCCTCGCCCCGCCACCCATCCGGTCGGCCAGCCACAGCCAAGCCCTTGCACGCGAAATGCCCCACAAAAGCACCATCGCCACCAACAACATGGCCAAAACCGCAAGCGTCGCCCCCATGGGCCGGTCGTTCAGGTCGAAGATCTGCGCATAGATCATCGTCGCGATCATCGTGCCGCCCGACCCGCCGACAAGGCGTGGGGTGACGTAATCACCCACCGTCGGGATGAAGACGATCAGCACCGCCGCCAGCACCCCCGGCATCGCCAAGGGGAGCGTCACGCGCAAGAATGTCCGGGCATGGCTTTCGCCCAGATCGCGCGATGCCTCGAGCAGCGAGCGGTCGATCTTCTCCAGCGTCACGAAAATCGGCAAGATCGCGAAAGGTGCAAAGGCATGCGCCAGCGTGATCACCACCGAATTAGCGTTGTAGAGCAGCCAGCCCAACGGCTCATCGATCACCGGGCCGCGCAAGAGATTATCCGCGGGCAGCGCCAGCCACGCCAAGCAAGCGACCCCCACAAGCCCCAAGCTTGCTGTCAAGACGCGCGGCGAGCCCTGCCCCATCGCCCAGAACAGTACCGCCCCTGCCGCGATCACCGCGAAGATCACGGCGATGATGGCGATGATCGGTACCAGCGTCAGGCCGCTGTTGATCGGCCCGTCATAGGCCAAGATCACCCGCCACAAGAAGACCCGGATCAGGTAGCTGGTCCAGAACGGGATGGTGATCAGGAACAGCCATAGCGATTTGCGCTCGGGCCGGACATGGAACGAGATGAAATAGGCTACCGGAAAGGCCAGCGTCACAGTCACCAGCGTGACCAGCCCCGAGATGCGCAGCGAACGCAGCATCAATTCGCGGTAAAGCGGATCGGTCAGCGCCTCGGTATAATTCGCAAGCGTGAAATCACGCTGAATGGTCAGGAATTGCTGGGTCCAGAAACTCAGCAGCACGATCGCCGCAAGGGGTGCTGCCAAAAGCACAAGCGCATAAACAAAGGTGGGGCTGACAAGCGTCAGCCCCTTCGCCGCTTCGGTGCGCATCAGCTTTGCATATCCGCTCACCCGTCGCCGACCCTCACGCCTATGGCTGATTCCGCCGCTGAAAATGAGGCTTTCACGCCTTGGCCGCAAGCGGTTTGCTGCGTGGCGGCAAAAGCATCCGCGCCTTATGGGCCAAGTTGTGGGCAAACCACGAAAAAGGGGGGCCATAGCCCCCCTGTTTTGTTGCTGTGGCAGTGCCTTACTGCGCCGCGACCGGGTCGTCGTCACGCACGCGCAGCGCGCTCATCCGGTCCGGCACGCCGATCACGGCCCCGTTCTGACCGCGCCCGCGCTTGATGGCATCGACCACCTCGATGCCGCTGACGACCTGGCCCACGACCGTGTATTGCCCGTCAAGGAAGGGGCCGGGCGCGAACATGATGAAGAATTGCGCATTGGCGCTATTGGGGTTTTGCGCCCGCGCCATGCCGATCACACCGCGATCAAAGGTGATGTCCGAGAACTCGGCTGGCAGGTCGGGATATTGTGACCCGCCCCGCCCGGCATAGCGCATGTCTTGGCCCATCCGGCCGTATTCGACATCGCCCGTTTGTGCCATGAAACCGTCGATCACCCGGTGAAACACGACATCGGTATAGGCACCTTCGGCGGCCAAGGTGACGATCCGCTCAACATGCAGCGGCGCCACCTCTTCGAACAGGTCGATGACCACCGTCCCGTCAGCCTCGCCCGCGATATCGATCTCGAGCCCCGTCGCATAAGCCGGGCCGCACAAAAGGCACAATCCCAAGACCAGCTTACGCATCGGCGGCCACCTTTACCGAGATCATCTGGTCGGGGTTTGCCGGCGGCTCGCCGCGTGTGATGGCATCGACATGCTCCATCCCCGCGATCACGCGCCCGTAGACGGTGTATTGGCGGTTGAGGAAGTGGTTATCTGAAAAATTGATGAAGAACTGGCTATTGGCCGAGTTGGGGTTCGAGGACCGCGCCGCCCCCAGCGTGCCGCG
Organism: Roseicyclus sp.; assembly: GCF_965662675.1. Classification (GTDB taxonomy): domain Bacteria; phylum Pseudomonadota; class Alphaproteobacteria; order Rhodobacterales; family Rhodobacteraceae; genus Roseicyclus. The sequence goes on along the minus strand of NZ_CBFIIK010000128.1, from coordinate 242 downwards.
ATCATGCGGGATGCCCGAGAATTCCGCCGGAAGGTCGGGCTTGTCCGATCCACCGGTACCAGCCCGCCGCAGATCGCCGCCTGCCAGGCCATGTTGCACATCGCCCGTTTGCGCCATGAACCCATCGATCACGCGGTGAAACACCACCCCGTCATAGGCCCTTTCGCGGGCCAAGTCCTTCATCCGCGCGCAATGCTGAGGCGCAATATCGGGCAAAAGCGCGATAGCCACAGTGCCGGACT
>NZ_CBFIIK010000127.1:0-7016 GCF_965662675.1 Roseicyclus sp. | reverse complement strand
CCGCCGCCTGCCATTCGCGCAAGGTCATGGTGAAGATCTCGGTCGTGTCGCGTTCATCGAGGTTGCCGAGATGGGCATGATGGTCGTTATGGTTGGATTGCATCACCCGGTAGGGGGTGAGGGTGAAGATCGAAAGGCCCTGACCGGCCAGATCATTGCGCCATTTGGTCGAGAACAACGAGCCGTGGCCGCAATCATGTTGCAGCACGTAAAGCCGCACGCCCAGGAAAGCATTGATCACGATCAGGGGCAGGATCAGCCAGCCAAAAGCGGCAAGCTGCACCGCAAGCCAGAATGTGGCGAAATACAAAAGGAACGTGATCGCGAAGCTCAGCGCGGCCAAGCGGTCGTCGCGTCCTGTCCAATCGCGGGTAAAGGCCCGAATTTCGCGCAGCGCTTCGGCGCGGAAGGCGGGTGTGATCTCGGGTCGAAGGGACGGCGCGGCTTCCATCGTGTTTCGCTCGACAAATGATCTAGCGGCGCGGACGCGGCCGGACACACCAGCAAGCAGCCCGCAGCCACGCCAGAAATATGGCGCGACCGCGGGCCGTTCAAGATCATTGCAAGCGAAATTGTTGGATCTTGCAGATCAGAGCTTGGGGTAGATCGGGAACTGCTGGCACAGCGCCTCGACCTCGGCGCGTACGGCGGCCTCGACCGCTATGTTGCCATCCTCGCCATTGGCGGCCAGCCCGTCGACGACGCGGATGATCCAGTCACCGATCTGGCGGAATTCCGGCTCACCGAAGCCCCGCGTGGTGCCCGCGGGCGACCCCAAGCGAATGCCGCTCGTGATCGTGGGTTTCTCGGTATCGAAGGGGATGCCGTTCTTGTTGCATGTGATATGCGCGCGGCCCAAAGCCTGTTCGGTCGCGTTGCCCTTCACGCCTTTGGGGCGCAGGTCGACCAGCATCAGGTGCGTGTCGGTGCCGCCCGTGACGATATCAAGGCCGCCCTTCATCAGCTGGTCGGCCAGCGCTTGGGCGTTGCGGATCACTTGCGTCTGGTAGTCGCGGAATTCGGGACGCAGCGCTTCGCCGAAGGCCACGGCCTTGGCGGCGATCACATGCATCAAGGGGCCGCCCTGGATACCGGGGAAGATGGCCGAGTTGACCTTTTTCGCGATCGCTTCGTCATCGGTCAGGATCATGCCGCCGCGCGGGCCGCGCAGCGTCTTGTGGGTGGTCGTGGTGGCGACATGGGCATGCGGGAAGGGCGAGGGGTAATGGCCAGATGCCACCAGCCCCGCGAAATGGGCCATGTCGACAAGCAGATAGGCACCGACGCTGTCGGCGATCTCGCGCATTTTCGCAAAATCGATGATGCGCGGAATGGCCGAGCCACCCGCGATCAGCATCTTGGGCTGATGCGCGGCGGCCAATTCCGCGATCTGGTCATAATCCACCGTCAGATCCTGCTCGCGCACACCGTATTGAATGGCGTTGAACCATTTGCCCGACTGGTTGGGCTTGGCCCCATGGGTCAGGTGGCCGCCTGCATCGAGCGACATGCCGAGGATCGTGTCACCCGGCTGCAGGAGTGCGGTAAAGACGCCTTGGTTGGCCTGACTGCCGGAGTTTGGCTGCACGTTGGCGAAACCGACGCCGAAAAGCTCTTTGGCGCGTGCGATGGCCAAATCTTCGGCGATATCGACATATTGGCAGCCGCCGTAATAGCGCCGACCCGGATAACCTTCGGCGTATTTGTTGGTCATCACCGAGCCCTGCGCCTCCATCACGGCGGCGGAGACGATGTTTTCCGAGGCGATCAGCTCGATCTCAAGGCGCTGGCGGCCAAGCTCTTGGCGGATCGCGCCGAAAATCTCGGGGTCGCGGCTTTCCAGCGTTTCGGTGAAAAAGCCTGCGTCGCGGTGGGGGGCGTTCATGGCAGCGTCTCCCTTTAGGGTCGGTGTGTGATATGACTTAGCGCGCCGTTTACGGCAAGCAAAGCCGATCTGGAAGGGTACAAAGCGTCACCATGCCCGCCGAAAGCGGCAAGATGCATGCCGAAGATGGATTGAGTTTCCGATCTGACCGGGCGAGGGTGCCATAAGACCCGAAGGGAGGGCCTCAGATGCCCATGCCACGCAAGATTGCCTTTCTCGCCTCCGATACCGCGCTGTCGCAGGAAGCGCAGCAGCGGCTCGAGGCGCGTTATGGCGTCCATACCCCGGAACAGGCCGATGTGATCGTCGCGCTGGGCGGCGATGGCTTCATGCTTCAGACCATGCATGCCACCCAAGCGCTGGGCCTGTCGGTTTATGGGATGAATCGTGGAACGGTTGGCTTTTTGATGAATGCCTATGCCGAGGATGATCTGATCGAACGGCTCGATCGGGCAGAGGCCGCGGTGATCAATCCGCTGCGCATGCGCGCCACCACGACCGAGGGTAAGGTGGTCGAGGCTTTGGCGATCAACGAGGTCAGCTTGCTCCGCGCAGGTCCGCAGGCCGCCAAGCTGCGCATCTTGGTCGACGGGCGGTTGCGGATGGAGGAGTTGGTCTGCGATGGCGCGCTCTTGTGCACGCCTGCCGGATCGACGGCCTACAACTACTCGGCGCACGGCCCGATTCTGCCGATCGGCGCCGAGGTTTTGGCGCTGACGGCTGTTGCGGCCTTTCGGCCTCGGCGTTGGCGCGGTGCGCTTTTGCCCAAAAGCGCGGTTGTGCGGTTCGATGTGATCGACCCCGACAAGCGCCCGGTGATGGCCGATGCCGACAGTCGCTCGGTGGCCAATGTCGTCTCGGTCGAGATCCGCTCAGAACCTGAGATCGTGCATCGTATCTTGTTCGATCCCGGACATGGGCTGGACGAGCGGTTGCTGCGCGAACAGTTCACCTGATTTCCGCGCGGCGTTGCGTCGCCTTGTGAGTCCCTCACAAATAATGTTTAACGTTAAACTAAATCGATCAGAGGGTGTAGGATGAGCGACGAAAAGCAAGAGGCGCTGCGCAATGCGGCCTTGTTCTATCATGAGCATCCCAAGCCCGGTAAGCTAGAGATCCGCGCCACCAAACCCTTGGCCAATGGCCGCGATCTGGCGCGCGCCTACTCGCCCGGCGTAGCTGAGGCTTGCCTTGAAATAAAGGCTGATCCAAGCACAGCGGCGCGCTACACGACGCGCGGGAACTTGGTCGCCGTTGTCACCAATGGCACCGCCGTTTTGGGGCTGGGCAATATCGGCGCGCTGGCCTCCAAACCGGTGATGGAGGGCAAGGCGGTCTTGTTCAAGACCTTCGCCAATATTGATTGCTTCGATATCGAACTCAGCGAATCCGACCCGCATAAGCTGGCCGATATCGTCTGCGCGCTGGAGCCGACCTTTGGCGCGATCAACCTCGAAGACATCAAGGCACCCGATTGTTTCATCGTTGAACAAATCTGCCGAGAACGGATGAACATCCCCGTTTTCCACGATGATCAGCATGGCACGGCGATCGTGGTCGGGGCTGCGGCGACCAATGCGTTGCGTGTCGCGGGCAAGCGGTTCGAGGATATCAAGATCGTTTCCACGGGCGGCGGCGCTGCGGGCATCGCTTGCCTCAACATGTTGCTCAAGCTTGGTGTGAAGCGCGAGAATATCTGGCTTTGCGACATCAACGGGCTGGTCTACGAGGGCCGCGAGGCCGATATGAACCCGCAAAAGGCGGCCTATGCGCAAAAGACCGATCTGCGCACGCTGGCCGATGTGGTGGATGGGGCCGACCTGTTCCTTGGCCTGTCCGGCCCCGGTGTGCTGACGCCCGAGATGGTGTCCCGCATGTCACCACGCCCGATCATTTTCGCACTGGCGAACCCCACGCCCGAGATCCTGCCCGAACAGGTGCGCGCTGTCGCCCCCGATGCGATCATCGCCACGGGTCGCAGCGATTTTCCCAACCAAGTCAACAATGTGCTGTGTTTTCCCTTCATCTTCCGCGGCGCCCTTGATGTCGGCGCGACCGAGATCAACGATGCGATGAAGATCGCCTGCATCGAGGGCATCGCGGCGCTTGCACGCGCGACCACCAGTGCCGAAGCCGCCGCCGCCTATGCCGGCGAACAATTGACCTTTGGGGCCGACTACCTGATCCCCAAGCCCTTTGATCGCCGCCTGATCGCCGTGGTTGCCAGCGCCGTGGCCGAGGCCGCGATGGAATCGGGCGTGGCGACGCGCCCCTTGGAGGATATCGAGGCTTATCGCGCCCAACTCAACCAATCGGTGTTCAGATCGGCCATGATCATGCGTCCGGTTTTCGACGCTGCGCGCACCGCTGAGCGCCGCATTGTCTTTGCCGAAGGTGAGGATGAGCGCGTGCTGCGCGCAGCCCAAGCCATGGTCGAGGAAACCACCGACAAGCCCATCTTGATCGGCCGCCCCGAGGTGATCGACACAAGGATCGAGCGTGCGGGTCTGACGCTGCGCGCTGGCCGCGATTTCGATCTGGTGAACCCCGAGAACGATCCACGCTACCGCGACTATTGGCAAAGCTATCACGCCATCATGGCCCGGCGCGGCGTGACCCCCGATTTGGCGCGCGCGATCCTGCGCACCAACACCACCGCCATCGGCGCGGTAATGGTTCAGCGCGGCGAGGCGGATTCGCTGATCTGCGGCACCTTTGGTCAATATCTGTGGCATCTGAAGTATATCACCGAGCTTCTCGCCACCGATGGGTTGCATCCTGTCGGGGCGCTCAGCCTGATGATCTCGGATGAGGGGCCGCTTTTCATCGCCGATACGCAGGTCCACCCCGAACCGACGCCGGAACAGATCGCAGAAACGGTGCGCGGCTGCGCCCGCCATATCCGCCGCTTTGGGATCGAACCCAAGGTGGCGCTGTGTTCCGGCAGCCAGTTTGGCAACCTCGATACCGACAGCGGACGGCGGATGCGCGCCGCGCTCGACATTCTTGATCGTGAAGGCACGGATTTCGTCTATGAGGGCGAGATGCATGTCGATACCGCCCTCGATGCCGAGCTGCGCGAGCGGCTTTTGCCCGGCACACGGATGACGGGCGCGGCCAATGCGCTGGTCTTTGCCTCGACCGATGCGGCCGGGGCGGCGCGCAACATGCTCAAGGCGCGCGCGGGCGGGCTCGAGGTCGGGCCGATCTTGATGGGGATGGGCAACCGCGCCCATATCGTCACGCCTTCGATCACGGCGCGCGGGCTTTTGAACATCTCGGCACTCGCCGGAACGCCGGTCAGCACCTATGGCTAGGGGGCGTGCCCGTTAGCGCCCCCATGCGGCAAAGTCACCGAATTGCGTCCATCCTGCGCGTAACGATAGAAAGTTGCGCAATAGCAAGGAGGGACAACCCATGCGGTATGCCGAGATTTACGAACGCGCCATGCGCGACCCCGACGGTTTCTGGATGGAGGCCGCCGAGGGAATAGACTGGGTCACCCCACCTTCCAAGGCATTGTGCGCCGATCACGCGCCGCTTTACGAATGGTTCGCCGATGGCACGCTGAACGCCTGTTGGAACGCGGTCGATCGCCATGTGGAAGCGGGTCATGGTGAGCGGCTGGCCATTATCCATGACAGCCCGCTGACCGGCACCACGCACAAGATCACCTATACCGAATTGCAGACCCGTGTCGCCAGCCTTGCCGGTGCGCTCAAGGCCAAGGGCGTGGGCAAGGGCGACCGCGTCATCATCTATATGCCGATGGTGCCCGAAGCGCTGGAGGCGATGCTGGCCTGCGCGCGGCTGGGCGCGATCCACTCGGTGGTCTTTGGTGGCTTCGCGGCCAATGAGTTGGCGGTCCGGATCGACGATTGCACGCCCAAATGCATCATCGCGGCCAGCTGCGGGCTCGAGCCAGGTCGCGTGGTGCATTACAAGCCGCTTTTGGACGGGGCGCTTGCCATCGCCAAGCACCAGCCCGAATTCTGCGTCATCTTTCAGCGCGAACAAGAGGTCGCCAAGCTGGAAGAGGGGCGCGACCATGATTGGCATGGCTTTCAATATGGCGTCACCCCCGCCGATTGCGTCCCGGTCGAAGGCAATCATCCCGCCTATATCCTCTATACCTCGGGCACGACAGGCCAGCCCAAGGGCGTCATCCGCCATACCGGCGGGCATCTGGTCGCGCTCAACTGGTCGATGCGCAACCTTTACGACATGAACCCCGGCGAGGTGTTCTGGGCCGCCTCCGATGTCGGCTGGGTCGTCGGGCACAGCTATATCTGCTACGCGCCGCTGACCTTTGGTTGCACCACCATCGTTTTCGAGGGCAAACCCGTTGGCACGCCCGATGCGGGCACGTTCTGGCGGGTGATCCAAGACCATAAGGTCAAGTCGCTATTCACCGCGCCGACCGCCTTTCGCGCGATCAAGCGCGATGATCCTGCGGGCGCGTTGGTGGGCGATTATGACCTCTCCAGCCTCGAAAGCCTGTTTCTGGCCGGGGAACGCGCCGATCCCGATACGATCGTCTGGGCGCAAGACAAGCTCGGCGTGCCGGTGATCGATCATTGGTGGCAGACCGAAACCGGCTGGGCCATCGCGGGCAACCCGCTTGGGATCGAGAAGCTGCCGGTCAAGATCGGTAGCCCCTCGGTCGCGATGCCGGGCTATGATGTGCGGATCTTGGACGAGGCAGGCCATCCCGTCGCCGCCGGCACGCTGGGGGCCATCGCGATCAAGCTGCCCCTGCCCCCCGGGACGCTGCCGAACCTGTGGCAGGCCGAAGAACGGTTCCGCAAATCCTATCTCGGCCATTTCCCCGGCTATTACGAGACGGGCGATGCGGGCATGATCGACGCGGATGGCTATCTCTACATCATGGCGCGCACGGATGATGTGATCAACGTGGCGGGTCATCGTCTGTCCACTGGCGCGATGGAGGAGGTGCTGGCCTCCCATCCCGATGTGGCCGAATGCGCGGTGATCGGTGTGGCCGATACCCTCAAGGGGCAATTGCCGATGGGCTTTTTATGCCTGAACAAGGGGGCCGCGACCGCCTCCGATCAGGTGGTGAAAGACTGCGTCAAGCTGGTGCGCGACCGCATTGGCCCGGTCGCGGCCT
>NZ_CBFIIK010000126.1:0-7212 GCF_965662675.1 Roseicyclus sp. | reverse complement strand
CTCATTGCCGACGATCACGCATTATTGGCGCAGGCCGTGGCCCATGCACTGCGAGAGGAAGCAGGCTTCGAAGTCGCCGTGACGACCTCTCGGCAAGGTGCGGTGGATGAGCTTGAGAAATCATCCTATGATGTCGTGCTTCTGGACCTGCGAATGCCCGGCATGCACGGCTTGTCGAGCGTGGCCGAGGTGGTCAAGCGCGCGGGCGAAGGGCAGGTGGTCTTGTTCACCGGCCAACTTGATCGCCAGTTTCTCGACGATTCCATCAAGCTGGGGTTGAGTGGCTATATCCCCAAGACCATGCCGCTCAAGTCGCTGCAAAGCGTGCTGCAACTGATCCGTAGTGGTCAGACCTTCATCCCGCATGTGGATGGTCCCGCGGAACCCAACGCGCCGACCACGCCGGTCAAGCGTGAACCCGTGTCGGACCGCGAGGTGCATGTGCTGCGTCTCGCCGCCGATGGCGACACCAACAAGGAAATCGCGCGCGCACTGGCCGTGACCGAGACACAGGTCAAGATGATCATGCGCAACATCTGCACCAAGCTGGGCGCGCGCAACCGCGCACATGCCTGCATCATCGCACGCGAGCGTATGTTGATCTGACGGGCCTGACAGCTTGGCGGCGCATCTTTGCGCAAGACAAACCCCGCCACTGGCGGGGTTTTTCGTGAATGATGCTTGTCGCGATCAGTGGGTCGCGGGTGTCATCCAAACCTGGATGAACTGCACCAGTGCCGCAACCGGCCAAGGCGCATTCGCGGCTGCGTCGCCATCGGATACGGCAAGCGCTTGGGCTGTGGCCCATTCTTGCGGGAAACGATCGGCCAATTCCTGTGACACGACCTGCGCGATGGCATTGGTCGATTTTCCCCCGACGCCGCGCGTATGCAGAAGGTCGAACCAAGCCGCGTCGGGCGCCTCGAGGATGCGCTTGAGCGAGTAGTCGCGAAAGAATTCCGAACGGATCACGCTGGGGCGCAGAGCGCTGATCTGCGCCTCTGCGCGCAATGCGCTGCGCAGATCTTGGTCGAGAAATGAGTCGCTGTTCACGTTGGTCGCCCCCCGCTAGGGATGCAACCTGGCCGCCGCTGGTGGCGATGCCATGCGCACCCTGTCTTGAGGGGCGAGTTTAAAAACTCTCTTGGCTCGTCACAAAGTATCCTAAGACGCGGCGGCGGTGCTTCCGCAGGGGCATGTGCCGCTTGAGCGTCTGATTATACGACGGTGCATCAATCACCACCGTCGTGCGCCCGATCAGTTCAATCGCCCACGCCCACGGATAAAGCCGTTGTTGCTGACCGCTGCCCCGAGGGCGAGCGCCAATTCGGGCCGCGAGACCGGCAAACGGATCGACGCATCGGCAATGGCGCCACGTTCGCAGCTCATGTCATGCATCGTGAACCGCTCCGACCCGATGACCGTGACTTGCTGGGGCGCATGCTTTCGCTGGTTGCTGAGGACGTCCAAGGCGACATGCACATTCACGAACAGATCGATATCGACGATCAAGACGGTCGGGTCGCCCGACACCGCGGCTGCCGCGACCGCTTGCGCCGGTGTGCTGTAGGCAAAGACCCCGCGGGTATTTTGATCCAGCCATCCAAGATGCGTTTGGATGGACGAGCGTGGTTCGGCCACGATCAAGATCCGCCGATCGACGATGCTTGGCCCAAGAATATGCGCCGCCGCCTCGCGTGGGCGTTGCGCAGGGCCGCTGCCGAGCCTGATATCCATCCCATGCGCCAGGCGATCGACCAATGTCACGGCGTCCCCCGTATCGCTGGGCGCGGTTTTGCGGTCGGTAAAAAGATATTGCGTCAATCCAGTCAGTCTTAGGGGCATTGTTGCTCCGGATATGGGCTTCGATCCTAAGCAAAATGGCGAAACAAAAAGTTGATATCTATTTATCTTAAGTTGAAATAATGCGCATTCGCGCGGTCGATCTGCATGCATCTGGCGCCGCAAAATGCTGTGCGATCCATGATTTCCGTGACCTTGTGGGGATGGTGCCGCAGGGGAGGATTGAACTCCCGACCTCACCCTTACCAAGGGTGCGCTCTACCACTGAGCTACTGCGGCACGTCGGCGGTCACATAAAAGCATCTTCCACCCACTGCAAGCGCAATCTGGACGCCTTCGGCCCAGAGGGGTAAACCCCCACCCATGGCAGCGAAAGATACAGAAAATCGACAGGCCAAAACGCCGACCGATCCGCGCGCAGCACGGCTCAAGGCGGCACTCAAGGCCAATCTGGCCCGCCGCAAGGCACAAGCACGCGCCCGCGCCAACGAGGTGGGTGCGGATAATGACAACAAAACGCCGGATGCGACCGGCAAGAATGCGCAAGATCAGTAAAGGGGCAATGAAATGGACAGGATCGTAGTGACAGGCGGTGGCGCGCTTTCGGGGCAAATCCCCATCGCGGGCGCCAAGAATGCCTGCCTGACCTTGATGCCCGCCACACTGCTCAGCGACGAGCCGCTGACGCTGACCAATGCGCCGCGTCTAAGCGATATCCGCACCATGACCACGCTGTTGCAATCGCTCGGCGCCGAGGTGACGGCGCTCAATGGCGGGCGGGTGCTGGCGCTGTCATCGCACGGGCTGAACAACCACACCGCCGATTACGACATCGTGCGCAAGATGCGTGCCTCGATCCTTGTGCTGGGGCCGATGCTGGCGCGTGATGGGCGGGCGATCGTGTCCTTGCCCGGTGGCTGCGCCATCGGTGCGCGCCCCGTCGATCTGCATCTCAAGGCGCTGGAGGCGATGGGCGCCGATCTGGAACTACGCGACGGCTATGTTCACGCGCAGGCAAAGGGCGGGCTGAAGGGGGCCGTGTTCGCATTCCCGGTCGTTTCGGTCGGTGCCACGGAAAACGCGCTGATGGCCGCCACCTTGGCGCGCGGCACGACGGTGTTGCAAAACGCCGCCCGCGAACCCGAGATCGTTGATCTGGCCCATTGCCTGCGCCGCATGGGTGCGCAGATCGAAGGCGAGGGGACATCGACCATCACGATCCAAGGCGTCGACCGCTTGAGCGGTGCCACCCATCCCGTCGTCACCGATCGGATCGAGTTGGGCACCTATATGCTCGCCCCCGCCATCGCCGGCGGCGAGGTCGAGCTTTTGGGCGGCAAGATGGAACTGGTGGCGGCCTTTGCCGAGAAACTCGATGCCGCTGGCGTGTCGGTCGAAGAAACGCCCAACGGGCTCAAGGTCGCGCGCAAGAATGGCCGCGTCAGTGCCGTGGATGTGCGCACCGAACCCTTCCCCGGTTTCCCCACCGATCTTCAAGCGCAGATGATGGCACTTCTTTGTACCGCGACGGGCGTGTCGGTGTTGGAAGAAACGATTTTCGAGAACCGCTTCATGCATGCCCCGGAGCTGATGCGTATGGGGGCCAAGATCGATGTGCATGGCGGCACGGCCACTGTCACGGGGGTCGAGCGCCTCAAGGGTGCGCCGGTGATGGCGACCGACCTGCGTGCCTCGGTCAGCTTGATCTTGGCGGGGTTGGCGGCCGAGGGTGAAACGGTCGTCAACCGCGTCTATCACCTTGATCGCGGCTATGAGCGGGTCGAGGAAAAGCTGGGCAATGTCGGCGCCAAGATCGAACGGGTGCGCGAGCATGACTGAGGACGCGCGCTTCGAGGATGCGGCCCCGCGCCCCGTCGCTTTGCGCGCCTATGATGGTGATGACCTTGCGGTGATCGCGACGCTGACCCAAGACGCGGTCTTTCCGATCGCCGAAATGACATGGGACCGCCGCCGCCGCCGCTTTGCGCTTTTGCTCAACCGGTTCCGCTGGGAAGAGGCGGCGGCCAACCCGCCGGAACGCGTGCAATCGGTGTTGGTCATCGATGATGCGCTGCATGTCGCGACCCAGGGCCTGGATCGCAGCGCGGTCGATCTGGTGATGTCGGTGCTGACGCTTTCATGGGCGCCGGGCGAAGATGGCACGGGCAAGATCACCATCACGCTGGCAGGCGACGGGGCAATCGCCGTCGATGTCGAGGCGATGGACGTCACGCTGCGCGATGTCACACGGCCTTATCTGGCCCCCTCGGGCAAGGCGCCGCGCCACCCGGCGTGATCGCGAAGCGCTATTGCTGGATTGCCTCCAGATAGGTGGCCAAGGCCAGGACACGGCCGCGCACCGCGATCTCGGTGCCGACATCGCCCATCTCGGATGCAACGGCTGCCTCGAAACGATCGCCCCAGATCGGCATCGGCCCGCCATGTCCGCGCAGGCCCGAACGTCCATCGACCAGATGGATCACCTCCAGCATCGGGAAGACGCCGTTATTGCGCGCGCGGATCTGCGTCACATCGGGCACGGGGATCGACATGTATTCGGCCAGCGGTCCGTCGCCGTGCCCCGTCAGCCCATGACAGCTGGCGCAAGCACGGGTATATTCCTCGGCCCCTGCGACCGATTGCGCCCAGCCAGCACCGGCAAAGCCCATGATCGCAAAGATCGCCGCGCAGGCGTTCAAGCCCTTTCGTGATATTCCCATTGCACCGTCTCCCTTGGAAAATTGATGACTTGGGCCGTTGTCGACCCGGTCCTCATCCTATGCGCTAGGCTCCGGCGGGTTCTTGACGAAACGCATTGCAAGGGCACATGGCGCAATGGGCGCTTCACCCGCGCGGCGAGAGAGGGTAGAGGGGGCGCGCGTGCAAGAACGGAATGAAGATGCCAGTTTTTCTCAATAGCCGGGATGCGGGGTTCGCACAGCGCTTTGCCGCGCTCTTGGAGATGAAGCGCGAAGATGCGCCCGATGTCGATCAGACCGTGGCCGAAATCATCGCCGATGTGCGCGCGCGCGGCGATGCGGCCGTCATTGATCTGACCGAACGTTTCGATCGGCTGAGCCTCACGGCTGAGACCATGGCTTTCAGCGCCGCTGAGATCGCGCAGGCGATCGACAAGGTGCCCGCCCATGAGCGCGCGGCCCTCGAACTGGCCGCAGACCGCATCCGCGCCTATCATGATCGCCAGCGTCCTTCGGATGCGCAATGGACAGATGCGGCGGGCGCCACGCTTGGTTGGCGCTGGACGCCGGTCTCGGCGGCGGGGCTTTATGTGCCGGGGGGCTTGGCCTCATACCCGTCCAGCGTCTTGATGAACGCCATCCCGGCGCAGGTTGCGGGTGTGAAGCGGTTGGTGATGTGTGCGCCCACGCCAGATGGTCGTGCCAATCCGCTGGTGCTTTTGGCCGCCCATCTCGCGGGCGTCGAGACCATCTACCGGATCGGCGGCGCGCAGGCAGTGGCCGCCATGGCCTATGGCACCGCGACGATCACCCCCGTCGACAAGATCACCGGCCCCGGGAATGCCTATGTCGCCGCTGCCAAGCGCCGGGTCTTTGGCCGGGTTGGCATCGACATGATCGCGGGTCCATCCGAGATCCTTGTGGTGGCCGATGCTGATAACGACCCCGATTGGATCGCGCTCGACCTTTTGTCACAAGCCGAACACGACGAAAGCGCGCAATCGATCTTGATCACGACCGATGCCGCTTTCGGTCAGGCGGTCGCTGCGGCCGTGGACAAGCGGCTTGAAACGCTGGAGCGGCGCGCCATCGCGGGGGCAAGCTGGCGCGACTACGGCGCCATCGTCACCGTGCGCGATCTGGAGGAGGCGGCTGATCTGACCAACCGCATCGCCCCCGAGCATCTGGAACTTTGCGTCGCCGACCCCGAGGCCTTGAGCGAGCAGATCCACCATGCGGGCGCGATCTTTCTGGGCCGTTGGACGCCCGAGGCGATCGGCGATTACATCGGCGGGCCGAACCATGTGCTGCCCACCGCGCGCTCGGCGCGGTTTTCCAGCGGCCTGAGCGTGCTTGATTTCATGAAACGCACCACGCTGGCCCAAATGACACCCGCCGCATTGGCCGCGATCGGGCCGGCGGCGGAAACCTTGGCGACATCCGAAAGCCTGGAGGCTCATGGGCTGTCGGTGCGCGCGCGGCTTGCGCGGCTGAACCGTACCGCTGGCGAAGGCGAGGGGGAATGAACATGCATATTACTCATATCGAGATCGACATGTCGGGCATGCCTGCCCCCACGCCCGAGATCGAGCAAGAGCGCCGCGTCGCCATTTTCGATCTGCTGGAAGATAACTCCTTTCGGCTTCCTGCCCGCGACGACCGCCCCGAGGCCGCAGGCCCCTATCATGTCAACTTGGCGATCCGCGAAAAGCGGCTGGTATTCGATGTCGATACCGAAGATGCGCGCGACGCGGCCGAGTTTCACCTCTCGCTCTCGCCTTTCAGACAGGTGGTCAAGGATTACTGGCAGATTTGCGAAAGCTATTACGATGCGGTCAAGCGGCTGCCACCCAGTCAGATCGAAGCCATCGACATGGCGCGTCGCGGCATCCACAACGAAGGCGCGCGCATTTTGCAAGAGCGGCTGGAGGGCAAGGCCGAGGTCGATTACGACACCGCGCGCCGCCTGTTCACGCTGATCTGCGTTCTTCATTTCGGGGCCTGAGGCGGCGGTGAGCGTGAACTTCCCCTCTTCGCTGCTGTTTTGTTGCGATCACAACGCGACGCGCTCGCCCATGGCCGAAGGGATGATGAAGAAATTCTACGGCCATCGCGCCTATGTGCAGTCCGCGGGGGTGAAGAACGATCTCGAGATCGACGGCTTCGCCGTCACCGTCTGCGCCGAATTGGGGGTGGAGTTGCAACGCCACCGCGTGCGCAGCTTTGATGAAATGGCCCAATGGGGCGATGATCTGTCGGGCTTTGACCTGATCGTGGCGCTCTCGCCCGCAAGCCAGCGTCATGCGCTGGAGTTGACGCGCCATTTCCACCTCGATGTGGAATATTGGCCCATTCTCGACCCCACGGGCCTTGGCGAGACACGCGAGGCCAAACTCGGCGCCTATCGGCAGGCGCGCGATCAGATCGCCGGCCGCATCCTTGCGCGCTTTGGTCCACCGCAAGGCTGACCCTTGCCGCATGGGCTTGGGCTGCTGCCATACCCGCTTGGCAGCCCAATCCAGGGGCTTGCGCAGTTTGGCCTTGAAAAAAACCCGCAACCGGCGCATCTAGCCGCCACCTGCACCAGATGGTGCGTATAAAACGGAGTGACCATGGCCAAGGAAGAAATGCTCGAATTCCCCGGTGTCGTGAAGGAACTCCTGCCCAATGCGACGTTCCGGGTCGAGCTTGAAAACGGCCATGAGATCAT
>NZ_CBFIIK010000125.1:0-7283 GCF_965662675.1 Roseicyclus sp. | reverse complement strand
GTCGCGGGCTTTGTCTTGATCGCCTTGGTCATGGTCGTGGCCATTGTCTGTGCGATCCGCTGGCGGGCGGGGGTCGGGCCACTTTGCATGGGTGTTGCGATGATGGCCATGGGGTTGCTTGTGGCGGGTCATCGCAGCCATAGCCTGGCCCAGCCTGTGCTGGAGTTTCGCTATTACGGCCCGATCGAGGGCCGGGTGGTCGGCATCGATCGATCAAGCACGGATGCGGTGCGGCTGACGCTCGATCAGGTCAGGCTCGATGATCTGACCCCTGTGCGCACGCCACATCGGGTGCGCGTGTCCTTGCATGGCGATGCGGGCGTGACCCCGCCCCCGGGTGCGATCATCATGCTGACCGGTCACCTGTCGGCCCCCGCCGGCGCGGCCGAACCGGGCGGCTTCGATTTTCAGCAACACGCCTATTTCCTGTCGCTCGGCGCTGTCGGCTATACCCGCAACCCGGTGGTGCTTTTGGCATGGCCCGACCCTGCCGAGGGGCGGCTCTTCGCGTTGCGCTTGCGCATCTCGGCAGAAATCCAGACGCGGATCGCGGGCCAGCCCGGTGCCTTTGCCGCAGCCGTGCTGACCGGGGATCGCTCGGGGTTGGAGGCCGCGCCGACACAGGCGATGCGCGATGCAAATATCGCCCATCTGCTGGCCATTTCCGGGCTGCATATGGGGTTGTTGACGGGCTTCGTCTATGCCGCGCTGCGCCTTGGTCTGGCGCTGGTTCCTGTTCTGGCCCTGCGATATCCGATCCGCAAATGGGCGGCTGCCGGCGCGCTTGGGGCGGGGGCCTTTTACCTCGCCCTGTCGGGGGGCAATGTCGCGACCGAGCGCGCCTTTATCCAAGTGGCCGTCATGTTCGGCGCGGTGCTGCTGGATCGGCGCGCGATCACCATGCGCTCGGTCGCAATCGCCGCGATCTTCGTGCTGCTCAATCGACCCGAGACGGTCTTGTCGCCGGGCTTTCAGATGTCGTTCGCCGCGACCGCCGCACTTGTCGGGGTCTTTGCCGCGCTGCGCGGTTGGCCTGCGGGCATGGCGGTGCCGGGTTGGGCGCGCGGGGCCTTGGCGGTGGTCGTTTCATCGGTGGTGGCCGGGGCGGCGACGGCCCCCTTCGCCGCGGCGCATTTCAACCAGATCGCGACCTATGGGCTGATCGCCAATCTGCTGACCGTGCCGGTGATGGGCAGCATCATCATGCCCGGTGCCGTGATGGCGGCCTTGCTGACGCCCATCGGTCTGTCGGCGCCCGTCTGGGCGGTGATGGAGTGGGGGTTGATCTGGATCTTGGCCGTGGCCGAGGTGATCGCCGCATGGCCCGGTGCGGTGACATCGGTGCAAACACCGCCAGTCTGGATGTTGGGTGCGGTCGCGCTTTCCGCGCTTTGGGTGCTTTTGTGGCAAGGTCGCTTGCGCTGGCTTGGCGTGCTGCCGCTATTGGGGGCGCTGGGTTTGTGGAACAGCGCGGCGCGACCGACCATTCTGATCTCGGATACGGGCGGCTTGGTCGGCATCATCTCCGATGGTGGGCGGGCGCTGAGCCGCGCGCGCGGGGATGGTTTCGTCGCGGGTGTCTGGCTGGAAAACGATGGTGATCGCACCACGCAGGCCGACGCTGCCACCCGTCCCCTGTGGCAGCCCGCAGGCTATGGCATGACGGCCGAGATCGACGGGCTACGCCTTTGGCATGGCACCGGACGGCGGGCATTGGGCGAGGTTGCGGCCGCTTGCGCGCTGCATGATCTCGTCATCCTCGGCCAATCCGCGCCTGAAGACTTGGTCCATGCGCGGGCCGCGCCCTTGGGCGACGCGCCGCGTGGTCATAGCCGCGTGCCACTTGTGGATGCCCACTGCCTGCTCTTCGATGCGCCAAGCCTTGCTGCTTCCGGCGCATTGGCGATCACCCCCGCGACCGGGGCGATCATCGTCACCAGTGCGGCGATGTCGCAAGGCGACAGGCCGTGGTCACCACGCATGCGCCAAGAAACGCGCGCTCAATAGCTACGGATCAGCCCGACCAGCTTGCCCTGCACGCTCACCTGATCCTCGCGGAAAACGCGGGTTTCATAGGCGGGGTTGGCAGCCTCCAGCGCGATCATGCCGGCCTTGCGGCGCAGCCGCTTGAGTGTCGCCTCATGTCCTTCGACCAGCGCCACCACGATATCGCCGTTCTGCGCCACCGCGCCATCTTCGATCACGACGATATCGCCGTCATTGATCCCGGCCTCGATCATCGAGTCGCCCTTGACCTCCAGCGCGTAATGGTTGCGCCCGTTGCGCAACATCTGCTGGGGCACGGCGACATGGCTTGCCACCTCCGAAATCGCCTCGATCGGGGTGCCGGCGGCGATGCGTCCCATCACCGGCAATTCCATCGCGGAGGCCGTCACGGGCATGGCGCCACGGGGTGGATCGACCCGGTCACCCTTGATCACGCGCGGCGCGAAACCCGGTTTCTCCATCGCCTCGGGCATCTTGAGAATTTCGACTGCGCGCGCGCGATGGGCCAGCCGCCGGATGAAGCCGCGCTCTTCCAAGGCGGTGATCAGCCGATGAATGCCCGATTTCGAGCGCAGATCCAGCGCATCCTTCATCTCGTCGAAGGAGGGTGGGACACCGTCGCGCTGCACGCGCGCATGGATGAATTCCAAAAGATCACGCTGCTTGCGGGTCAGCATCGGGTCACACTCCTCGCTCGGGCCATGCGGCGGGCGCCACAATCATGTTCGGCTTATGTTCTACCCCTGTTCCCGCTCCGTGTCAACGAATCACGGATAGGATGTGCCCAGAGGGATATGTTCGACCAAATCGCCAGCCGCGCGCGGCCCGTCATCGGCTGGGCGCACCAGCAATGCCGTTGCCCCCGACAACAGCGATAGCCGCGCCGAATCCTGGCTATCGAAGGGGGTGATGATCGGATAATCGGCACCAAGCGCGATCTGGGCGCGCATGTAATGGGCGCGCGGCCCATTGGCCGGCAGGTCACGATCCAGCCGCGCCAGCGGATAGGCATCGCCGCGCGGCAGCAAGCCCTGCATCGCGCGCAGCATGGGTCGCATGAAGATCATGCCGCAAATCATCGCCGAGACGGGGTTGCCCGGCAGGCCCAGCATCGGTGTGTCACCGATACGCCCTGCCATCAGCGGTTTGCCCGGTCGCATTGCGACCTTGTAAAATGCCTGCTCCATGCCCAGCTCGGCGGCCACCCCTGCCACCAGATCATGATCGCCCACTGATGCCCCACCGATGGTCACGATCAGATCGGCCCCACGGGCCAGCCCAAAGACCTGTTTCAAACTGTCGCGATTGTCGCGCGCGATGGGCAAGATCCGCGCCCGCCCGCCTTCGGCCTCGATCAGCGCCTTGAGCCCGTAGCTGTTGGAGGTGATGATCTGATCGGCGCGTGGCGTTTGTCCGGGGCTGACCAATTCATCGCCCGTGGCGATCAGCGCGACCTCGGGCCTGCGCGACACCACAAGCTGCGGTGCGTTCATCGACGCGCAAAGCGCGATATCGCTGGGCGACAAATGGCGCGGTGCGGCCAGCGTGTCGCCAGTACGAAAATCACCACCCGCAGGCCGGACATTGTCGCCTTGCTCGAGGCGGTCGCCCAGCATGATCCTGTCGCCTGTGGCTGTGACATCCTCTTGGATGACCACGCAATCGGCCCCATCGGGCAGGGGCGCACCGGTGAAGATCCGCACAGCTTGGCCGGGGCCAACCCGCCCTTGCCATGCGCGCCCGGCGGGCGCCTCACCCACCACCTGCAAAGACGCGCCGGGCATGCGGTCGGCCAAGCGGATCGCATAGCCATCCATCGCCGAAGCCGCAAAGGGCGGCTGGTCGCGCAAGGCGCGCACATCGCGGGCCAAGACGCGCCCCCCGGCGTTTTCCAAGCCGACCGTCTCATGCGACAAGGGCTGCACCAGCGCCAAGCAAGCAGCGCGCGCCGCCTCGACCGAGATCATCTGCCCCGCCTTCCCATCGCTTCAACTTTCCACAAATACGCATCCCGGCCGCGCCACGCACAGATGCCACCGCAACGGCGCGCCATGTGATTAGTCGTGCGAATAATCGCAGCCCTCACCGCGCGACCTCGAACCGGCCGGATTTGCCGCCATCTTTCAGCACCACGCGGATGCCGCCGATCTCGATCGTTTTCTCGGCGGCCTTGAGCATGTCATGCACCGTCAGCGCCGCGACCGAGACGGCGGTCAGCGCCTCCATCTCCACGCCCGTCTGGCCCGTGGTCTTGACGGTCGCGCTGATCCGCACGCCCGGCAAGGTGTCGTCGGGCACCAGGTCGAGCGTCACCTTGCTGATCGACAGCGGATGGCAGAGCGGGATCAGATCGGCGGTTTTCTTGGCCCCCATGATCCCGGCCAGCCGCGCAATGCCCAAGACATCGCCCTTTTTTGCCGTGCCTGCGGTCACCAGCGCCAGTGTCTCGGGGGCCATTTTGACCCAAGCTTCGGCCACCGCCACGCGGTCGGTCACGGGTTTTTGCGAGACATCGACCATATGGGCTTGGCCCGCCGCATCGAAATGGGTCAGCTCCGCCATGGCTCAGGCCCCCACCGGCTGCGCAAGGATCGCTTTCGTGGCAGCCGTCACATCGTCTTGCCGCATCAGGCTTTCGCCGATGAGGAAGCTGCGCGCGCCCGCTTGCGCCATGCGGCCCAGATCATCGGGCGTGAACAGCCCCGATTCCGAGATCACCATCCGATCCCCCGGCACCTGCGCGGCCAACCGCTCGGTCGTCGCCAGATCGGTGACGAAGGTATTGAGATCGCGGTTGTTGATCCCCAAAAGCGGGCTTTTCAGCCGCATCGCGCGATCGAGTTCCGCATCGTCATGCACCTCGATCAGCGCGTCCATGCCCCAATGTGTGGCGGCATCCTCAAGCTCCGCGGCCAGCCCATCATCAACCGAGGCCATGATGATCAGGATGCAATCGGCCCCCCAAGCGCGCGCCTCGGCTACCTGATAGGTGTCATAGAGAAAATCCTTGCGCAGGCAGGGCAGGCGGCTCGCCGCGCGCGCGCGGGTCAGGTATTCGGGTTTGCCCTGAAAGCTGGGCGTGTCGGTCAGGACCGACAGGCAGGTGGCGCCGCCCGCCTCATAGGCTTTCGCCAAGACCGGCGGGTCGAAATCGGCGCGGATCAAACCCTTTGAGGGGCTGGCTTTCTTGATCTCGGCGATCAGCCCGTAGCCGGTTTCCTCGGCCTTGCGCAGCGCCGCGCCAAAGGGGCGGATGCGCGGCGCGGCGCGGGCGGCGTCCTCGACCTGCGAGAGCGGGCGAGCGGCCTTGGCTTCGGCGATTTCGTCAAGCTTGTAAGCTTTGATCTTGTCCAGAATGGTTGCCATGCGCCTCAGCCTCCTTTGGTGATGCGGGCGAGCGTTTCGACCGCATGCTTGGCGGCCCCGCTGTCGATGCTCGCGCGCGCGATCTCGACCCCCGCTTTCAGGTCACCCGCCCGCTCGGCCACGACCAAGGCGGCGGCGGCATTCAGCAGCACCGCATCGCGGTAGGCCCCCGGCGCACCATCGAGAAGCGCGCGAAGTGCTGCCGCATTCTCGGCCGGGGTGCCTCCGAGGATATCGCGGAAGGGATGAACGGGCAGTCCCGCCTCCTCCGGATGAACCTCGCGGGGTTTGATCTTGCCATCCTTCAGCACGGCGACCGATGTGGTGCCCGAGATGGAAATCTCATCCGTCCCGTCCGATCCATGCACCAGCCACGCGGCCTCCGACCCCAGCGCCTGCAGGGTTTCGGCCATTGGAAAGATCAGGTCGATGGCGAAGGCGCCCGTCAATTGCCGCTTCACGCCCGCGGGATTTGTCAGCGGTCCCAAGATGTTGAAGATCGTCTTTGACCCAAGTTCCTGACGCACGGGCATGACATGCTTCATCGCCGGGTGGTGCATCGGTGCCATCATGAAGCCGATACCTGCCTCGGCAATCGCGCGCTCGACCACGGGCGGGGCGACCATCACATCGATGCCCAATTCCCCCAGCGCGTCCGCCGCGCCGGATTTGGAGCTGAGGTTGCGGTTGCCATGCTTTGCCACCGGCACGCCCGCACCCGCCACGACAAAGGCCGTGGCCGTCGAGATATTCAGCGTGCCCATCCCGTCGCCGCCGGTGCCCACGATATCCATCGCGCCTGCGGGTGCGGTCACGGGGATGCAATTATCGCGCATCACTTGGGCTGCGGCGGCGTATTCGGCCACGGATTCGCCGCGCGCGCGCATCGCCATCAACAGCCCGCCGATCTGGGCCGGGGTGGCGGTCCCTGCGAAAAGCTCTTCGAACGCAGCCTCGGCTTGCGCGCGGCTGAGCGGGCCTTCGGAGGCGGCATAGATCAGCGGCTTCATTGCGTCGCTCATGCGGGAACGGCCCCCTTGGCCATGTCGAGGAAGTTCTTCAGCATCGCATGCCCATGCTGCGAGCGAATGCTTTCGGGGTGAAACTGCACCCCTTCGATGGGGAGTGCGCGGTGGCGCAGCCCCATGATGGTGCCATCGGCAAGTTCCGCTGTCACCTCCAACGCGGGCGGCAGGCTGGGGCGGTCGACGACAAGCGAATGATAGCGCGTGGCCAAAAGCGGCGAGGGCAGGCCTTTGAACATGCCTTTGCCTTGATGGATGATCTCACCCATCTTGCCATGGACGATCTCGGAATGGCGCTGGACCTTGCCGCCAAATGCCTCGCCGATGGTCTGATGGCCAAGGCAAACACCCAAAAGCGGCACCGCCGCGCCCGCGGCTGCGCGCGTCAGGGGCAAGCAGATCCCCGCCTGTGCCGGATCGCAGGGGCCGGGCGACAGGACGATCCCCGCAGCCCCCATGCCCATGGCGGTCTGCACATCCACCGCGTCATTGCGCACGACGCGCACATCGGCCCCCAACTCGGCCATGTAATGGACAAGGTTGAAGGTAAAGCTGTCGTAGTTGTCGATCAGAAGGATCATCGCCGCGCCCGTGTTTTCAGGATCAATGGGCTAGCCCGTCATGGCCCGCCTGACAAGCCCAAGCGCCCTTGCGGGTCAGTATTGCCCGGTCAGAAAGCGGCCCACATCCCCTAACAGCCGTTCTGCCAGGCTTTCGCCCGCCTGATCGGCAAAGATGGGACGACCACCCACCGTGCCGGGCGCGCGCCCATCAGGGCCGGGCTGCATCTGTTCGGGGCTGCCCGTATTGGGGGCGGTGCGCGGGGCAGGGATCACCATTGGCAGGGGGCGGGCGGGCAGGCCATCGTGCACACGCTGCATCGTC
>NZ_CBFIIK010000124.1:0-7400 GCF_965662675.1 Roseicyclus sp. | reverse complement strand
GCTGTCATTGGCCAGAACGTCGATCGTGACAACACCATCCTCATCAACCGACGCCAGATCATCACCAGCAACAGGGGTGTCATCGACCGCCGCGACCTCGACAGCGACGGTTGCGGTGTCGGTGAGGCCGTTGCCGTCGGAGACGGTGTAGCTGATCGTCGCCGTGCCGGTGAAATCCGTGGCGGGCGTGAAGACCAATTCGTTCGCGACCACCGCCACCGCGCCTTGCGCCGCGGGAACGGAGGCTGCGATGATGGTCAGCGGATCGCCATCGGGATCATTGTCATTGGCCAGCACATCGATGGTGACGGGCGTATCCTCGTCGGTTGTCGCCGTGTCATTCTCCGCGATGGGCGCGTCATTGACCGCACCCACATTGACCGTCGCCGTGCCGGTATCCTCGCCGCCCGCACCATCGACAACCGTATAGGTGATCGTCGCAGGACCGTTGAAGTTCAGCGCGGGCGTGAAAGTGACCGTGCCATCGCCATTGTCCAAGACCGTGCCCTGCGCCGGGTCGACCGAGACCGTCCCGATGCTCAGCGGATCGCCATCCACATCGCTGTCATTGCCCAGAAGATCGACGACAACCGCCACATCCTCATCCGTCGTCGCGATATCGGCCAGCGCCACGGGCGCGTCATTGACCGCAACCACCGTGACCGCGACCGAGGCCGTATCGGTCGCACCATCGGTGTCGACGATGCTGTAGGTGATCGTCGCCGCGCCGTTGAAGTTCTCGGCAGGCGTGAAGACCAGCTGATTGCCGACAATCTCGACCGTGCCCTGCGCCGCGGGAACCGTGGCCGCCGTGATCGTCAGCGTCTGATTGTCGGGATCGGTATCATTGGCCAGCACATCGATGGTGACAGGCGTGTCCTCATCGGTCGTCGCCGTGTCATTCACCGCATCGGGCGGGTCGATGACCGAGCTGACATTGACCGTCGCCGTACCGGTATCCTCGCCGCCCGCACCATCGACAACCGTATAGGTGATCGTCGCAGGACCGTTGAAGTTCGGCGCGGGCGTGAAGGTGACCGTGCCATCGCCATTATCCACGACCGTGCCCTGCGCCGGGTCGACCGAGACCGTCCCGATGCTCAGCGGATCGCCATCGACATCGCTGTCATTGCCCAGAAGATCGACGACGACCGCCACATCCTCATCCGTCGTCGCGATGTCATTGGTGGCAACAGGCGCGTCGTTGACATTGCGCACATCAACCGTGACCTCGGCCACATCGGTGCCGCCATTGCCATCGGTGATCGCGTAGCTGATCGTGGCCTCGCCGAAGAAGTCGTCGGCAGGGGTGAAGACAAGCTGGTTGCCCAGGATCTCGACCGTGCCCTGCGCCGTCGGCACCGAGGCCGCCGTGATCGTCAGCGCATCGCCATCGACATCGGTGTCATTGCCCAGCACATCGATGGTGACGGGCGCTTCCTCATCGGTGGTGGCCGTGTCGTTCACCGCATCGGGCGCGTCATTGACCGGCGCGACCGTGACCGTGACCGAGGCCCCATCGGTATTGCCCGCAGGATCGGCAACCGTGTAGCTGATCGTCGCCTCGCCGTTGAAGTTCTCGGCAGGCGTGAAGACCAGCTGATCCCCCACAATCGCGACCGTCCCCTGTTCGGGCGGCACACTCGCCTCGGCAATGGTCAGCACATCCCCATCAGGGTCGCTGTCATTGGCCAGAACGTCGATCGTGACAACACCATCCTCATCAACCGACGCCAGATCATCACCAGCAACAGGGGCAAGATCGACGGGATCGGTGATGATCGTCTCGACCTGGAAGAACTGCAGCGTCGAGCCATCGGCGAAGGTCACCGTGCCCTGCTGCGCGCCGTCATCGGTCGCATCCGCAGACGCATTGATCGTCACCGGACCCGCGCCGCGCAGGTCGAGCACGTCGTTGTCGGTCGTGTCATCGGGGCCGTTGCCCGCGACGAAGATATCGCCCGCGCCATTGGCCGCACTGCCCACGGCCAGCGTGTCGTTGCCGCCTTCGCCCCAGCTCTGGTCGGCGCCGAGGCCGCCCACGAACAGGTCGTCGCCACCGGCGCCGTCCTGATCCGCGATCTGGTCGGGCACCGACAGCGTGCCGAAGCCCTGCGCGTTGTCGCCATAGGTGATGTCGTCGCCCGCGCCGCCGCCGATGGTGTCATCCCCGGCTCCGCCGATGATCGTGTCCGCCCCTTCGCCGCCATCGATGACATCGTCACCACCGGTCGTATTGTCGGTGGCGGGCACGAAGCCCGTGTCGAAATAGATATCGGTGATGTTGATGCCCGAGTTCAGAGAGCCAACCTGCACATGTTCCAGCGTTACGCGGGACACCGGACCGGGAATGGTCACTTGCACGGTGGTGTCGGGATCATTCGGTTCCTGGAAAGGCCCATTGGCCGTTGCGGTGTTGGGGCCGATCGCAATATCCGATCCGCCAACGAGGCTCACGGGGATTTCGTTTCCGCTTTCATCGAAAGCCCGGATCGTGACAAGCCCGCCGCCATCGAGATCGTTGATGTTGAATTCGACATTGCCGACAGGCGCCGAGAACGCCCATTCGAAAGCGCCGAGATTGCCCGGGCCACCCGTCAGCGAGCTCAGGCTCGAGGTGGTGTCGATCGTTTCGGCCCCGTCATCGATGCCCGCGACATTCAGAAAGGTCGAATTGTCGATGAACGATTCGTGCACCCCGGTGTCGGCGGTGCGGGTGTAGGTGACCGTAACGTCGCCCGTGTCCTGCACGACGGTGCTGTCGGCCTGTGCCTGGCTCAGCAGATCCCACTCGAAGCTCTCGCGCGGGCCCGAGAAGGTCCCGACATCCGATGTGTTCGACGAGTCGCCGAAGATCAGATCGTTGCCCGTGCCGCCGTCCAGCGTGTCATCGCCACCCTCGCCGGCGATCACATCATTGCCGGTGCCGCCATCGATGAGATCATCACCGCCGTCGCGCGCATCGAGTACTGCGGCGATCCCGGCATCCGTGGTCGGCACGAGGCTGACATTATCGACCGCCACACCGAGATTATCCTCGGCGCCACGACCTTGGAATTCGAGCCGGTCGCTGCCATTGCCCGATCCCGCCACCAAATTCAGGGTAATGGTCTGGAAGTCGGATTCGCCGATGTTGCTGGGGTCGATCGTGGCGATCAAGACACCGCCGAAAAACACATCCACCACATTCTCGTTCGGCCCATCGGTGGCCGTCAGATTGGGGGAATCGCTGACATCGAAGGTCAACTCATAGGCTTCGCCCGCGACAAGGCCCTGCACATCTTGACCGATGCGGATATTGCCCGGCGACGCCTCGAGATCGAGCCAGTTGGCGCCATCGGTGGCCACTTGGCCATCCCGGCTGTCGTTGTGAATATCAACCTCATCATTGGGATCGGAGGTTGTCCAGCCGGGGATACCGCCCGTGCCGACGAAGCCATAGAATGTCGAGGTCAGACCCGAGACATCCTCGAACGATCCGTTCTCGATCAGGTTGAGGTCCGGCGCGCCCGGCGACAGTTCGCTGCCGAAATCACCGAACAGCGTGTCGTTATCCGCACCACCAATGATCACATCATCGCCGCCGCCGCCGAAGACAAGGTCTTCGCCCGCACCAGCATCGATCACATCGTCGCCCGCACCGATCGTGGCGGGGTCGGTCAGTTCGCCTGTCGTCGTGATGTAGCTGGTTGCCAGATCGTTGTAGTTCACCTCGGGATGGGTGCTGGTGCGGCAGATGAAGGTGTAGGTCTCACCTTGCACAAGCGGCACATCCGACACGAAGCCCACCGTGTGGTTGGCATTGAGTTCGACGACGTAGATATTGACGATCTCGCCTGTCGAGGACTGCAAGGAATAGGAATATTCCGGCGTCAAGCGATGGCCCGCACCGCCCGTCACACCGTTGAGAACGACCGTCTGGCTCAAAACCTGCGACAGGTCGCCATCGTTGAACTTGTGATCATTGTCGTCGATGCCGACCGTCGTCGGGATTGCGCCCGCGCCGATGGTGAAGCTGCTGCCCACCACATCGTTGTCACCCTTGGTGTTGTTGGGGAACGGGTTGTCATTTCCGGGCAGGTTGTTGACCGTGATCTGGTTCAACTCCCACACGAACAAGGTGCGATCGGCGCCCGCGATGGGGCTGATATTCACCGTCGAGGTACCCTCGACGCCGCCGACGGGGTTGTCGCCGAAAATGGTGTCGTTGCCGCTATCGCCCGCGATGATATCGTTATCGCGACCGCCGACAAGCAAGTCGTCCCCAGCACCACCGCTGAGATCGTCGGAACCAGCACCGCCAAGCACCGTGTCGTTACCCGTGCCACCAAGCAAAATATCGTCGCCCGCATCGCCGCTGACGGTGTCATTGCCCGCGCCACCATCGACGGTATCATTGCCCGTGCCACCCGAGATGAAATCGCTGCCGCCAGCGGCGCGGATGTCGTCATCGCCGCCATTGCCGAAGATCGTGTCGGCACCTTCGGTGATGAGGTCGCCCTGCGTATCGGCGTAACCCACGCCCATAATCTCGCCCGTCTCGGCGCCGTCGACCACCCCGTCGGGATAATCGCCGTAGACGACATCAACTTCGTTCAGCCGTTGCCCCGACGAAAGATGGATCACATCGGTCACGCCATTTGTGTTCGCATCGCTGTCGATGCCGGAACCGCCGACATTCTTGGTTGCAAGCGTCTGGCCTTCGATTTCCGTGGGAACGCGCACACGGTAGCTACCCGAGCTGAGATTGCCGAAGGTGTAACGCCCGCTGTGATCTGTGAAGGCCGTGGCGATGACATGCCCGCTGGAATTCAGCAGCTCGACCCGGATGCCGTCGAAGCCCGCTTCGAACCCGCCACCGGTCGCAATTTCTGTGAAATCCCTGTTGCTGTCTTCAACCAAACGGCCGGAAATGGAGGCATTTTTCTTGTCGAAAAAAAACAGCGTCATCTCGTTACTCTCCACAGGTGGCCGAAACATCGACCTGTCCGACAAGCGGACAACAAAAACAAACGACCTTCAGGCGATGATGCAGGCCACTGGGCGGACCGCACGCATCCGATTCATTCCGGGGAGTGATGGGATGCGTCGACCAAACGCATCTACACCGGCTTCGCCACGGCATGTGGCGTAACCGATGTGCAACCTTTTGCGGTCATTCTGACCGACAGACGGCGCACATCACTCCTGCGGTCAAAATCGCAGGTCGTGCGGCCGCCCCCGTGGCCTATGCAGACATCGCCCCCCAGTCGGGCTGTCTTTATGAATACGCGCAACCAGCCCAAGTCAGAAGGAAAAATTTTCAATAACATGGCGAAAGTCTCGTTGGATGAGGCCCAATCAGGCGGGCTTTGCCACAATCTCTGCCGCGATTGTTTCGGAACCCGTGACGATCTGCAGAAAGCCAAGCGTTTGTTTTTTGGCTGAAAAGCGAAAAATCCGGTATTAACGCAGGCGCGCGGCGGCGCGCGCAGCCGCAGAGCCGGCGGTCGATTGTCTACCCACAGGAAACGACAAACCTGTTCCGTGGGGGAAACAATGCCGCGGCCCGCCCTGTCCTTGCCACAATTGGCCCGGTCCGTTGCGATCAAATTTCGGCCTGTTTGTGCATGATGACCCACGGCGCACCCCAAAACGGGGGTATCGAGAACAAACTTGATTCGTGGGAGGTGGTGCCCGAGGTCGGACTCGAACCGACAAGCCTTTCGGCGGCGGATTTTGAATCCGCTGCGTCTACCAATTCCACCACTCGGGCACGGCTGGTTCGATAGCGCGCCGGCCCGGCTTCGTCCAGCCCAAATCCATGCAGCGCGTCGTCGCCTGCAAAGGCAGCGGCGAGGATCGGGCCGCTGGCATGCCAGCTTGCGGTTTGATACCGACACCCCCGAGTCGTGATCGTTGGCCTGCTTTCAGGCCCACCACCAGGAGACCGACCGATGGCAGAGCCCTTCGATGCGCCGATCACGATCGCCCAGCAGCTCGACCATCTGGTCGCAGAGGCAGAGGGCGACACGGTCACGCTTGCTTGGGTATTGGATCATTTGCACGACCGCGCCTTTGGCCTGTTCCTTCTGGTTCTGGCCCTGCCCTGCTGCATTCCTTTCCTTTACGGCGTGCCGCAGATCGTGGCCTTGCCGCTTTTGTTCATCGCGGCGCAGATGGTGTTGGGCCGCAGCGCGCCGTGGCTGCCGCGCAAGTTGGGGAACAGACGGGTAGCGACGGCCAGCCTTGCGGCGTTGGCCCGGCGCGCGGACCCTTGGCTGAAGCGAATCGAAGCGGTGAGCCGCCCGCGCCTCGCGGTGCTGACACGGCGACCACTCGATCAACTGGTGGGGCTGGCACTCTTGGCTTTCAGCGCGTCGATCCTTGTGCCGCTCCCCGGCACGAATACCATTCCGGGCGTGGGTGTAGCGATCGTCGCCATCGGGCTCTTGCAGCGCGACGGAATTCTGGTCGTTCTGGGCATGATCGTCGGCGCGGTATGGATCGGCACATTGCTGGTCGCGGGTGCGACCGCCGCAAGCCTGATCTTGGCGTGGATCGGAGGGTAAAGATGATGCAACGCAAATATCTCATGGCGCTGGCGGGTGCGGGATCGGCCGCGATGCTGCTTGGCGCCTTCGGCTTTCAATATATCGGCGGGCTTGCGCCTTGCGCCATGTGCCTGTGGCAGCGCTGGCCGCATGCGGTGGCGGTGGCGCTTGGGGCCGTGGGTCTTGTCCTGCCCCGCGCAATCGTTGCGATCGCAGGCGCGCTATCGATGCTGACAGGGGCGGGTATCGCGCTGCTCCATACGGGCGTCGAGCGCGCATGGTGGACGCTGAACCTCGCCTGCACGGGTGGCGGCGAGGATCTGGGCGCGATGGACATGGCCACCCTGCTCGACCCGACCCAAGGCGAGGGCATCGTGCTGTGCACCGAGGTCGCATGGTCGATGCTCGGCCTGTCGATGGCGTCGTGGAACGGCATCGCCAGCTTGGCGCTGATGGGCCTGTGGATCGCGGCGGCCCGCGCGCCTAGTGATAGGTGAATTCACCCGTCACATTGCGCCATTCGCCCGGTGCGATCAGCTTGCGATGCACGAACCGCACCGAATGCAGCGGCCCGTCGATTGCGTCCTGCCAATAGGCGATGAAATCGAAAAGCCGCGGGTAATCGGGGGCGAGATCGTAATCCTGCCAGACGAAGCTGTTGAGCACATGTCGATGATCCGGCAGGCGATAGATCATCTCGGCGGTGGTCAGCCCATAGCCTTTGAGCATCAAGGCGGTCTCGGATTTTTCCATGCGCAACCCCATTCTGCGAAGTACGATGGTCAAAGCATGCCGCATCGGGATTAAAAATCAATAAAAACAATTTGTTATCACCTTCATCCCGCGGCTGCCAATGCCAGGGGGGAT